>NZ_NGFP01000026.1 GCF_002149035.1 Streptosporangium minutum
CGTCCGAGGGTATGTGCCCCGACAGCGCCCGCTTACCGGTAGCAGCGACACGCCCCGTCGCATTTGGAGCGCCCTCACCCCGAATCTGCGCAGCGCGTACCCACAACCGCAGCGTCTCGCGGCTGATCCCCAGGTCCCTCGCGATCGACGTGATCGTCCGGTCCGGCCTGGACAAGACCAACGCGACCGCGTCGGCCTTGAACTCGGGCGGGTAGTTCTTCATCACCATCAGTGACATCTCTTCCCCTGGACCTCAAGATCCAGTCTCCAAGGTGTCCACATTCAAGGGGGAACGCCCGACCACGTGCCGGCAGGACCGGCACCTGTCGGCGGATCAGCCAAAGGCCGGCGGATCAGCCGACCACGTGCCGGCAGGACCGGCACGTGCCCGCGGATCAGCCGAAAGCCGGCGGATCAGCCGACCACGTGCCGGCAGGACCGGCACGTGCCCGCGGATCAGCCGAAAGCCGGCGGACCAGCCGACCACGTGCCGGCAGGACCGGCACATGTCCGCGGATCAGCCGAACGGCAGCCGCACCAGGGAACGGTCGCCGGTGCCGAGGGTGGTCGTGCCGCCGCCGATGGCGTTCCAGATCTCCACCCTCACCCGGCCGCCGGACAGGTTGCCGAGCGTCCCGGAGGAGGACTGCAGTCCTGCGGCCTGGGTGTAGTGCTCCCAGCCGGCCACCGGGTCGGTGGCGAAGTAACGGTAGGTCTCCACCCGGTCCCAGCTCCCGTCGCCGGTCAGATCGTAGGAGACCCGGGCCTGGACGCCGTTGGCGACGGTGGTGCCCGCGTCCACGAAGAGGTCGAACGCGGTGGCCCCGCCGTTGTGGGCGGCGGTCAGGCCGGTGGCCGTGAAGATCTGCGCGTTCACGGGCGTGCCGTCATGGTTGCCGTTGGCGGCGGCGAGCGTGACGGCGCCCGCCGCGCCCGCCGTACCCGGCAGTCCCCCGCCCGCCTGCGGGTAGCGCGTCGCGGCGAAGGGCCCCACGGTCGGCGTGACCGTCGGGGTCGGCTGGGGGCTCGGGCCGACGCCGCCGCCGGCGTTGCCGCCGCTCCAGGTGTGGGCGCCCGAGGTGACCGTCTTGCCCGCCGGCACGTTGAGCGCGGTGCCGTTGGAGAAGGTCACCGTGATCGCGGCGCCGGTGATGTTAGCAGCCACGTAGGTCCGGGCGCCGTTCTTGCTGAACACCTTGGCCAGCGGGTGGTTCGCGGTGACGGAGGTGTCCACCGTGCCCAGCGCGGCCAGGTTCCGGATCCAGTGGAAGGTGTGCGCCTTGCTCTCCCCCTCCTCGGAGGTGAGACCGCTGTTGGCGCGGAAGTTCGCCAGGGCGGCGTCTCCGTTGCCGAGGGCGAGGAACTCCCAGAGGATGTCCCGCCACACCGTGGGCGGTCCACCGTTGTTCCTGGTCAGCTCGTTGTAGTTGGTGGTCACGTAGGCGGGGTTGTCGCCCAGGTAGAAGTGGCCGCCGGTGATCGGGAGCATGTTGATGCCCTGGATCATCTCCGGCTCGGCGCTGAACCAGGTGGCGTAGGCGCCGCCGTCGCCCCAGACCATGCCGACCGTGCTGTGGCCGAAGGCCGCCGGGAAGTTCTGGTCGCGCACGTCGAACCAGTACTCCTGGATCGCCGCCGCCTGCGTTGTGTAGATGTAGACGCCGGCGTCGCGGACCGCGGTGTTGCCGGTGGCCTGCCCCCACTGGATCAGCGCGTTGGCGAAGTTCATGCCCTCGGACGAGGACTCCTGGTTGTTGCCCGCGCCGAACGCGCCGTGGCCCGACGCCCAGTCATGGCCGGCGTAGATGTCGAAGTCGCGCAGGTAGGGGAAGCGCGTGTCGCCGCGGTCGTAGTTGTTGGCGTCGCGGATCAGCAGGTCGACCATGCCGCCGTACTGACTGGTCTTCGCCCAGTTCGGGTCGTACTTGGCCAGGGTCGCGGCGGCCGCGATGTAGTAGCCGTAGTGGAAATGATGGTCGTTGAGCTCCTGGTCGGAACCGTAGGAGGCCGGGTAGCCGATCAGCGTCCCCCAGGTGGGGTTGAGGTAGAAGACCCGGGAGGTCTTGCCCGGCGAGGCGGTGAACCAGTCGTTGAGGCGGGTGCGGATGGCGCCCAGGGCCGCGTCGCGGACCGAGGTCAGGTTGAGCTGGTCGGCGATCTCCGCGATGCGCGCGGCCCGTCCCAGCCCCTTGCCGGTCCAGTAGGTGTCGTCACCCCGGTTGTCCATCGGGTTGCCCAGCTCGGCGTTGAGGAGGCCGGTGACCGTGGCCAGGTCGGCTCCGGTGCCGTCGCCGACGGCGGGCACCTCGGGCAGCACGCCGGTGTACTTCATGGACGTCGTGAACTGCGTGCCGGTGATGATCTTCATCTGGCCGCGCGCGGAGACGTAGGTCTGCGCCAGGGGGGTCGAGCCGGTCAGATGGTTCCACTGGTGCGGGTAGAGGGCCATGACCGTGCCGGTCGCGCCGCCCTGCCGGGCCGTGGTGGTGAAGGCGTACGTCGTGCTCAACGTGCTGCTCGCCGGGTTGTACGAGTAGGAGACCCGGGTGCCGGTGACGTGCGCGTGCGCGTACTGGCCGTAGGTGTTCGCGAGGGCCGCGCGGTCGCCGCCCGCGGGCAGGACCGCCACCGAGAAGAAGCCCTTGCCCGCGAGGGAGGAGCTGATCGTCGCCCCGCTGACCGCCCAGGTGGCGCCCGTAGGCGCGTAGGCGGCGTAGTCGTGCCCGTTGACGGTGAAACCGATGGTGGCGCCGCTGTTGGACCAGACGGACGGGGCGCCGGCCGCGGTGATCCGCGCGTCCCCACCGGTGACCTGGAAGTAGCCGAACGGCAGGCCGTGGCCGATGGTGGCCTTCATGGTCCGGCCGCCGCCGCTCCAGTACGGCGTGACGGTCCAGTCGCTCCAGCCGTCGACCTTGACGTCGGGTGAGTTCAGCCCGGCGACGCCGACCTGGATGTCCTGGACGTAGGGGTAGTGGAACTCCCCGACCCCGGTGGCCGTCCCGCTGATCGCGGGCGTGGTGGTGTAGGAGAAGCCGAGGCCGGCGCCGGAGGTGTCGTAGGAGATCGGGTGGGCGTGCAGCGGTTCGCCGTAGGAGCAGTCGGTCTTCTTGTAGAGGATCGACGACCACCAGTCGTTGGTCGGGACGGCTCCCGCGGGAGCGTTGGCCGTCACCCACTGGCGCGGGTTGGTGGAGATGGAACCGCAGCCGGTCGGCAGCGAGCGGCCGGCGGGCAGCGTGTCGGCATAGCTGCCGGCGCCGACCGCGGCCGCTTCGGCGGACCGGGCGAGACCGAAGCCGAACATGCCGGCCACCATCGCGACGGCCACGCCGGCGACGAGGGCGCGCCTGCGGGCCCAGGGACGGTGGGTGAGTCGCCTTTCACGGGGGTGCGCACTGTCCGGACCTGTGGTCCGGATGGAGGGATGCATGGGGGGTGCCTCCGGGGAGAAGTCGGTGATCTGAGGCGGACCGTGCGAGAGAGCGCTCTCTGACCGCGAAAGTAACGGCCTGTGTCACGGACGTCAACATTTCACGACGGTAACGGAAAGGTGAAAGAAGGAAGCGCAGGCGGGAGGGCATTACCCCACGAAATAGGCATTTCCTACACGGAGGGCACACCCTGGAGACGGGAGAGCACTCCGGGGAGTCCCGTTCCGGCAGCGGGCGGTGGCCGTACCTCGATGTGAGAGCGCTCTCTCTTCCAGGAACCGTCCGTCGCCGGCCGACCGGTCCGCGACGCACGGGGACCGCCCCCGCGCCATCCCGGCCACAGCCCTCCGGAAAGCGCGGAAGGCGACGCCGGAGGCCGGTGTAGATCACATTCACCGCACCCGGCACAACTGGCCGCGCGGTGACAAAAGCAAGGCTGGACACTCCGCGTAGTGGATTGTTTACTTTCCGTGACCACTGCAGCACCCTCTGTCCCAGGAGACAGCATGCGAAGCAAGAGGCTCACCACCATCGCCCTCGCCGCCCTCGTCGGCTGCGCGAGCCTGACCACGGTGGCCGCCGCCACGCCGGCCACGGCGGCGGCGCCGGCCGCTCCGGCGGCCGCCGACTTCACGGGCTACCAGGTCGTCAAGCTGCCCAACGCCAACGTCCCCAACTTCCAGCGCCGCACGGTCCGGTGCCCCTCCGGGAAGAGGGCCATCGGCGGCGGCGCCGAGGCGCAGGGCAACGACGCGATCCTGGTCGGATCCTTCCCCACCGATGACGGTTCCGGCTGGATCGGTCTCGGCCGCCAGAACAACTACAACGACGTCGGCATCAGCGTCTACGTGATCTGCGCCAACGTCAGCTAGTCTCACCCGCCCCCGGCTCTGGCCAGACCTGACGAGGTCTGGCCAGAGCCTTTTTGCCGCAGAACCCCCGGCTCTCCCTGAAGGCGGGTAATAATTACTTTCCGTTGCGTTCGGTAACCCGAGGTGAAGGCAGGGAGGGTTCACGATTGAGGCGCCTGCGGTACCGCTTCGACAACCTCATCTCCCGGGGAGCCTGGGCGATGACCGGCCTGCTGGCCGTCGTGGCGCTGGTCATGGCGGCCCTCGGCGCGGTGGCCATCCTCACCCTCTCTCCCAGCCCTCCGGATCTTCCCTCCGCCCTGTGGGCGGGCCTGATGCGCACCATGTCGCCGTTCACTGTGACCCGGGACACCGGCTCCCCGGTGTTCCTGGCGAGCATGCTGGTCCACGCCCTGACCGGGCTCGTGATCTTCGGCACGCTCGTCGGGCTGATCGAGACCGGGCTCGACCGGAAGCTGGCCCGGCTGCGGAAAGGCCGCTCCCAGGTCATCGAACACGATCACACCGTCGTGCTCGGCTGGTCGGAGCAGGTGTTCCTGATCCTGTCGGAGCTCGCCCTCGCCAACGCCGGTCGGGGCAGGAGCCGCGTGGCGATCCTCGCCGACATGGACCGGGTCTCCATGGAGGAGACCATCAGGGAGAGGGCGGTCCTCCCCCGTCGCATGCGCGTCGTGTGCCGCACCGGGAACCCCACCGACCCGGTGGACGTGGCCATCGTCAGCCCCGAGCGGGGGCACACGCGGTCATCGTGCTCGGGTCCGAGGACGGAGACTCCGACGCCAGGACCGTCAAGACCCTCCTCGCCCTCGACGCCGCGGGGGTCCGGCAGGAGGTCCAGCTGGTGGCGGGCGTCCGCGACCCGCGCAACCTCGCGGCGGCCCGCCTCGCGGGCGGAGCGAACACGCAGGTCGTCGACGTCGACGAGATCACCGCACGGATCATGGTGCAGACCTGCCTGCACGCCGGCCTCTCCACGGTCTACAGCGACCTTCTCAGCTTCGAGGGGGAGGAGATCTACTTCCGCCCGCCCGGTGAGCTGGCCGGCAGCAGGTTCGGAGACGCCCTGACGGCCCTGGAGAACTGCTCCCTCATCGGCCTGGAGCAGGACGGGAAGGCCGTCCTCAACCCGGCCGGGGAGACGCCGATCGGCGCGGGCGACCGGCTCGTCGTCATCGCGGACGACCACGGCACCGCGCCGCTCCCCACGTCCGCCGGGGTGGACCGGGACGCGATCGCCGTCACCGGCCGGGACGGACCCGCGGCGCGCCGCGTCCTGGTCCTCGGCTGGAACGACTGCGGAGCCGCGATCGTCACGGAGTTCGACCGCTACCTCCCACCGGGCTCGCAGGTGACCGTGGTGGCCGACGACCCCCGGGTGACGTCGCAGGTGAGCAGCCTGTCGGCCCGGCTCGGAAACCTGGCTCTGAGCTACGCGACAGAGGACGTCACGCGGCGCGACACCCTCGACGCGCTGGGCCTGGGATCCTACGACCACGTCCTGATCCTGGCCGACGACCGGGTCGACGCCCAGGTCGCCGACTCGCGCACGCTCCTCACCCTTCTTCACGTCAGGGACATGCGCGGGGACAACGGATGGCGGCACAGCCTGGTGACGGAGATCGCCAGGGACTGCGACAGGCGGCTCGTCGAGGTCACCGAGGTCGACGACTTCATCGTCAGCTCCAGGATCACCAGCCTCCTGATGATCCAGATCGCCGAGAACCCCCACCGCTACGGGCTGTTCGCCGATCTCTTCGACGCCGGAGGCCAGGAGATCTACATCCGGCCCGCCGAGGACTACGTACGGCTGTCGGCCCCGGTCAACTACGCGACCGTGGTGGCGGCGGCACGCGCGTACGACGAGGTGGCGATCGGCTACCGCGCCGCCGGCGCGGCCCTCGGCGCCGCCGGAGGCGGCATCGTCCTGAACCCGCCGAAGAGCACGGACCTCACGTTCCGCCCCGGCGACGCGGTGATCGTGCTCGCCGACGGCGCCCTCCGTCCCGGACAGGGAGCCCCTCCGGCGGGAGCCCGCCGGGCCGAGCACGCCTGAGCCGTCGCGCCGGCCCGGACGCCCCGCCCTTCCCGCCGCCCACCGACGGAACCGGCCGCACCGGGGGCACCGCGGGGCCGATCAGCTTAGGCGGAGATCACCGGCGACGCCGTCGAGCAGCCAGCGCAGACCGCGCTCGAAGTTGTCGTCCGCGCCGGGGATGCCGTCGCCGAGCATCAGCGCGAGATGGGGGAACTCCCCGCTGTCGATGAGCGTGCGCAGGTAGGGCTGCATGAAGGCGTCACGTTCCGCCTCCGTCCAGCCCTCCTTGCGGGGCGCCGCCGTACTGGCCCTCGTCCTGCGGAACCACCACGACGGGCAGCCGCACCGCTCCGGCCTCCGCCGGCCGGGGTCAGGTCGCGGCGAGGGTGGCGGGATCGACCTGGTGGGCGGCGCAGAGGGCCCAGCGCATCCGGGTCGCGTACGCCTCGGGATGGTCCCCGGCCTCCTGCGCGACACAGCCCGCACAGGACGCGAGGTCCTCATGACAGGCGCGGAGCCTGTCTTCGATGACCGTACGCACCTGATCCGGCGAGGGATCGTCGGATGCCTGCAGCGCGGAGGCGAAAAGAACCTGTGCCAGTTCGGACACGCTCATCGTTGTCGGCATCGTGCGCCTCTCTCTCCGGGGTGCGCGAGTTCCGTGGAACCTCCGCAGTACCCGGTTGATCGTTCACCTCGTGTTCCCATCTCCATCGTCTCTCCTGACACTGATATTTCCGGCGAATCAGACTTCATGCACGTCACGGGGCGTTCCGGGAGCGGGCACCTCACCGGCCGGTCACAGTGATCACCGGCTGACCCGGTCGCCGTCGACGGGCGTCGAGTCGCGGGCATGCGGTTCCGCGGCTGTGGACGGACAGGATGATCCGCTGGTGGGCGGTCACCGCAGTGCGCTCTCGCGGTCAGCGAAAATGCTGCCAGGTGGCCGTGATGGGGGGACGGTCACGGCCGTGAGTGCCGGCTGGGGTCATCAGCTGTGCCATCTCATGACATTGGTTCCTCGCTGTCAGCCTTGGCGGGCGCAGGACGCGAGGCGATCGGCGAGCGCGATGACGAGGTCGCGCAGTTCATCGGGGCGCTCGATGACGAACGGCCGGTCAAGCGAGGCGAGTGCCGGAGGCAACCAGTCGAGCCGCTCCGCCCGCAGCTCGACGCGCAGCCAGCGCTCGGTCGCCGGGTCCTTGCCTGCCGTGGGCTCGTGCTCCTCCAAGCTCGCGACACTGGCGGGAAGGTGGGCACGGATCTGCTCAACCGTCCCGTGGATCCGCAAGGTCACCTCATACCGGTACTCAGCCGTGGCGAACCCTGACAACACGCGCTGTGCCGGACCGGGCCCCACAGGCGCCTCGAATGAGCCGGGCAGGGTCCTTGCGTCTGCGATGCGATCGAGCCGGAAGGTCCGGTCCTCACCGATTCCAGCGTCCGCGCCCGTGACGTACCACCGGCCCGAATGGGCGACGATTCCGTACGCGTGCAGCATGCGTTCGCTGCGCCGGCCGTCGCGGCCGGTGTATCTGATCGAGACCGGTCGGCGGTGACGCACCGCATCGGCGATGGTGAGCAGGATCCCAGCGTCCGGGGTGGCGAACTCACCGGGCTGATCCGTGAAGGCGAGAGATTTCAGGAGCGTGTCGAGCCGGCGGGCGACGTGCTTGGGCAGCACCCGCCGGATCTTGGCCGATGCCGTCTCGCTCGCCGTGTGACCCGCGGTCATCAACCCTGCTCGGCGGCCGGCGACCAAGCCGAGCAACACGGCCATCGCCTCGTCGTCACTGAGCATGAGCGGAGGCAAACGGTACCCGGGGGCAAGCCGGTACCCGCCGTAGCGTCCGCGCACCGACTCCACGGGCACGTCAAGGTCGATCAGCTGGTCTACATACCGCCGCACGGTGCGCCCATCAACACCGAGCCGGTCGGCGAGCTCGACCACCGTCCGGGTGCCGCCCGACTGCAGCAACTCCAGGAGTGTCAGCACGCGGCCAGTGGGTCCAGGCATGTTCACAGCCTACGCAAATACAGGACGGATTCTGTCCACTATTTCTCCTAGCCTGCGAAGTGCAGCGACTTCGTCAGCCAAGGAGATCACCATGGACTTCGTCTCGATCCGCATCATTACCAGCGACGTCGCGCGCCTCGTCGAGTTCTACGAGCGAGCCACAGGGGTGCGGGCGACGTGGGCCACCGAGGACTTCGCCGAACTCAAGACCCCCGACGCCACCCTCGCGATCGCCGGCGTCCGCACCGTCCCGCTGTTCGCCCCGGGCTCTGCCCGCCCAGCGGACAACCACAGCGTGATCACCGAGTTCCGCGTCGACGACGTGGATCGCGTTCACCAGAACCTGACCGGCTTCGTCACCGACTTCGTCACCGAGCCCACCACGATGCCCTGGGGCAACCGGTCGCTGCTGTTCCGCGACCCCGACGGCAACCTCGTCAACTTCTTCACCCCGGTCACCCCGGCGGCCATCGAGAAGTTCGCACGTTGACACCACGCACAGCCGATCATGCGGGAGTCCCGAGATCCCAGGGCTCCCGATGAACGCGTCCGCCGGCCAGTGCCTCTTCATGTCCGCTTGCAGCGGCCGACGCCGCAAGCACCCGGAGACGGAAAAAGCCCAGGTCGACCATGTCGACCTGGGCTTCTCACCAGTGCGCCGCCAGGGACTCGAACCCCGGACCCGCTGATTAAGAGTCAGCTGCTCTAACCAACTGAGCTAGCGGCGCTTGACCACGACAAGAGTACCGGACTTGCGTCTGTAATCCGTACATGAGATGACATGTGCCGGTCACGGCACATCAGCGGCGGCCACCATCTGGGCCGTCTCCTCGTCGTCCTCACCTCGGGAGGCGGAGACGCCGGACTGCCCCTCGACGCTCCGGAGATGATCGCCCGCGTCGGCCCGGTCGTCCGACCGGCCCTCCGCCGCTGTCCCGAGGCCGGATCCCGGGCCGGTACGGCTCCGCCGGACGTCCTCGGCCGGATCCCATGATTCCCTTCGGCAGGGGACAAGCTACGGCTTTGATTGCGCAGATCTCAGTGTGGTCCGTTTATCCCTCTTCTCTCGGGTACGAGAGTTGAGCCCGGAGAATCAACCGAAAGGAAGATAAGCACTATGTCTGAGCTCTGGACTTATCGAGCCGATGTCTATGACGTCAACAAGAGCCTCGACATTGCGGGCTACCACGTAGAGGCCACCGACGGGAAGATCGGTTCCGTCGACGAGGCCACCTACGACGTCGGCGAGAGCTACATCGTCGTCGACACCGGCCCGTGGATCTTCGGTAAGAAGGTCCTGCTTCCGGCGAGCACGGTGACCCGGATCGACCCGCAGGAGCGCAAGGTCCACGTCGCACGCACCAAGGACGAGATCAAGCACGCTCCGGAGTTCGACGAGGCGACCTTCAAGGAGCCCACCTACCGCGACACCGTCGGTGAGTACTACGGCCGCTTCCCCTTCGGGGCCGGCCCTGGCGGGACTTACTGACCCGGCACGGTGAACACAGGAGGGGCCCCGCCGCGAGGCGGGGCCCCTCCTGTGTTCTGTGCGCCCTCCGCCGTGGCACGGGTTCAGAGCCAGGGCCAGGACGGGTTAGGACAGGTCAGGGCCAGGACGGGTTAGAACAGGTCAGAGCCAGGACGATGTCAGGGCCAGGACGGGTCGCCGGTCGGATCGGGGGTGCCGGGGATCACCCCCAGCCGCTCCAGCAGGGTCAGGAAGGTGAACGCGTACGGCGAGGCCTGCGCGACCGCCGCGACCCGGTCCCAGTCGACCTGCTCGCGCAGCGCCCGCACCTGGGGCAGCAGCGAGCCGTAGTCACAGCTGTGCTCCGAGAGCGGCAGCAGCCATGAGATGACCAGGTCGGTGGCCTCCAGGACGGGCAGGATCACCGCCGACGCCTTCATCGGCTCGGCCCGCTCCAGCAGCGCCGGGGTGACGGGATGGTCGCAGATCGAGAAGATCAGGTCCACCAGCCTCCCCTCGTCGTAGGCCTTGACCAGCCAGTCCTCCGGCGGTTTGGCTGTCTCGAAGCCCAGTTCACGCAGTGCTTTCAGGGCGGTCGGCACGTCCTCCTGGGGGAGCACGAAGTCCACGTCGTGCAGCGAGGGGGCTGCCCCGCGCGCGTACGCCGCGCAGCCTCCGGCGAGGGCGAACCTGACGTCCGCGTCCTTCAGGCCGCTGCTCGCCCGCTTCAGTGTTTCCAGGATCCCGTCGGTTACCTCGTGGCTGTGGCTTCCCATGACCCCCGCTTACCCTGTAGATCCCCAGGTAGGCATGGCAAACCTTGACTCGGGTAAATGCCCTGCATGAATCAGCCGGAACAGGTACAAAACGATGGGCGAGAGCCCGATGGGAGCCGCAGTGCAGAGGAACCGGAGCCAGGTGAGAGCCACAAGGAGCGGGTGGACCGGGAGCTCGGCGAGCTCATGCAGGGGCTACGGGTCGCCGTCACCGGCGTCCAGGTCCTGTTCGCCTTCCTGCTGACGCTGCCGTTCGCGGCGGGCTTCCACAAGGTCGACGCCCTCGGCCGCTGGCTGTTCTTCATCGCACTGCTGAGCGCCGCCCTGGCCTCCATCTGCTTCATCACCCCCGCCGCCCAGCACCGCCTGCTGTTCCGGACCGGGCTGAAGGAGAAGATGCTGCACCGCGCCAACGAGCTCGGCATCGCCGGCGCCGTCGGGCTTGCGATCGCGATGACCAGCTCGGTGGCGCTCGTCGCGGAGACGGTCATCAACGCGTGGCCGGCCGCGCTGTTCGGCGGCGTGATCGCGCTGGCCAGTGGCTGGCTCTGGATTCTGCAACCGATTGTCGATCTGTACCGAACCAAGGATGTTAAGTCGTGAATTGTGAGGGCAGTGGCTTCTTATGGCTACCTTGCTCTGGATCATCGCAGTCGTTCTCGTCGTCGCCGGGATCTATGTCATCCTGGCCCGTCGCGATCTCCTCTGGGGGATCGTCCTCATCGTCCTCGGCTTCCTCGTCGGTCCCGGGGGTGTGAGCATCTTCAATGTGTGACGCGAGCCGATGGCTCGCGAAAGTTCCAATCAGAATCCACATCGAACTTCAAGTCGCCCCGAATTACCACCAGAAGCCTCAGCGGGCCGGGTTCTCGCCCGGCCCGCTTCTTCATGCCTTCACGGAAGTTCTTCACGGCTCATGACTTCGCGCTCATGACTTCATGCCTTCGTGGAAGGCTTCACAGCCCGCCTCACTGCTCACATGACTCATGCCTTCATGGAAGGCTTCACAGCCCGCTTCACGGCTTATGGCTCATGACTTCACGGGCTGCTTCACAACCCGCTTCACGACTCACGGCTCACCGCTTCACGGCTTCACGGCTCACGGCTTCACGGCTCACGGCTTCACGGCTTCACGGCTCACGGCTTCACGCGTCAACAATTTCATCCGCTGACGGCTTTCGCCCGTCAACGGTTCAACGTCCGCGCGCCTTGATCGGCCTCACACGTAAACCGGCCCCGGCGCCGATGCCGGCACCGGGGCGATCCGGGACTACAGGCAGTAAACCCCGTACGCCCGTCCCAGCACCGGCAGTGCCACGTTGCGCACCCGGATGCCTCCGGGGGTCACGCCCTTCTCGGTCCCCGCGTGCGCGTGACCGTGGACGATCAGGTCGGCGCCCTCCGCGTCCACCGCCTCGGCCAGCAGGTAGCTGCCGAGGAAGGGGTAGATCTCCAGCGGCTCCCCGTGGAGGGTGTCCTTGACCGGGGAGTAGTGCGACAGCACGACCCTCCGGTCGGCCTGCAGCTCCTTGAGCGCCACCCGCCAGCGCTCCGCGATCCGTTTGGTGTGCCCGACGAACGCCTTGATCTCGGGCTCGCCGAAATCGCTGGCGCACTTGCCCGCGTATCCGCCGCCGAAGCCCTTGCCGCCGACCACGCCGAGCCGTACTCCGTCGATGTCGAGCACGGTCGCGTCGTCGTGCAGGACGGTGATGCCGGCCTCGGACAGCATGGACGCGATCTCGGCGGGCAGGTCGGAGTGGTGGTCGTGGTTGCCGAGCACGGCGATCACGGGGATCGGCAGGTCGCGGAACTCGTCCGCCACCACGCGCGCCTCCTCCAGCGTGCCGTGCCGGGTCAGGTCTCCGGCGAGCAACAGCACGTCGGCGTGCTCCTCGATGCCGTCCAGCCGCTCGCGGTAGCGCCCCCTGAGACTCTCGTCCAGGTGCACGTCTCCGACCGCCGCGATCCGCAGCTCTCTCACAGCTTCTCCTCCTCTCCCGGGCCCCGGACCTCCATGACGGTGATCTCGTTGCGGACCGTCAGACCGGGGGCCGCCTCGCCCGCCACGTCGGCGATCAGCGCACGACGCTCGTCACCGGTCACCTGGCCGCGCAGGAAGAGCTGCTCGCCCCGGACGTCCACCCGGATACCGAGCTCATGGGTTCTCTCGTCCTCCGCCAGCGCGCGCTGCACGCGCGCGGCGACGTATTGCGGAGCCTCCATCGTTGAACTCCTCTCGTTCAAAACGATCGCGTTCCCGAGAAACCCAAGGTCAAACGCGTTTAAAACGCTCTTGAAGGGAAGGAGAGTCAATTGGATGCCTAAGACGCAGGCACGTTGCTTTCACATGTCACGACATGGAGCCGTGCCCATGAAGATCGCGATGGTGTCCGAACACGCCAGCCCTCTGGCGACCGTCGGCAGTGCCGACGCCGGAGGACAGAACGTCCATGTCGCCTCCCTCTCCCGCGCCCTCGCCGCGCAGGGACACGATGTGACCGTCTACACCCGCAAGGAGACCCCCTCCCAGCCGGAAGAGGTCGATTTCGCCCCCGGGGTCACCGTGGTCCACGTCCCGGCCGGCCCCGCCGTGGTCATGGCCAAGGACGACCTGCTCCCCTGGATGCCGGACTTCAGCCGGTGGCTCGCCCGGCGCTGGCATGCCGGGCCGCCCGACCTCGCGCACAGCCACTTCTGGATGAGCGGCCTGGCCACGCTGGCCGCCGCCCGGGACACCGCGGTGCCCACCGTGCACACCTTCCACGCGCTCGGCACCGTGAAGCGGCGGCATCAGGGAAAGGCCGACACCAGCCCACGCGAACGTATCGGGACCGAGGCGCTCCTCGCCCGCCAGGCGGACGCGGTGATCGCTACCTGCGCCGACGAGGTGGCCGAGCTGGGCCGGATGCGGATGCCGGGCGCCTCCATGAGCATCGTCCCCTGCGGCGTGGACCTGAACGCCTTCACCCCGACCGGCCCGAAGATGGATCTCGGCCCCGGGCCGATCCTGCTCGCCATCGGCCGGGCGGTCCCGCGTAAAGGTGTGGAGACCACGATCCGGGCACTGCGCCACGTGCCGGACGCCACGCTCGTGGTCGCGGGCGGCGCTCCCGGCGAGCCGGAGCCCACCCGCCTGGCACGGATCGCCGAGATGTGTGGCGTGGCGCACCGTGTCCGGTTCCTCGGCAAGGTGAACCGCGACGACGTCCCGGCGCTGATGCGCGCGGCGGACGTCGTGGTCAGCGTGCCGTGGTACGAGCCGTTCGGCATCGTGCCACTGGAGGCCATGGCCTGCGGCGTGCCGGTGGTCGCCTCCGCCGTGGGCGGCCATCTGGACACGGTCGTCCCCGGCGTCACCGGCCTGCTGGTCCCGCCGCGCAAGCCGGCCGCTCTCGGCCGCGCCCTGCGCGGGCTGCTCGCCGACCCGTTCCTGCTCACGGCGTACGGCATCGCCGCCGCCGACCGGGCGAGGTCCCGCTACGACTGGGGCCGGGTCGCCGCCCAGACCGCCGCCGTCTACACGGACGTGCTCACCTCCCTCGGCCGGTCACCCGGCATGACCGGCTCCTTCCCGGGTACGGGGGCCGCCTGAGCCGGAGGAGGAACAGCCATGAAGAACAAGGTCGTGGTGGTGACCGGAGCCAGCGGCGGGGTGGGCCGGGCGGTGGTACGGCGGCTGGCCGCTCGCGGCGCCACCGTGGCGTTGATCGCCCGGGGTACCACCGGTCTGGGCTCCGCCGCGGTGGAGGCCGGCGCGGCGGGCGGCGCCGGCCTGGTCTACGAGGCCGACGTGTCCGACTACCAGCAGGTCAGAGAGGCCGCGGAACAGATCGAGAGGGACGTCGGGCCGATCGACGCCTGGATCAACGTGGCCTTCTCCTCGGTCTTCGCCCCCTTCCCGGAGATCACGCCGGAGGAGTTCGAGCGGGCCACCCAGGTCACCTACCTGGGCTACGTCTGGGGGACGCGGGTGGCGCTGGATCTGATGCGTCCCCGCGACCGGGGGACGATCGTGCAGGCCGGATCGGCGCTGGCCTACCGGGGCATCCCGCTGCAGGCGGCCTACTGCGGGGCCAAGCACGCGATCAAGGGGTTCACCGAGTCGGTCAGGACCGAACTGCTGGGCGAGCGGAGCGGGATCAGGATCACCATGGTGCAGCTCCCCGCGCTGAACACTCCGCAGTTCTCCTGGGTGCTGTCCAAGCTGGGCCGTCACCCCCAGCCGGTTCCGCCGATCTACGATCCCGAGGTGGCCGCGCGGGCGCTGGTGTTCGCGGCCGAGCATCCCGAGCGGCGTGAATACTGGGTGGGCGGTTCGACGGTCGCCACCCTGCTCGCGCAGCGGATCGCCCCCGGGCTGCTCGACCGCTATCTCGCCCGCACCGGCCAGGAGAGCCAGCAGACGAAGGCCCAGGCCCCCACCGGCGTGGCCAACCTGTGGAAGCCCGCCGACGAGGACGACGACTACGGCGCCCACGGCACCTTCGGCCACCGTTCCCACGCTCACAGCGCGCAGGCGTGGCTCTCCCGCCACCGCCGGGCGGCCCTCACCCTGGCCGGTGGAGCCGTCGTCGCCGTGCTCGCCCGCCGGCGAAGGTCCTGACGGGGTCCGGCGCGCCCCGGACGCCCCGGACGTGCAGAACCCCCGCCCCTTCGGAGGGGCGGGGGTTCTGCACGCGAGATCACTTGCCGGTGGCTCGGTGAATGCTCCGCGCCGCGGACCTGTCGATCGCGGCCTTGACCACGCCGAAGATCGCGCCCTGGATGGCCGACGCGACCAGGATCTCTCGCCAGCCGTACTCATCGGACGTCGCCTGGGGCGCGTCGTCCTTGCCCGACGCGAACTTCCAGACCTGCTTGAAGATGGCACCGGCGATGGCGCCGCCGATCATTCCGCTCACGGCGCTCGTCCCTCGGGATACGACCCTGCTCAACGTCCCGTCCTCCGTTCACACTCGATGAAAGACCTCACCTACCCGGGAGGGCCGGGCGCTAACGGGTGCGCCCAGGCCGGATCGGGCAGGTGAGGCCCTTGGAAACCTCAGCTCTCGTACTGGGGAGTGACCGGATCACACGACCGGAGGGTCGGTGTAGCCGCGCTCCTCGTACACGCGGCGGTGGGTCACCGGGTCCTCGACCACCGTGGTGGTAGTGGTGGGTGCCACGGCCCGCCGGGCGACGCTGATCCGGTAGATCGCGAACAGCAACCACGCGAGACCGCCGAGCATCAGGATGACGCCGACGACGTTGATGTCGAACCCGGCGATGTCGAACTCGACCGCCCAGGTGAAGATGGCGCCGAGCATGATGAGGATGATGCCGCCTGCGATGGTCATGGGATTCCCTCCTTCGAGCCAACGCCTCATCACCTATCCCCCACACGGATCTCAAACGTCGCGCCGTGGGGGCCGCCGGCCGGGGACGGCCGTCCGGCCGTCGTCACGGGACCGGCGGGAGCGGGAAAACCGATGGTGGAGACGGCCGAAGGTCACTGCTGGGCGGGCAGCACCGCACCCTTGTACTTGTCCTCGATGAACTTCTTGACCTCGGGGCCCTGAAGGACCTCGGCGAGCTTCTTGACGCGGGGATCGTCCACCTTGGCCGGCACGGTCACCAGGCCGTTGGCGTAGGGGTTTCCCTCGCCCTTCTCCAGGATCAGCGAGTCGGTCGCGGGCTGGAGATCGGCCTCCAGGGCGTAGTTGCCGTTGATGATCGCGGCGTCCACGTCCTCCAGGGAGCGGGGAAGCTGGGCGGCCTCCAGGGGCTTGAACTGCAGGCCCTTGGGGTTGTCGGCCACGTCGCGCTCGGTGGCCTTGACGCCGACGCCCTCCTTGAGGGTGATCACGCCGTTGTCGGCGAGGAGCTTGAGCGAGCGGCCCAGGTTGCTCGTGTCGTTCGGCAGGGCCACCGAGGCGCCCTGTGCGAGCTCGGTGACGTTCTTGATCTTCTTGGAGTAGAGGCCGAGCGGCTCGATGTGGACCGGGGCGACCCAGCTCAGCTTGATGTCCTTGCCCTTGGAGAACTCCTCCAGGTACGGGATGTGCTGGAAGTAGTTCGCGTCCAGGTTGCCCTCGTCGAGCTGGGTGTTGGGCTGGACGTAGTCGGTGAACTCGACGATCTCCAGGTTCAGCCCGGCCTTGGCGGCGAGGTTGTCCTTGACGTATTTGAGCACCTCACCGTGGGGCACGGGGTTCACCCCGACCTTGAGCGGGGCGTCGGCCCCGGGTGCGGCGGCGGGCTCGGCCGTGTCGGTCGAGGCCCCGCCGCACGCGGCGAGGCTTCCGGCCAGGATCAAGCCGGCCACGACCCCGAACAACTTGCGCATGACTCTCCCTATTTCCCTTACATTAGGTAGGAAATATTGCATATGGGAGAGTGTGCGGACAAATCGATCAACGACCCCGAGACCCGGTCACTGGTCCAGCAGCGCCAGCATCTGCTTGATCTGCGCGGAACGCGAGGCGTCGACCCGCTCCGCCACCGCCTTGACCTCGGCGTTCAGGCCGGTGGCCACCTCCATCCTGGCCAGTTGGATGGCGTCGTCCTGCTGGGCGATCATCATGTTGAGGAACTTCTTCTCGAAGTCGGCCGGAGCTGCGTCGGCGACCGCGGCGATCTCCTCCTCGCCCACCCCCGGCATGCCTCCGTGGGCGGCGTGCTCGTCGGCCCCGGCGGTGGCGGGCTGGCGCCAGCCGATCAGCCGTTCGGACATCGACGCGGCCTCCGTCTCCTGGGTGGTGGCGATCGCCGCCGCCAGCGTCCTGACCTCCTCACGGGTGGCCCGGTCAGGCGCCAGCCGTGCCAGCCGCACGCCCTGGCCGTTGTGGGCCATCATCATCTGGAGGAACATCACGTCGGCCGGGTTGTAGTCCCTGCCGGGGACGGCCGTCCCGCCCGAGGCGCGCGCGGAGCCGTGCGCGGCGTGGCCGCCGCCCTTGAGCTCCTCGCCGCCCTTGAGTTCCTGGATGCTGTGGGCGCCGCAGCCGGTGAGAAGAAAGACGGCCAGGACGATCGGGCCCGCGCGCTTCACCATGGACTCCTCTCGAGGATGGGGCCGGGGCGGCCGTGACCGCCCCGGCTCCGCTGGATCAGACGCGCTGCCACAGGGAGGGGACGTTCGGCGGCTCCCAGCCCGGCAGCGCGGTGTGCGGCTGCAGGCACTGGTAGGTCAGGCCACCGTAGGTCACCCGCGCGCCCGCCGCGTAGGCGGTGCCCGCGCTCCAGGTGCCGCCCGACTGCGTGGCCGTCGGCGTGGGGGTCGGAGTGGGCGTCGGAGTCACAGTCGGCGTGGGCGTCGGCGTCGGGGTGGTGCCGCCGCCGAAGTCCACGTCGGAGCAGGTGTAGAAGGCCTCGGTGCTGCCCACCACGCGCTGCCAGATCGAGTAGATGAGCTGGCGGCCGCTGCGCTGCGGGAGGTTGATCGTCCAGTTGGTGAACGTGCTGGGGTTCTGGTTGTTGAACGTCTTGACGGGCTCCAGGTCCGACCAGCGCAGCGGCTGGGTCGGGTTCCAGCTCTGCTTGGTGATGTAGAACTCGAAGTTGCTGTTCGCGTGGGGCGCGGTCGCGTGGTAGGTGATCGTCAGCGGCCCCGGGGAGACCCGCGTGGCGGGCCAGTCGGTCCGGGCGAGGTCGAGCCCGCGATACTTGTCACGTCCGGCGCTGCACAGCTTGCCGTCCGGGATGATCGCGCGGTGGTTGCCGCCCGCCTCCAGGCGGGAGACCTCGTGCCAGTCATAGAAGGCCTGGGTGCCACCGGCCGCGACGGCCGCCTTGCACGCCTCCGACTTGGGGGTCTCCGGGCCCTCCGTCTTGCAGACATAGGCGCGGCTGGGTGGGTTCGACATGGATCCGTGGGCGACCGCCGGAGCGGACGGCAACAGGGCGAGCAGAGATCCAACGGTGAGTGCGGCGGCCGCGGCGGCCGCCTTGTGTCGCAGGTGCACGTGGACTCCTCCTACAGGGGGATGGAGGTGGGACATGTCCAACGGCCGACGGATAGCACGTTATTAACAAGAAACCTTACTAAGAATTCGGCCCCTGGCGCCATGGGGTCCGGCGCATCCGAAGAAGGGATTCCCGAGTTCGCGGTCGCATCCCCACCGCGCCCCGGCGTCCGCTCCCCCCGCTCCGGCCGTCACCGTCGCCGGGAAAACCGCGCCGGCGAGRTCGTACGGCAGGCGGCAGGCAGGCGGACGACAGCAGGCGGCAGGCGGGCGAGGACAGGCAGCAGACGGCCGACGGGCGACAGGCAGCCGGCAGGCGAGCAGCAGGCAGCCGGCAACCGACGACTGACGGCCGACGACCGCCGGGCAGGCGACAGACAGGCGAACAGCAGGCAGGCAGCAGGCGGCTCCCGCCGGGCGGCGCACGGCGGCAACGGCCCTGCCGGGCTCGCCTCCGGCCCCGCTCCCCACGGCGAGGCCCGATCTCCCGTCGTGAGGTCAGTAGAGCGCGTAGCACTCCACTTCGGATCGACGCTCCGTCAGCCCCGCCGTCACCGAGTGCTGGACGCACGCGGCCTCCCGCTTGCTGAGCATCAGGTCTCCGCAGACCGTGACCCCGGAATACGTCCGGCAGTCCAGGCTGGAGTTCTCCGCCCCGATCCGGTAGTCGTTCTCGACCGCCGACCGGCACTGGCTGCGCAACTGCTCCGTGTCGGCGTACCGGCACTGGTTCATCAGGATCCGGTACTGGTCCCGGCCCACCGGCGTGCCATCGTCGAGCGCCCGCGCCTGCGCCGACGTCCCCGTGGCGACGATTCCAGAAGTGACGACGATGAACAGCGCCGCCGCATACATGAGTCTTCTCACGATGGCTCCCCCCGCCATACGGTCCTCAAATCGGACTTTACAGGGGAAACGTCACTTGTTGTGTGCGTGTCGACACAGTTCTCCTGATCGAATCTCCTGATCGAGCGTCAAGATGATCTAAAGTCCGCCCTGCTCACGGTCGATCCTCCCGTCCGCACCGGCCTTCCCGCCGACGGCGCCCTCTCCCCGGCGCCGGGCCTTCCAGCACACCCTCCCGGCACCGAGCCTTCGACCGGCGGCGTGCCCTCCCCGGAACGGACCTTCCCCGGTGCGAGTTTTCCTCCGGCGCGCCCCTTCAGCCGACGGTGAGAACGACCTTGCCGCGGCCGTGGCCGGTCTCGACCTCGCGGTGGGCGTCGGCGGCCCGGTCCAGCGGGTAGGTCCGGCGGACGTGGAAGGTGAGCCCGCCGTCGGAGTAGAGCTCGGCGAGCTCGGCGAGGCGGGAGGCCAGCCGCACCCCCCGGGTCAGCTGGACGCCCAGCTCCTCCGCTCTGTCGTGCTCGACCAGCGTGACGATGCGGTCGCCCTTCACCAGCCGCAGCGAGACGTCGAGCGCCTCGCCTCCCGCGCCGTCCAGGACCATGTCCACCCCACCGGGGGCGAGGGCCCGCACCCGCTCCAGCAGGCCCTCGCCGTACGCGACGGGGATCGCGCCGAGCGAGCGCAGGTAGTCGTGGTTCTCCTCGCGCGCGGTGCCGATGACCGTGGCCCCCCAGAGCCGGGCGAGCTGCACCGCGGCGGTGCCGACCGAGCCGGCGGCAGCGTGGACCAGGACCGTGTCACCCTCCCCCACCCCGAGCTGCCGCAGGGCGATGTGGGCGGTCTGGGTGCCGGCGGTGAAGCCGCCCGCCACCTCCCAGGGCATGTTCGCGGGCTTGGCCGTGACGTTCTCGGCAGGGACCACGACGTATTCGGCGTAGGAGTTCAGCAGGTTGAAGCCCAGCACCTCGTCGCCCGCAGAGATCCCGCGCACCCCCTCACCCACCTGGTCGACGACCCCGGCGAACTCGTTGCCGGGGATCCGGGGCAGGCCCCCGCTCACCCCGGCCGGCATCCATCCCTGGCGCACGGCCACGTCGAACGGCTGCACGCCCGCCGCCCTGACCCGCACTCGCACCTGCCCCTCCCCCGCCTCGGGCGTCTCGATCTCCATGGCCCGCAGCACCTCGGGCCCGCCGAACTCGGAAAAAGCAGCGGCCTTCATCGAAAACTCCTTCACTCGTGTCTGCCGGACCCACTTTGCAGCCTCAACCATGATTGAGGTCAACCGGCCGGGATCCTCGGCGGCGGCCGAGCGATGCGAGAGCTCCGGAAGAGCGCTCCCTTCGTGATCACAAAGCAGTCACCGGAAAGAGCGGTGAAGACAGCGGACGACCAGCGGGTAGGCCCGCACCGGAGACGGCCGGCCCCGCCTCCGACGTACGTCCGCCGGCCGTACGTCCGCCGGCCGCGCGCGCCCATGGCCGTCAGCCGCGCGCACGGCCGTCAGCGGCGTGCCCCCACCGGGCCGTCAGCCACTCTCGTCCAGGCCGTCAGCCGCGCGCCTGCGCCGTACGGTCGTCAGCCGTGCGCGCCCGGGTCGTACGGCGTGCGCCGCTGCAGCAGGAGCAGCCAGGTCATGGACGGCACCACCAGCAGCGCGCCCACCGCGAGCACGACGAGCGTGGCGCCGAGCACCGCCGGGTCCGCCGCGGCCACCTCGACGGTGAGGCCCGGAGGGAGCATGACCGGATACTGCGCGAGCGGCCACCCCCACAACACCGCCGTGACGGCCAGCGCGGCGGTGATCCGGACGGACAGGTAGCTCCGCCGCCACAGCAGGGCCAGCGAGAGCAGGCCGAGCACGGCCGCGGCGACGACAAGGGGCAGTGCCCGGTGGGCGAGGCCGTCGAACAGCCGGGGGGCGTCCCAGCGCACCACGGCGATGCCGCCCAGCACGACGGCCCCCACGCCGAGGCCCGCGAACAGCGCCCTGCGCCGGAACCCCTCGGCCAGGCCGGGCAGTCCCGCCCGTCCCGCGTCGTCGCACAGGTACACCGCGGCGAGGTAGGCGCAGACGCCGACCGCGAGGACCCCGCCGAGCAGCGAGGTCGGATTCAGCCAGCTCGTCACGAGATCACCGGTCGCCAGGCCGGGAGGGACGCGCCCCGAGGCGATCCCCCCGGCGACCGTGCCCAGGAAGAAGGGCGTCAGCACCGAGGAGGTCGCGAAGGCGGCGCCGAACAGGCGCTGCTGCCACAGCTCCGTGCTGGCCTTGCGGAAGACGAAGGCGGCTCCCCTGGCGATGATGCCGAGCGCCGCCAGTGTCAGCGGGATGTAGAGCGTGGACATCACCGCGGCGAACACCGGCGGGTAACCGGTCCACAGCACGACGATCACGAAGATCAGCCAGACGTGGTTGGCCTCCCACACCGGACCGATGGAGTGCTCGATGAGGCGCCGCTGCGGCATGCCGGCACGGCTGCGTCCCGCCACCAGGTCCCAGATGCCGCCGCCGAAGTCGGCTCCGGCCAGCAACGCGTAGAGCGTCACGCCCACCCACATCACGACCAGCAGGATCTGCGCCGCGTCCATCGGGTCACTCCGGTTCCTGGGGGGCGTGCGTCAGCTCCTGGGGGGCGCGCGCCATGCGCCGAAGGACGTAGACGGTGGCGACGGTGAGCACGGCGTAGACCAGCGAGACGACGGCGAACCCGATCCACAGGCCGGGCACCGGGTTGACGGCGTCGAAGGTGCGCAGCCTGCCGTAGACCACCCACGGCTGCCGGCCGACCTCCGTCACGACCCAACCGGCCTCCACCGCGACGACGGCCGCCACCCCGGAGACGGCCGCGAGCCTCAGGAACCAGCGGGAGCGGGGCAGCTCACGCCGCCGCCCCCATGCCAGGACATACCAGGCCGACAGCAGGAGCAGGAAGAAACCGATCCCCACCATCGTGTCGAAGGCCAGGTGGACGGGGGTGACCGGCGGGCGGTCGGCCACCGGCACCTGGTCGAGCCCCTGGACGACGGTGTGCGGGCTGTAGCCGACCAGCAGGGACAGGCCGTTGGGGATCTCGATCGCGTAGCGCAGCTCGCCGTCGACCACAAAGCCGCCCAGGCTGAGCGGCGCGCCCGCGCGGGTCAGGAAGAGCCCCTCCGCCGCGGCGAGTTTGGCCGGCTGGTACTCGGCCAGGAACTTGGCCGCGTAGTCGCCCAGCAGGATCTGGATCGGGGCGAACACGGCCGCCATCGTGAAGGGGATCATGAAGCCCAGGCGGTGGTAGCGGTCGCGCCGCCCGCGCAGCATCGCCACCGCGTACACCCCCGCGGTGGCGAACCCCGCGACCATGAACGCCGCCACGATCATGTGCAGCGTCTGCGGCGGCGTGGCCGGGTTGAACATCGCCCTCCACGGGGCCACGTCCCGCACCCGGCCGTTCTCCACCACGAACCCGACCGGCTGGTTCATCCACGCGTTGGCGGTCACCACGAAGAACGCCGAGGCCACTCCCGCGATCAGCACGGGCACCCCACTCAGCAGGTGGATCCTGGGCGGCAGCCGGTCCCAGCTGTACAGGTAGACGCCGATGAAAATGGCCTCGACGAAGAAGGCGATCCCCTCCAGCGCGAAGGGCAGGCCGATCACCTCGCCGTAGGTCCCCATGAGCCCCGGCCAGAGCAGGCCCATCTCGAAGCTGAGGATCGTCCCCGAGACCGCCCCGACGGCGAACAGCACCCCTATCGCCTTGGCCCATCGCCGGGCCAGCCGCATGGAGTCGCCGTCACCGGTGCGGATCGCCCGCCACTCGGCGTACAGCAGCAGGGCGGGCATGCCGACCCCCAGGCAGGCCAGCACGATGTGCCAGCCCAGCGAGAGGGCCATCTGCAGGCGCGCCGCGACCAGATCCGCCGCGCTCGCCGGCCCGGCAGGCAAGACGAGCACCGTCGCCACACAGGCGCCGACACCGCCCCCGATCCCCATGTCAGGCCTCTGCCCCGACACAGTAACGGACAAACGACGCACACACCCCATAAGTCCACCCATGGGCGTGCGGCACGTCCGGTACGGCGGGCAGGCAGAAACCCGGCAAGCAGTCGTCGCCATGACGGTGCGGGCACTGCTGGAGGGCGGGCACGACGCTCGGGCGCGGCGGTCAGGCATGGCAATGGTGGAGGGCGGGCACGACGGTCAAGCGCGGCGGTCAAGCATGGCAGTGCTGGAGCGTGGGCGCGGCGATCGGGCATGGCGGTGGGAGGCCAGGTCGGAACCGGCGGGGCCGGAGATCCTGGGTCCGGAGAGGCCCGAAAGCGGAGAAGCCCGGTTCGGTGGTTACCGAACCGGGCTTCTCCGTGCTGTGCGCCGCCAGGGACTCGAACCCCGGACCCGCTGATTAAGAGTCAGCTGCTCTAACCAACTGAGCTAGCGGCGCTTGCAACGGAGGTAACTCTAGCAGCAGACCCGGCGGCGACGCACATCAGGCGACCACGGGACGGCATCACGGACAGAGCTGCCTCACGGCCGGGACGGCATCACGAATAGAGCAGCATGACGGCCGGGACGGCATCACGGACGTAGCGGACGGAATCGAGCCGGGCGGTCCCCCGGCCGCCCGGCCCGATCCGGCGAGGGGCCAGACGGTCCTTCGACCGTCGGCGCATATCCCTGGACAGACTCGGGGCCGGACAGTCCCCCAACTGTCCGGCCCCGGCCTCCTCGCGGGCCTCTCCTTCGTCTCCCCCAAGACTCCGGCGGCTCCGCTCAGGGACGCGATCCCCCTCGCGTCCTGTATCCGGTGAAAAGTCTCTGCAATGCTCCCCCCGGGCTTCGCAGAACCCCTTGACCTGCTTCAACAGTACAGAACCAAATGTAACGAGCACGTCATCCACGGGTTGATTTTGCGCCTACACCCGGGGTTGACCCGGTATTGCCGGACCAACGACGCGAGACCGCCGGAGACCGGACGGGACGGGACGAGCCACTCTCGCGGAGCGGGTCCCGCCGGACGATCCGGGTGACCGCCCGCCGGACGCGTCGGGCCGATCCGGCAGAGCGGATCGCGTCAGCCCGTCCAGGCGACCATCCGCCGGACGCGTCAGGTCACTCGGGCAGTTCGAGCAGGACCTCGCTCTTCTCCCGCAGCGCCCTGCTCACCGTGCAGTATTTCTCCTCCACGCGGTGGGCCACCGCACGGAAGACCTGGTCGGCCTTCTCGTCGCCTTCCGGCAGCTCCACGTCGTAGGTGATGGTGATGGGCCCGAGCAGCGTCGGCTCCACCTTCTCCGCCTGGACGGTCATCGCCAGGCGGACCAGCCTGTGACCGCGCTGGGCGGTGAGCGGCTCCACGGTGACGATGTTGCAGCCGCCGAGCGCCACGAGCAGCAGCTCGACGGGGGTGAACACCCCCTGCTCGTCGCCGCCGCCCATGGCCACCTCGGCCCCGCGGTCGTTGCGGGCCACGTACCCGTCGTCGGTCCGCTCGACTCGCACCTGTGCCATGACGACTCCTCCCGTAACCCTGCCGATCACCTTACCGAACCGGTCAGAGGGGGCGGCCGCCTAGGCTTCGGGGTGTTTGGAGAGGTAGTCGATGTAGAACGGGCGCAACGCCTCGCCGAGCCGCCCCTCGCCGGACACCATGGCATCGCTGAGCAGGGCGGAGACCCGGCTGAGGTCGTTCGCCGTCTCGTCCTTGTTGCCGGTGGAGGCCTCCGCCGCGGGGATCACCTTCAGCAGTTCCCACAGGAAGGCGAAGTCCCCGTGATGGACGGCGTAGCGGACCGCCCGATCATGTAGTTCCTGGGCCGACAACGCCTCAAGCTCATCCGTTTCCAACTGACCCACCTCCTTTCGCCCCTTCTGCCCCCGGAATATGGCGATCATGCACGATCAGTGGACCAACCGGACAACCATCTTCCCGGTGTTCGCTCCGCGGAGCATGTCGATGAACGCCCTGGGCGCGTTCTCCAGGCCGTCGACGACGGTCTCCTCGAAAGTGATCTCGCCGTCGCGGAGCCAGGTGCCCACTTCGGCGACCATGTCGGGCATGCGGTCGAAATGATCGCCCACGATGAACCCGCGCAGGGTGAGCCGCTTGCCGACGGCCAGGAACAGGTTGCTCGGGCCGGGGACCGGCTCGGCGGCGTTGTAGACGGAGATCGCCCCGCACATCGCGACCCTCCCGTAGTGCTTGAACGCGTCGAGGGCCGCCTCCAGGTGGTCGCCGCCGACGTTGTCGAAGTAGACGTCGATCCCGTCGGGAGCCACCTGGGCGAGCTGCTTGCGGACGGGGGCCGTCTTGTAGTTGAAGGCGGCGTCGAAGCCGAGCTTCCCGGTCAGGTAGGAGATCTTCTCCTGCGAGCCGGCGCTGCCCACGACCCGGGAGGCGCCCTTCAGCCGGGCGATCTGCCCGACCAGGCTGCCGACCGCGCCGGCCGCGCCGGAGACGAACACCGCGTCGCCCGCCTTGAACGCGGCGATGTCGAGCAGACCCACGTAGGCGGTCAGACCGGGCATGCCGAGCACGCCGAGGTAGGCGGAGAGCGGTACTCCGGGGATCTCCTCGACCTTGCGGACCTGGCCGGCGTCGACGACGGCGTACTCCCGCCAGCCGTACCCGTGCAGGACGAGATCGCCGGCGGCGAGGCCGGGCGCGCGCGACTCGACGATCTCGCCGACCGCGCCGCCCTCAAGAGGCTTGCCGAGCTCGAAGGGCGGGGTGTAGGACTCGGTGTCGTTCATACGTCCCCGCATGTACGGATCGACGCTCATGTAGAGGTTGCGGACGAGGACCTGACCATCGGCGGGAGCGGGCGGCTCCACCTCCGCCAGTTCGAAGTTCTCCGCCGTCGGCCAGCCGGAGGGCCGCGAGGCGAGCCGGATCTCCCGCGATGCCGTACGGCCGGCGGAACCGGAGCCGTTGGACGTGTCGTTGGACATGATGAAGCCTTCCTGGGGCGGCGCACGCTCTTCCCGGAAGCCATTCCCCTCCACGGGGGGAGCGACGGGCCGCCCATGAAAGCTTTAACCTTTCCGACTACTCGGAGTCACGACAGGAGGCTTTCCGCAACCCCGCCCGCCGATGCGCCGCCGTCCCGGCGGCCATGATGGCCGCGAAGTATTTAGTGTCCTGATATATCCGCTTTTAACGGGGTGGATCTATCGCTCGTCCGATCTCCCATGCGAGGATGCGCAAACGTGAAAATCATCATCAAGATCCTGGCTGTGGCAGCCGCCCTCTGGGTGGCCACCCAGCTCGTGGCCGGCATCACGGTGACCACCGAGACCACCGCCAAGCAGATCGGCACGCTCCTCGCGGTCGCCCTCCTGTTCGGCGTCGTCAACACGGTCCTCAAGCCGATCATCAAGACCTTCGGCTGCGCCTTCTACGTGCTCACCCTCGGCCTGTTCGCCCTGGTCGTGAACGCCGGCCTGCTGCTGCTCACAAGCTGGATCGCCGCCCAGATCCACCTGCCCTTCCACGTGGACGGCTTCTGGCCCGCGTTCTGGGGCGCGATCATCGTCGGCCTGGTGAGCTGGCTGCTCGACCTGGTGTTCGGCGACTGACCCGATGACGGTTGTCCTTGACGGCGCCCACCTGACCTGCGAGCAGGTCCACCGGGCCGCACACGGCTCCGGGATCCTGCTGGGTCCCGCCGACCGCGCCGAGGCCGCCTGGCGGACGGCCCGCTCCCTCAGCGGGCCGCTGTACGGCCAGACCACCGGCGTGGGCGCCAACAAGGACGTCCCGGTCGAGGCCACCGGCCTCGACCTGCTCCGCAGCCACGCCGGCGGCGCCGGCCCCCTGGTCGAAGGACCGCGCGCCCGCGCCACCCTCGTGGTCCGCCTCAACCAGCTCCTCACCGGCGGCTCCGGCCTCAACCCCGGCCTTCTCCCCGTCCTCGCCTCCGCCGTCAACCGGGGTTTCACTCCCCCGATCCGCACCTACGGCGCCATCGGCACCGGCGACCTCACCGCGCTGGCCACCACCGCCCTCTGCCTCCTCGGCGAGATCCCCTGGACACCGCCCTCCGGGCCGGGAGACGGCCTCGCGCCCCGGTACGCGCTGGCCTCCAGCGACGCCCTCCCCTTCATCAGCTCCGGGGCGGCGACCCTGGCCGACGCGGCTCTGGCCTGCCACCGCCTGAGAATCGCCCTCACCGCCGCGACGGCCGTCGCGGCCCACTCCTTCCGGGCGATAGACGCCTCGCTCGAACCTCTCGCCCAGGCCGTGCAGCGCAGGCCGGACCAGGCGGCGGTCGCGGCCGGGCTCCGCGCCCTGATCGGCGCCACCACCCCGCGACGGGTCCAGGACCCCTACGGCTACCGCGCCCTCCCCCAGGTCCACGGCGCCGCTCTGGACGCCCTCGACCGCGCGGAGCGGGCCGTCACCGAGGAGCTGAACACCGCCCCGGAGAACCCGCTGATCGCCGACGGCCGGGCCTGGCACAACGGCAACTTCCACTCGGCCCGGATCGCGCTCGCCCTCGACGCCCTCAGGGCCGCCCTCGTCCAGACCGCGTCGCTGAGCGCCGCCAGGCTCGCCACCCTGACCGACCCCGCCCACACCGGACTGCTGCCCTTCCTCGCCGAGCGCCCCGGCCTGTCCGGCGTGATGATCCTCGAATACGTCGCCCACTCGGCCCTGGCCGACCTCCGCCAGCTCGCCGCCCCGGTCACCCTCGGCACCGCCGTGCTCTCCCTGGGGACCGAGGACCACGCGAGCTTCACCCCGCAGGCCGCGCGGTCCACCCTCTCCGCCCTCGACCCGCTCGAAACGGTCCTGGCCTGCGAGCTGGTCGCGGCGGTCCGGGCACTGCGCCAGCGCGGCCTCCCCTGCGACGTCGGCCTGGACCGCCGGACGGCCGACCGCCCCCTCGACGCCGACCTCGACACCGCACGCGGACTGCTGCCCGGCCTGACCTACCGGCCGCACGCCGGGGCGGGCCTCCCGGTGCCTGACGGGCCGCCGCCCGGCCTCACCGGACCGCCGGCCCCTTCACCCGACGGACCGGGCCCCCAGATGGCAGCCGAGACCCTCGCGTAGCGAGGCCGAGACCCTGGCGTGGCGAGGCCGAGACCCTGGCGTGGCGAGAGGGACTCTCGCCCGGCGGGCGGGGTCCCGCGTCAGCCCACCGAGCCGCGTTCGCGGAGCTCGGGGGCCTGGACGATCCGGCGGCGGCGGGTGTTGCCGTCGGCGGCGGCCACCACCAGGCGGACGGCCGCGCGGACGATGCCGTCGATGTCCCAGTCGACCGTGGTCAGCCCCGGGCTGAGCAGCCCCGACATCGGGTGGTCGTCGTAGCCCATCACGGACACGTCGGCGGGGATCCGCAGGCCCTGTTCGGCCGACGCCGCGTACACCCCGTAGGCGATCGAGTCGGCGAAGCAGAAGAACGCCCGGTGCCCGCCGGCGAGCATCCGCCGGGCGACGTCCGTGGCGGCCACCAGCGCCTGGGGCGCGGTGACCACCTCGATGTCCAGTCCCAGCCGTCCCGCCTCGGCCAGGACGTGCACGTCGGCGGGGCGGTCGGGGGTGCTGGCCCGGGTCGGGGTGAGGACGGCGACACGCCGGTGCCCCCGGTCGCGCATGTGCTCCAGCGCCAGGGTCACGCCGGCACGGTTGTCGAACACGACCTCGCCCGCCGTACGCGCCCCGGCCAGGGAGTCGCCGATCGAGACCACCGGCAGGCTCTCGCACAGTTCGGCCCAGAGCGGCGCCGCCGGGTCCACCGGCTGCACGATCAGGGCGTCCACCCGCTGGTCACGGAGCTGCCGGGCCAGCGTGCGCTCCCGTGACGGGTCACCGGTGGCGTCCAGGATCAGCGCGTAGCGGTCGTTGTCCTTCAGCGCCCGGCCGATGCCGACGGCCAGGGCCTGCTGCCAGAGGTCCTCGAGGGAGCCGCAGAGCAGGCCGATCATCCCGGTACGGCCGCTGGCCAGCGCGCGGGCGATGGGGTCGGCCTCGTAGCCGAGCTCGGCGGCGACCCGGCGCACCCGTTCGATGGTCTCCTCGGACACCTGCATGCCTCGGAGGGCATACGAGACCGAGGCCGGGGAGAGGCCGGTGGCCTTCGCCACCTCGCGTATCGTCGCTCGTTTCCGGGGCTGGGGCATCCGGCCAGCCTATGCCTCTCACCCTCCCACGGGGCGTTCTCCGCCATATCACGGCGATTCAGGGCATTGACACACACGAGGTGAAACGGTTCACTGAAACGGTTCACTGAAACGCGTCACCCGGAAACGTAGTAAGGTCAGACCGGTTACCTATATTCTAGGTAGGGAATACCACGAAGGGAGGAGGGAAGATGACCGTCGACGTGCACCAGCACCTGTGGACGCCCGCGCTCATCGACGCGCTCCGGCGTCGCACGACCCCTCCCCGCCTGGACCGCTGGACCCTCCACCTGTACGGCGAGCCCGCCTACGAGGTCGACCCCGGCGACCACGACCTCACCGGCCGCCTGGCGCTGAACGAGGGACTCGACCTGGCCCTGGTCTCGCTGTCCAGCCCGCTCGGCATCGAGTCGCTGCCGCCCGTGGACGCCTGGCCGATCATCGACGCCTACCACGAGGACGCCCTCGCCCTGCCGGCCCCGTTCGGGGCCTGGGCCGCGACCTGCCTCGGCGAGATCGCCCCCTCCAGGCTCGCCAAGACCCTCGACCAGGGGTTCGCCGGGCTCCAGCTGCCCGCGACGGCCATGGGGACCGGTGAGGACCTCGCGAGGGTCGCCCCGCTGCTCGACGTGCTCGCCGAGCGCGACCTGCCGCTCTTCGTGCACCCCGGACCCGCAGCCGAACCCGGGGGACCCGGCTGGTGGCCCGCCGTCGTGCCGTACGTGCAGCAGATGCACGCCTCCTGGTACGCCTTCTCCGCCTTCGGCCGTCCCCGCCACCCCGGGCTGCGGGTCTGCTTCGCGCTGCTGGCCGGGCTGGCGCCGCTCCACTCCGAGCGGCTGATCAACCGCAGCGGCGAGGGCCGGGGCCTGGTGGATCCCGACCTGTTCCTGGAGACCTCCTCCTACGGCCCGCGCGCCATCGACGCGATCGTCCGCGAGCTCGGCATCGACGTCGTGGTCAACGGATCCGACGAGCCCTACGCCAGGGCCCCCGACCCCGCGCTCGGCGACGCCGCACGGCACGCCGTCGCGGTCACCAATCCCAGCCGTCTGCTGAACCGAAAGGAGTCGCGCAAGTGAACGTGAACCAGTCCCAGGGCCGTGAGCGCTGTGCGCCTCCAGGAGGCCGGCGATGAGCTACGAGGCACTGCCCGCCCGCGCCCTCGACCGGCGCGAGCTCCGCGACCTGGTCAACGAGCTGGCCGCCGACCCGTCCCGGTGGGAGGACCAGGTGGACTTCCCCGAGGAGGGGGGCCGCCACTACGCCTCCCTCTACCGGGACGCCTACGTCGATATCTGGCTGCTGTGCTGGCGGCCGGAGGACGACACCGGCTGGCACGACCACGACATCTCCTCCGGCGCGGTCCGGGTGGTGGCGGGGACGCTGCTGGAGTGCAACCCGCGCATCGGCGGCGAGCACGTGCAGACCGTCGTCTCGGCGGGCGAGTCGTTCTCCTTCGGCCCCGACCACATCCACCGGCTGACCGGCGCGGTGGACGGCAGCGTCTCCATCCACGCCTACTCGCCGCCGCTGTGGCGCCTGGGCCAGTACTCCATCAGCGACAGCGGCGTGATGCGCCGCGCCTCGGTCAGCTACGCCGACGAGCTGCGCCCCATGGACGAGACCGAGGTCGCCGTCGCCTAGGAGCCGTACCGTCTCCGCTGGGTGAGCACCCGCTCCCTGACGGCCCGGGCCATGCCCGGGCCGTCGGCGAAGACGCCGTCCAGGCCGAGCGGGTACAGCTTCTCCAGCCGGCCGTCACGTCGCCCGTGGCGCTGCGGGAGCCGGACGATCTCCTCGGAGGCCGGGATCCGGGCGATGCCGTACCGCTCACGGGAACGGCCGGAGCCGCGGGCGGAGGCTCAGCCCTGTTCCGTGACGGTGGCGGGACGCGCCCTCTCCGCGCCGGCGGCCACCGGGCGGCCGGCCAGGAACCCGGCGGCCAGTTGCAGCCCGCACGCGCCGAGCCCGGCCAGCAGCGGCAGCGTCCAGCCGCCCGAGCTCTCGCGGAGCACGCCGATCAGGAAGGGGCCGAGCGCCGCCAGCACGTATCCGGCGGACTGGGCGACGGCCGACAGCGCGGTGACCGAGGCGGGGTCGGGGGCGCGCAGCGCGATGATCAGCAGGGCGAGCGCGATCGAGGCGCCCTGCCCCAGGCCGAGAACGATCATCCACAGCCAGGGGACGGTGGCCGGCGCGGCCAGCACGCCGACGTAGCCCGCGATGGTGAGCACGGCCGCGACCGTCACGTGCGGCACCTGCGACCGGGCCCTGCCCGCGAGGACCGGGACCGTGAGCGTGGCGGCGATCTGCGCGAGGTTGGTCAGGCCGAGCATGTAGCCCGCCTGGTCGGCGGGGAGCCCCGCGTCGCGGAGGATCGTGGGCACCCAGGCGAGCACGATGTAGAAGGTCAGCGACTGAAGGCCCATGTAGGCGGTGACGGCCCAGGTCACCCGGCTGCCCAGCACCGCGCGGAAGGACCGGGGCGCGGCTCCCCCGGGCACCGGACGCCGCAGCGCTTGGGGCAGCCAGAGCACGGCCGCCGCCACGGCCGGGACGGCGGCCATCGCGGTCACCTCGCGCCAGCCGTACCCGCCGGCGCGCTCCAGCGGCACCGCCAGCCCGGACGCGACGGCGGCGCCCAGCACGAGGCCGGAGACGTACACCGAGGTGAACAGGCCGATCTGGGAGGGGAAGTGCTGCTTGACGACTGCGGGCATCACCACGTTCATGATGGCGATGGCCGTACCGGCGACGGCCGCCCCCGCATAGAGGGCCGGGACGCTCCCGGCGGCGCGCAGCGCCACCCCGGCGGCCAGGATCAGCAGTCCGGCCAGCAGCGTGCGGTCCAGGCCGAACCGGCGGGCCAGCAGCGGGGCGAGCGGGGCCAGCACGCCCAGGCAGACCACCATCACCGTGGTGATCGCCCCGCCGCCGGCCGCGCTCAGCCCGAGGTCGGCCATGATCTCGCTCAGCACCGGGGACACCCCGGCCAGCGCGGGTCTCAGGTTGAGCGAGGCGAGCACGAACCCCGCGATCAGCAGGGCCCGCGACAGCCTGAGTCCCCGATCAGTCATTGCCCCACTTTCCCACAGCGCCGACATCGGCGACCAGAAGGCGCCGGTGCCGCCGGAGACCGGTCCACGACGCGGCGCCCGCTCGAAGCCGGCGTCCGTCCCGCGGCAGAGGCCGCGGCCGTTGCGGGCACGCGGGTACGACGGCACCGGCCGAGGCGCGGATCGCCCGCCCGGATGCTCCCGGCAAGGGTTCTCCCGCTCAGGGCGCCGGCTCCTCTCGGGAGAGTGGCCTGGCGCGGATGTGCATGCGCTCCCCCTGGCGGCCGAACAGGTTGAGGACCTCCACGGGAGACTCGCCCGTGGGGCCGAACCAGTGCGGCAGGCGGGTGTCGAACTCGGCGGCCTCACCCGGCCCCATGATCAGGTTGTGACCGGCCACGATGAGCCGCATGCGCCCGGACAGGACGTACAGCCACTCGTAGCCCTCGTGCGTGACCGGCTCGGGCCGGTTCTGCTCGGCTGGAATGATCGATTTCCAGGCTTGCAGGGCCCCGGGATGGACCGTCAGGGGGATCACCGTACGGCCGTTGCGGATGCGGGGTCTGCTGCGGATCCGCGGGTCGCCGACCTCCGGCGCTCCGACCAGCTCGTCCAGCGGCACCTGGTGGGCCTGCGCGATGGGCAGCAGGAGTTCCAGGCTCGGGCGGCGCTGGCCCGTCTCCAGCCTCGACAGCGTGCTCTTGGATATGCCGGTGGCCTCGGCCAGCGCCGACAGGCTCATGTCGCGCTGGGTGCGGATGCGCTTGAGGCGGGAACCGACCTGGGCCAGCGTGGCGGCGATCGGGGATTGCTCGTCCATGCCCCCATTCCATCTGCCGCGTCCCAGAAATGGCAACGAAAGTTGTCGATCCACCACAAGGCCACACACCATCGGGCCCGGAGGTGATCGCCATGATCAAGGCGACGAACGACCAGAACGGCGGCGCGCTGTACGCCGCCGACGACGAGGCTTACGACGTGGTGGTGGTCGGCGCCGGAGCGGCCGGTCTGAATGCCGCCCTGCTCCTGGGGCGTGCCCGCCGCAAGGTGGCGGTGATAGACGCCGGCGAGCCACGCAACGCGCCCGCCGCGCACATGCACGGCTTTCTGTCTCGCGACGGCCTGTCCCCGGCGACGCTGCTCGAACTCGGCCGTGCCGAGGTCGCCCGGTACGGCGTCCGGCTCATCCAGGGCCGGGTGGAGCAGATCGACCGGGGCTACCACGTCCGCATGGTCGGCGGGCCGGTGATCAAGGGCCGCCGCGTCCTGGTCGCGACCGGGCTCCGCGACGAACTGCCCGACATCCCGGGCGTGCACGAACGGTGGGGCAAGGATGTCCTGCACTGCCCCTACTGCCACGCCTACGAAGTCCGCGACCGGCCTCTTGCCGTTCTCGGCACCCATCCGGGCGCGGTGCATCAGGCGCTGCTCCTGCGGGCGTGGAGCGATGACGTCGCCTTCTTCCCGCACGCCCTTGAGCTGACGGCGCAGGATCGGGAGCGGCTGGAGGCGCGCGGCCTGCGCGTCGTCGAGGGCGAGATCAAACGGCTGGTCGTCGACGGCGACCGGTTGCACGGCATCGAGCTCGCCGACGGCCGCGCCGTCCCGCGCGCCGCCGCCTTCCTCTTCCCCCGCATGGTGCCGCGCGACGAGCTGCTGACCCACCTGGGCTGCGACAAGGACGACAATGGCTGGGTCGCCACCGACCGCACCGGCCGGACCGGCGTCGCCGGCGTCTGGGCCGCCGGCAACGTCATCGACCCGCGCGCCCAGGTCGTCACCGCCGCCGGCATGGGGTCTGCCGCCGCCTTCGCCATGAACACCGATCTGCTGGACGAGGACGTCGATCGCGCCGTCGAACAGCACCGTGCCGCCACCGCCGTAACGGCGCGGGGTGATGGCCGGTGAGCGTCGGAACCGCACAGCAGCGAGTGCCGGTCGCTCGCGGCAGGCTGCCGTTCGGCGTCTACCTGCTGGCGTTGAGCCTGTTCGCGATGGGCAGCGCGGAGTTCTTGCTGGCCGGGGTCCTGCCGGCGGTTGCGGACGACCTCCGGATCACGTTGTCCGCCGCCGGCGCGCTGATCTCGGTATTCGCCATCGGTGTCGTCGTCGGAGGGCCTCCCCTGGCCGTCATGACGCTGCGCTGGCCGCGACGGACCACGCTGGTGACCACTCAAGCCGTCTTCGCCGCCTCGGTGACCATCGGCCTTCTGACCGACGACTACACGGTGCTGCTGGCCACCCGCTTCGTCTGCGGCCTCGCCTATGCGGGGTACTGGGCGGTCGCGGCGGTCACCGCGATCGGCCTTGTCACGCCCGACCGCACCGCACGCGCCTCCGGAGTCGTCGTCAGCGGGCTCAGCTTGGCGATGATCGCCGGTGGCCCGGCAGGGGCACTGCTCAGCTACTTCACGGGATGGCGGGGCGGATTCTGGGGGGTGGTCGCCCTGACCGCCGCCGGCGCGATCTTGAGCTTGCTCGCGATGCCCGCGACAGGCGCGGGCGAGGAGCCCAGCGTAAGGCGTGAGCTTCGCACCATGAGGCAACCGCAACTGTGGGTCGTGTACGCCGCCATCGTCCTGAGCACTGCCGCCTACATGATCTCGTTCAACTACCTCGCGGCGTTCCTGACCGATATCACCGGCATTCCCGGTGTCTGGGTTCCCGCGATCCTCGCGTTGTTCGGCGTCGGCGCCTTCATCGGCCTGTCCGTCGGAGGCAGGATCGCCGATCGGCGGCCCTTCCACGCGCTCCTGACCGGGGCGATCGGGATCCTGGTCTGCTCCGCCCTGCTCGCGCTCCTCGCCCGGCACGCACTGGCCGTGGTCCCCCTCGTTCTGCTCCTTGGGATCGCCGGATTCGTGCTGAACCCGGCCGTCTACGCGCGGGTGTTCACCATCGCGTCGAAGGCGCCGACGCTCGCCGGGGCCACCACCGTCTCCGCGTTCCAGCTCGGCATCAGCCTCGTCCCAGCGCTCGCCGGAGCCGCCCTGAACGCCGGCGCGGGCATCACCTCCGTCACATGGATCGGCGTCGGCCTGGCAGCGGCCGTCGTACCGGCCGTCCTTCTCGACCGGGCGATCTCACGTCGCCGTTCGCAGATGGCGGACGAGGGGAGTCCGCCAGGCTGAGCCCGGCATCCCGGACGACATGCCCGAACTGTGACATTCACGCCTCGGAGCTGAGAACCACCTCACCGCCGCCTCTCCCCTCGCCGGAGCTTCCGGAGCCTCGGGCCGTCACGGCGTGGCGATCCGAAGATTGACCTTCCCCGGAGAAGGTCACTATGTTCGCAAGAAGAACTTTTGTCCGCATGGCGAACATATACATGAGGGGGCGCGATGGCCACGGTTACCTCGCTCGCCGACGCGGCGGCGGAGCTCGGCGCCCTGCGCAGCCTCACCGGGACCAGGCCGTGAAGCGGCCTCCCGCGACCAGCGCGGGGCACCGGCACCCGTCGACCAGGAGCTCGAGATCATGAATGACGTCTTCGTCCTCGACGCGGTCCGCACCCCCATCGGCCGGTACGGCGGGGCGCTGTCGGGCGTCCGCCCCGACGACCTGGCCGCGCACGTGGTCCGGGCGCTGGCCGGCCGCTCCCCCGATCTCGACCCGGCGGCCGTCGACGACGTGTTCTTCGGCGCGGCCAACGGCGCCGGCGAGGACAACCGCGACGTGGCGCGGATGGCCGTCCTGCTCGCCGGACTCCCCGTCACGGTGCCCGGCACGACCGTGAACCGGCTGTGCGGGTCCGGACTGGAGGCGGTCGTCGCCGCCTCCCGCGCCGTGGCCGTGGGCGACGCCTCCCTGGTGATCGCTGGCGGGTCGGAGTCGATGAGCCGGGCGCCGTGGGTGATGCCCAAGCCGTCGCGCGGCTTCGACCGGGGGGCGCAGACCCTGCACGACACGGCCCTCGGCTGGCGCATGGTCAACCCTCTGATGCCCGCCGAGTGGACGGTCGCCCTGGGTGAGGGCGCGGAGATCCTCGCCGACCGCTACGGGATCACCCGCGAGGCCCAGGACGGTTTCGCCCTGCGCAGCCACCGGCGTGCCGCGGCGGCCTGGGAGCGGGGCGTCTTCGCCGGGGAGGTGGCCGCGCTCGACGCCCTGGACCACGACGAGTCCGTCAGGGCCGACGCGTCGCCCGAGTCCCTCGCCCGCCTCAAGCCGGTCTTCCGCCCCGGCGGCACCGTCACCGCCGGCAACGCCTCCCCCCTCAACGACGGCGCCTGCGCCCTGCTCGTCGGCGACGAGGCGGGGGCCGAGCGGGCCGGCCGTACGCCGCTGGCACGGATCGCGGCGCGGGCGGTGACCGGCGTGGAACCGCACCTGTTCGGCATCGGGCCGGTCGAGGCCGCCCGCACGGCGCTCTCCCGCGCGGGCATCACCTGGTCCGACCTGAGCGTGGTCGAGCTCAACGAGGCCTTCGCCGTCCAGTCCCTGGCCTGCCTGGCCGAGTGGCCCGACCTCGACCCGGAGATCGTCAACGTCAACGGCGGCGCGATCGCCCTCGGCCATCCGCTCGGCTCCTCCGGCGCCCGCATCCTGGGCGCCCTCGCCCACGAACTGCACCGCCGGGGCGGCGGCTACGGCCTGGCCGCCATCTGCATCGGGGTGGGCCAGGGGCTGGCCGTCGTTTTGGAAGGGGTTTGACGTTCGCCGCACCCCTCGCCCACCTACGTGACACTCTGTCGACATCATGAAACTGGAGGTGAGAATGACCTTGTCGGCACGCGACGGTCTGTTCTCCGGGATGTTCGCCAGGGGCGGGGCCGCGCCCGAGGTGTCGGACGCGGCGTGGCTGGCCGCGATGCTGGACGTCGAGGCCGCACTGGCCGGCGCCCAGGCGGGGATCGGGCTGGTCCCGGAGGAGGCGGCATCGGCGCTGGAGGAGGCCTGCCGGCCGGAGTTCTTCGACCTGGCCGAGCTGGGGTGCGGGGCCGCGCCGGCGGGGAACCCGGTGATCCCCCTGGTCGCCGCGCTACGCGAACGGGTCAAGCCCGAGCTTCGGCGGTTCGTGCACTACGGCGCGACCAGCCAGGACATCAACGACACGGCCGCGATGCTGGTCGCCTGCCGCGCCCTCGCCCCGCTCCTGGCCGACCTGTCCGCCTGCGCCGACGCGTGCGCGCGGCTGGCCGGCGAGCACCGCGGCACCGTGATGGCCGGGCGCACCGTCCTGCAGCACGCCGTGCCGGTCACCTTCGGGCTGAAGGCGGCCGGCTGGCTGAGCGCGCTGGACCGGTCGCGGGCGGGGCTGGCGGAGCTGGACCTGCCCGTCCAGTACGGCGGGGCGGCGGGCACCCTGTCCGTCCTCGGCGAGCGGGGCCACGAGGTCCTGCCGCGCCTGGCGGCCGAGCTGGGCCTGGCCGAGCCGCTCCTGCCCTGGCACACCGACCGCACCCCGGTCGCCCGGCTGGCCTGCGCCCTCGGCATGGCCTCCGGGACGCTCGGCAAGATCGCGACCGACGTGAAGCTGCTGGCCCAGACCGAGGTGGGAGAGGCCGCCGAACCGTCGGCCCCCGGCCGGGGCGGCTCCAGCGCCATGCCACACAAGCGCAACCCGGTGGGCGCGATGTCCGTGCTCGCCTGCGTCCAGCGCGTCCCCGGACTGGTGGCCTCGGTGCTCGCGGGCATGGTTCAGGAGCACGAGCGCGCCGCCGGCCCCTGGCAGGCGGAGTGGGAGACGCTCAGCGAGCTGCTCCGGCTCACCGGCAGCGCCGCGTCCTGGCTCCGCGAGGTGCTGGAGGGCCTGACCGTCGACCCCGCGAGGATGCGGGCCAACCTCGACGCGACGCGGGGGCTGCCGATGGCCGAGCACGTCGTCGCCCGGCTCGGCGGCACCCCCGAGGCGCGCGGGCTGGTGGACGCCGCCTGCGCCAGGGCGGTCGACGAGGGCCTGTCGCTGCGGGAGGCGCTGCCGGCCGCTCCCGGCCTGAGCCTGACGCCGCAGGAGCTGGACGCCGCCCTGGACCCGGCGGGCTGCCTCGGCTCCGCCGGGACCTTCGTCGACCGGGCGCTCGCCGCCCACCTGAACCCGCCCGGCTGAGCACGGCGTCCCGGACGGGGACAGCCGGGTGAACACGACAAGGAGCTGAAGGATGGACATGTGGAGCGCCGGAGACGCGACGCGCCGGGCCGTACTGGGTGACGAGCACGTGGACCGCGCCACCGCGGCCGCCACGCCGTTCACCGCGGACTTCCAGGAGCTCATCACCAAGTACGCCTGGGGGGAGATCTGGACCCGTCCCGGCCTGGACCGGCGCACCCGTAGCTGCGTCACCCTCGCCCTGCTCGCCGCGCTCGGGCACGGACACGAGCTGGCCATGCACGTGAGGGCGGCGCTCCGTATCGGTCTCACCGAGGAGGAGATCAAGGAGGTGCTGCTGCAGACCGCGGTCTACGCGGGGGTGCCCGCGGCCAACCGCGCGTTCGCGGTGGCGCAGGCGGCACTGGAGTCCGACCGGGACGAGGAGGACGGGGATGGACGGACCGGCTGACCGCGGCTCCGACCACGTGCAGTCGCTGGCCCGGGGGCTGTCGGTGATCCGGGCGTTCGGCGCGGCCACCCCCGAGCTGACGCTCAGCGAGGTCGCCCGCGCCACCGGCCTGACCCGCGCGGCGGCCCGGCGGTTCCTGCTGACCCTGGTCGACCTGGGCTACGTCCGGACCGACGGGCGGCTGTTCGCGCTCTCCCCGCGCGTCCTGGAGCTCGGTTACGCCTACCTGTCCGGGCTCTCGCTGCCCGAGGTGGCCGAGCCGCACCTGGGGCGGCTCGTCGCCGAGGTGCGCGAGTCGGCGTCGATGGCGGTGCTCGACGGCGAGGACATCGTCTACGTGGCCCGGGTGGCGACCACGCGGATCATGCGGGTGTCCATCGACATCGGCACCCGCTTCCCGGCCCACTGCACCTCAACGGGCCGGGTGCTGCTCGCCGCGCTGCCCGCCGACGAGCTGGACGCCCGGCTCGGCGGCGCCGCGCTGCGCGGGTTCACCGCCCGGACCGTCACCACGCCCTCCGCCCTCAGGGCCGAGCTCGACCGCGTCCGCTCCCAGGGCTGGGCGATGGTCGACCAGGAGCTGGAGGAGGGGCTGCGCTCGGTCGCCGTGCCCGTCCGGGATCGCTCCGGCCGGGTGGCCGCCGCGATGAACATCTCCTCCCACGTGAGCCGGACGACCGTCGAATCCGTCCGGAGCGACCTGCTGCCGCCGCTGCTGGCCGCCGCGGCGCGGGTGGAGGCCGACCTGCACGCGACGGGAGTGACGGGCGCCGGGCTCTCCCGCTGACCCGCCGGGATCGATGACAACGTTGTCAACAGCGGGGACTTGGGCGATGATCAGGCCGTGACAGACAGTGTCCACGGACGTCCCACCATGAAAGACGTCGCCGCGGCGGCCGGGGTGGCGCTCAAGACCGTCTCCCGCGTCGTCAACGAGGAGCCGGGGGTCAACCCCGCCACGGCCGAGCGGGTCCTGTCCGCCATCGAACGGCTCGGCTACCGGCGCAACGAGAGCGCCCGGGTGCTCCGCCGGGGCAGGACCGCGAGCATCGGCCTGGTGATCGAGGACGTGGCCGACCCGTTCTACTCCGGGATCAGCCGCGCGGTCGAGGACGTGGCGCTCCGGCACGGGTCACTGGTGCTCAGCGGCTCCTCGGGGGAGGAGCCGCGGCGCGAGCGGGAGCTCGTCCTCACCTTCTGCTCCCGCCGGGTGGACGGCCTGATCATCGTGCCGGCCGGGACCGACCACGGATACCTCAGGCCCGAGCTCGACGCGGGGATCCCCGCCGTCTTCGCCGACCGGCCCGGCGGGCTGGACGTGGACACCGTGATCTGCGACAACAAGGGCGGGGCGCACACCGGGGTCACCCACCTCATCCGGCACGGCCACCGCCGCGTCGCGTTCCTCGGCGACAGCGCCTCCATCTTCACCGCCGCCGAGCGCCTGTACGGCTACCGCCGCGCCGTCGAGGACGCGGGCCTGCCGGTCGACGAGTCACTGGTGGCGATGGGCCCTCCGGGTCGGGCCGGGCCCGCGCTGACCCGGATGCTCGCCGGAGACGACCCGCCCACGGCGGTGTTCACCGGGAACGGCCGGATCACCGTGGCCGTGCTGCGCACCGGCCACCGGCTCCCCATGGTCGGCTTCGACGACTTCGAGCTCGCCGACCTGCTGGTGCCCGGCGTGACCGTGGTGGCCCAGGACCCGGCGAGGCTCGGCCGCGCCGCCGCCGAGCTGCTCTTCCGCCGCATCATGGGCGGACCGGGCGCCGCCGAGCGCATCGAGCTGCCCACCCGCCTCATCCCCCGCGGTTCGGGAGAGCTCCGGCCGTAGGCCGCCTCCGCGGTTCGGGAGAGCTCCGGCCGTAGGCCGCCTCCCGGGAGCGATCACGCCGGGGCGGGGGACGCCGGGCGCAGGGAGCGGTGCAGGGCGAGGGAGCAGCCGACGGTCACGGCTCCGGCGAGGACGATCGCCAGGTGCGGCGCGGTCAGCTCGGCGGCCAGGCCCACGAGGGCGGCGCCCGCCGCCTGGCCGGTCATCATCCCCGCCGTCGCCAGGCCGAAGGCCTGTCCCCGGACCGGTTCGGGCACCGCCGCCACGAACCCCCGCTGCAGCCCGAGCTGGTAGGAGGCGCTGCCGATGGTGGCGAGCAGGGCGAGCAGGGCGGCCCACGCGAAACCCGGCTGGAGGGCGAAGCCGAGCAGCGGAACGCCCGACAGCGCCGCGAGCGGCAGCGCCAGCCGCTCGCGCGCCGGGGGTGAGGCGAACCGGCCGACGGCGAGGTTGCCGGCCGCCATGCCCAGGGACGCGGCGGCGAGCGCGATCCCGGCCGTGCCGCCCAGGTAGGGGATGAACATCGCCTCGGCGCCCGCCACGAACGACACCGGCAGCCACTGGGCGAGCAGCAGCCCGCGCACCCTCGGGTCGGCCAGCAGGCTCCGGTTGACCCGCAGCGTCTCCCGTACGGCACCGCCCTCCCCCGCGCCCCGGGCGGGGAGGTCGGGCAGACCGGCCCGGAGCACCAGGGCTGCCACGGCGGACAGTCCGGCGGTGACGGCCAGCGCCCCGGCGGGGCCCATCGCCGCGAGGATGCCGCCGCCCACGGCCAGCCCGCCGATCTGCGCCCCGGCCGCCGTCATGGACAGCACGGACCTGGCCAGCACGAACGCGTCGCCCGGCAGCAGGTCCGGCAGGAGGGCGGTACGGGCCGCCATGAAGACCGGCGAGAACAGGCCGGTGACGAGGACCAGCGCGAGCATCGCCCAGACGGGCAGCCCGGTGAAGGCCAGCAGCAGGCAGGTCGCCACCCGGACCAGCTCTCCGGCGATCATCAGCGTGCGCGGCCGTATCCGGTCGGCCAGCGAGAGCAGGAACGTCCCGCCGACGACGTAGGGGAGGAAGCCCAGCATGTACGCCGCGGCCGACAGGCCTGGCGAACCGGTCCGCGCGTAGACCAGTGCCGCCAGGGCCAGCATCTTGACCTGGTCCCCGGCCACCAGGAGCGTGAAGCTCCCGAACAGCACCCGGAACTCCCGGCTCGCGAAGACCTCGCCGTAGGTCGCGGCGCGCTCATGTGTGGTGGTCATGCGCGCCATGCTCGGGGAGCCGGAGGCGGCTGGCTAAGCTTTCGGATATATCCGAAAGGTCGTGTGATGGTCAACCTGATCGAGGTCAGCCCGCAGGACATCGTGGCGAGCAGGTTCGCCATCTCCCCGCTCATGGTGACCAAGCACACGCTCTGGCTGCTGTCCGGCAAGAAGGAGGCCGGAGTATGGCGCGCCTGGGTGGACCGGGTGCGGAAGCCGTACGAGAACCTGGTGGCCGGGCGGCCGGGACTGGGAGCCATGGTGGCGCTGTTCCGGGAGCGGCGGTACAACGCCGACTTCCCCGCGCCGCCGCCGGCCGGGGTGAACACCCCGTTCGAGGTGGAGCTCGCGGCCGTGCGGGCGACCCCGGTCGCCCAGGCGCGCGACGAGATCGCCAGGAACCTGGAGGGCATGGCGCGTCTCCCGGACTCCGTCATGGACGTGCTGCGCGCACCCGATGTCGTGGACCTGTTCGCCGACGGGCTCCAGGGTGTCTGGGAGGAGATCGTCGCACCCGCGTGGCCGCGCTTCCACGCGGTGCTGGAGCGGGACGTGATCCAGCGGGCGGGCCGCCTGGCCACCTACGGCTGGGCGGCGGCGCTGGCCGACCTCGGTCCCCAGGTGCGCTGGCGCCCGGACGGCGTCATCGAGGTCCGCGCGATGAGCCCGGACGAGACATACCGGCTCGACGGGCGCGGCCTGCTCTTCGTGCCGACCGTGCTGCCGGTGGGGGTGGGCTCCTATCTTGAGCACGCGTGGCCGTACGCGATCAGCTATCCGGCCCGGGGCGCCGGGATCGCCCAGGAGGCGCCGGACGGCCTCGCCGGGCTGATCGGCCGGACCAGGACCCGCGTCCTGCTGGAGCTGGCAGGCCCGGCGACCACCACCCAGCTCGTCACCCTGCTCGGCCTGAGCCTGGGCACCGTCGGCGGTCATCTGGCCGCGCTGCGGAGGGCCGGACTGGTCACCGGGAGCCGTACCGGCCGCGGCGTCCTCTACCACCGCACCGCGCTGGGCGACTCCCTGGTCAGCCCTCCGGCGTCCCCGCGCTGAGCCGGCACGCGGCCCCGGACGCGGGCCGGGCCTCCGGGCGCCCCCGCCGCGGGACAACGCGGGGCCCCGGACGCGGGTCAGCCCTTCAGCGCTCCGGCCATCAGCCCGCGCATGAAGAACCGGCCGAGCAGGACGTAGACGATCATCGTGGGGACGGACGCGAGCAGGGCCGCGGCCATCTGCTGGCTGTAGGGGACGGTCTGGGCCCCGGCGATGTTGTTGAGCATGACGGTGGTGGGCCAGCTCTGCGGGCCGGTGAGGAAGACGGCGAACAGGAAGTCGTTCCACATCGAGGTGAACTGCCAGATGATCACCACCGCGAAGGCCGGCCCGGAGACCGGCAGCACCACCGACCGGTAGGTCCGCAGCATCCCCGCGCCGTCCACCCGGGCGGCCTCGATGAGCTCGTCCGGGATGGTGACGTAGTAGTTGCGGAAGATCAGCGTGCAGATCGGGATGCCGTAGACCACGTGCGCCAGGAGCAGTCCCGGGATCGCGCCGTAGAAGACGCCCGGCGTCCCGGTGAGGGACTGGGTGACCTCGTTGAGCTTCACCAGGAGCTGGACCAGCGGGATCATCACCCCCTGGTAGGGGATGAACATGCCGAACAGGAACAGCGTGAACAGCACGTCGGCGCCGGGGAAGCGCCATTTCGACAGCACGTAGCCGTTCATGGAGCCCAGGACCGCCGAGATCAGCGCGCCCGGTACGGCCAGCAGCACGCTGTTCCAGATGCCGGGGGCGAGCTTCTCCCAGGCCACCCGCCACGGCTGTGCCGTCCACACCTCCGGGAGCGCCCAGGCCCGTCCGGGATCGGCCTCGGTCAGCGGCTTGAAGCTGGTGACCAGCAGGACGTAGACCGGGATCAGGAAGATCACCAGGAAGGCGACCAGCAGCGCCAGCCGGATCCCGCGCGCCCGGCCGGCCCGCCGCCTGGCCCGGCCGCCCGGGTCCTCCGCCCGCGCGGGCGGAGCCGGCGTCTCGGTAACCGTCATGGCCGCCTCTCCTTGCGAAGGGTCCAGACCAGGTAGGGGATGACGAACACGCTCACCGCGAGCACGATGTAGGAGGCGATGGTGGCGCCCTTGGCCGGGTCGTGGGAGTCGAAGACCGCGACCCACATGAACACGGCGGGGACGTCGGTGATGATCTGCTTGCCGGACACCGCGACGATCAGGTCGAAGACCTTGAGGGAGATGTGCCCGAGGATGATCAGCGCGGACAGGGTCACCGGGCGGAGCAGCGGCAGCACGATGTGCCGGTAGACCTGCCACTCGGTGCAGCCGTCCACCCGGGCGGCCTCCCGGAGGTCTTCGGGGACGCCCCGGAAGCCCGCCAGGAACAGTGCCATGACATATCCAGACATTTGCCATATCGCCGGGATGGCCATGGCCGCCATCCCCCAGTCCGGGTTCCGGAACCACTCCCACTGCAGGAAGTCCAGGCCCAGGCTGTCGAACAGCCGGTTCAGCCCGACCGCCCGCTCGTCCTGGCCGGAGTTCATCAGCCAGCGCCAGACGACCCCGGTCGCCACGAACGAGATCGCCATCGGGAACAGGTAGACGGCCCGGAAGGTCCCCTCCCCCCTGATCCCCTTCTCCATGAGGAACGCCAGCAGCCAGCCCAGCGCCAGCGCCCCGCCCACGAACACCACGGTGAAGACGATCGCGTGGTCGACCGAGATGCCCCAGCGCTTCTGGTCCCAGAGCGTGACGAAGTTCTCCAGGCCGACGAAGCTCCCCTCGGAGATCTCATCATGTCTGTCGGTCATGGCCAGCCGGAAGTTCCAGCCGAGCATGCCGTACACGAAGACCGCGATGGCGATGATCGACGGCATGACCAGCAGCAGCCCCGGCAGCCACCTGCGCACCCGTGTCACTGACACCCCTTCCACGAGGTACGGCCCGCGGCGCCGCGGGCCGTACCGGACGTCACTGGCCCGAGTTCTTGGCGGCCTCGGCCAGCGCTGCCTGGAGCGCGGCCACGTCCTTGTCGGCGTGGAAGAGGCCGACCGCCTCGTTGATCGAGACACGCCAGGCGTCGTTGACGGTGACGCCGTGCTGGATGGACCCGGCGAGCTTGTCGCTCCCCCAGTCCTTCAGCGCGTCGGCGAGGTAGTCGGTGTAGAGGGAGGTGTCGGCGTCCTTGCGGGCCGGGATGGAGCCCTTCTTGGGGTTGAAGGCGTCCTGGCCCTCCTTGCTCGCGGCCACCTTCAGCCAGGCCAGCGCCCCGGCGCGGTTCGGCGCGCCCTTGGGCAGGGTGAAGCTGTCCGACAGCCACATGAAGGTGCCGCCGGTGCCGGGCGAGGGCGCCCAGTCGAAGTCGGTCTTGGACTTCTTGCCCAGGCCGCCGTCCGGCGGATTGTGGAAGTAGCCGTAGGCCCAGTCGCCCATGATGGTGAACGCGGCCTCGCCGTCGGCGACCTGCTTGGCCGCGGGCTGCCAGTCGTCGGCCGGATCCCCGGCGTAGGACAGGACCGTCTTGAAGTCGTTGAGCGCCTTGGTCATCGCCGGGCCCGACCAGTCGGATCCGGCGGTCCAGAGCTGGTTGTAGGCCTCGGTGCCGAGCGAGCCGAGCAGCACGCTCTCCAGCAGGTGCACCATCGTCCACTCGGAGCCGATCGAGAGCGGGATCTTGCCCGTCTTCTTGACCTTCTCCAGGGCGGCGACGAACTCCTCGATCGTCTTGGGCACCTCGGTGACGCCCGCCTCCTTGAGCACGGCGGGGTTGAACCACATCACGTTGGAGCGGTGGATGTTCACCGGGACCGAGTAGATCTGGCCCTGCACGCTGATCTGGTCGACGAGCTGCTCCGGGAAGACCTCCTTCAGCTTGAGCTCGTCGTAGAGGGAGTTGACCGGCTCCAGGTCACCGGCCTTGATGTAGCCCTGCAGCTCGGCGCCCGCGTGCCCCTGGAAGGTGTCCGGCGGGGTGTCGGCCTGCAGCTTGGTGGCCAGCAGGGCGCGCGCCTTGTCGCCGGAACCGCCCGCCACGGCCGCGTCGAAGAACGTCAGGCCGGGGTTCTGCTTCTCGAAGATCTCTTTCATGGCCTTCAGGCCGTCGGCCTCGCCCGGTCCCGTCCACCAGGAGAAGACCTCAACCTTCTTCTCTCCGCCGGCCTGCGGGGTTTGCGCGGCGCCGCCGCCGTCGCCGCAGGCGGTCAGGGTGAGCAGGCCTGCCACGGTGACCGCGACGGCCGCCATCCACCGTCGTCGCATAGCTTCCCGTCCCTTCGGGGTCGAGGTTTCACAGATTCCCCCGAGAAAGATGACAACGTTGTCAGTGGATCAATCAACCCATCTGGCACCGAGCGACGTCAAGGTGTGCGCGGATAACTTCTGCGCATCCCGATCAGGACGCCGTCCCGCGGATCCAGCCGTGGCCGGCGGTCTCCAGTGATCGCCGGCAAGGGCGGTGGCGCCCGCCGGCGGGTACGCGCCCGGCCGATCGCCGCCACCCCGGCCGCGCCCCGGCCCACCCCGCGCGGACCGCGCCGATCACAGCGCCGATCTGGCGCTGGTGGGCCACAGGAGAGGTTCGGGTCAGCCCTCGCGGCACGCGGGAAGACCGGACGATTCGGATTGATCATGCCAAAGTCGGCATATATCTTGATCCACACTGCCGCCAAGGCGAGCGAAATTCACCATCGGGGAGTCCCTCACGTGTTTGCCAGACGAATCGCCCTTTTAGCCGCGGCAGGGGTCCTCGCCGCCGCGAGCCTCGCCGCCGGGGGGCTGGACGCCTCCCCCGCGGAAGCGGCGCCGGCCGACCCGTGTGCCCCCGCAGCGGCGTCACCCCAGCCGAGCTCCCGGGCAACGGCCTCACCCCAGCCGAGCGCCTCCACGACGGCGTCCCCTCAGCCGGGCGCCCGCACGACGGCACCGCCCGAGCCGGTGGCCTGCACCAACGATCAGGACCTGTTCCCCGGCGCGCGACTCGGGGTGCGGACCGGTCCGCAGGGTGACACGGCCCGGCTCACCGCCAACCAGGCCGAGGCGGCGGCCGAGGCGGCGCCCGCCCGGGTGTTCTGCGAGGGCGACGGGGTGAGCGGCAAGCGCGTCGAGGTGCTGTACGTCCGCGAGCCGAGCATGCCCGACCGTTACAGCCGGCTGCTGCCCATGTTCCAGGCGTGGCTCGCCAACGCCGACGACTCGTACAACGACGCCGCCGCGGCGGCCGGCAAGAGCCGCCACATCCGCTACGTCACCGAGGCTGTCTCCGGAGGATGTCAGGTCGCGGTCCGCGAGGTCGTCGTGCCCGCGGAGTCCCTGGCCACCTTCAACAGCGGCATCACCGCGGTGCAGGCGCTGGGCTACAACCGCGCGGACCGCAAATACCTCATGCTCACCGAGGCGACCGTCGTCTGCGGACTGGGCCAGAGGTATGTGGACGACCGGCCCGGCGCCGAGAACCACAACAACCTCCGCACCTACGCGCGGGTCGACGCGGTCCCCAACTGCTTCGGGGCCAACGCCATCGCCCACGAGCTGGGGCACACGTTCGGCGCGGTGCAGGAGAGCGCCCCGCATTTCCAGACCTCGCACTGCTCGGATCAGTTCGACCTCATGTGTTACGGCGGGACCCCGTCCTGGGCCTGCCTGAAGTGGAACGACTACCGGCTCCCCGACTGCAACCGCGACGACTACTTCAACGTCAGCCCGGCGGCCGGCAGCTATCTCGCCACCCACTGGAACACCGCCGACAACGACTTCCTCGTCAAGGGGGACACCAGCGACGCCGTCGCCCACCCCACGGTCGGCTTCACCTACGTGGTCACCAGTGTGTCGACCGGCGGAGCCATCGAACCGATCGGCGGCTCCGCCGCCGGACTGGTCAAGCTCAGCCAGCGTGCCCGCACCAACACCCTGAGCCAGAGCTGGCTGATGGGCTACAAGACCGGCCTCCAGTTCGTCAACATGAACAGCCGGATGTGCGCCGACAGCGCCTACAGCGGGACCGCCTCGGGGACCCAGACCCTGCAGTACAACTGCAAGGGCACGGACGGCATGCGGTGGGCCTACCTGCCGCAGGCGGACGGCAGCTACGCGATCGTCAACTGGCTGTCCGGGCTGGCCCTGACGGTCACGGGCGCCTACCCGGCCCCGCTGGAGCAGCGTCCCTACACCGGCGCGACCAACCAGCGATGGAAGTTCAACCGGCTCATCAACTCCGTCGGTCCGGGGAACGGTGCGAGCTACTACCTGACGGGCGTCGGGAACCGGGAGAACGTCGAAGTCCTCAACGGGGCGCTGACGTCCGGTGCGTCGGTGACGCACAAGGCGCATTCCGGTGCGAAGAACCAGCAGTGGATACTGCGCAACCCCAGCGCCTCCACCTCCCCCGACTGGCAGCTGGTCAACGCCAACAGCGGCAAGTGCCTGGATCTGAAGGCGACGAGCACCGCTGTCGGGACCCAGATCGTCCAGTCGACCTGCTCCACATCCAGCAGGCAGAAGTGGCAGCTGCAGCGGGTGGCGGACAGGACGTACGTCATCGTCAACACGTACAGCAAGCGTGCGCTCAACATGACCACCGGTTCGCTGTCCGTCCTGAACCAGCAGGTTCTCGCGGGTGACAACAGCAACCACTTCTGGGCGCTCAAGCAGGTCTAGGACCGGTCGGGCGACGTTCGCCCCTTCCGATGACGCGCCGCCCGGATCTCGCGCCGGGCGGCGCGTTTCCGCGAAAGGACGCCCCGCTGCCGCCGCGGCAGGAGCCGCGGGACAGGGCCGGCGGGGCGGAGCCTAGACCCGCTGGACGGCTCCGTCGAGCAGGGCCACGACGGTGACCCCGAAGTCGTGGATGGTCGCCGACAGCTCGGCGGGCGAGAGGCCGGGGGCCACCACGACCAGCGCGCCGCGCATCAGCGCCAGCCCGACCAGGGTTGTCATGGCCAGGGTGCACCCCAGCGGCCAGGTCACCAGCAGGACGTCCGACTTCTCCAGGACGGTGAGCCTGCCCAGCTCGCGCATGCGCCCGATCAGGTCCCGGTGGGTGAACAGCCCCTCGTCCTCGGTCAGCAGCGCGGGCTGGACCGACGGATCGAACAGCGGCAGCGGGCCGGGGTCGAGCAGCAGCAGATCGGCGAAGTCGACGGTGTCGCGCGCCCGGCCGAAAGCGATCACCTGCCGGACCCTGGAGGCCTCGGCGGCCTGCAACGACGCCTCCGCCAGATTGGGGGTCGTGATGAGCAGCCGGGCGTCCCACCGGGCCAGCAGCTCCGCCGTCTCCCCGTTCCCGGACGCGAGCGGCGCCGCCACCCCGCCGGCCGCGATGACGGTGTGCACCGCCAACGTCTGGGCGGCGGCGTTGTCGACGTGGATCCCCGCCACCTGGCTCCGCCGGGCGCCCCGCCGGACCAGCCCCGAGGCTCCCCGCGTCACCTCCTCGGCCAAGCGGCGGTAGCCGTACACCACTCCCGCGCTGAGATCGATCAGGGCGGGCCGGTCACCCCGCTCGTGCGCGCAACCGAACACCGCCTCGGTGACGGTGCCCTTGATGGACGAGGTGGGTCTCATTCCGCCGACGGTACGGCCGGGCTCTCCGCCCAGGCATCGGCAGATGTATGTAGATGGGTGTGTATTCGGGATCCGTCCCTCTCCGGAGGGCGGGCCCGAGCCCTGCGCGACTCGGGCCCGCTGTCGCGTGGCCCGTGGCCCTGAAGTCCCCACCCCTCCGAGGAGACCCCGGCCGTTGGGAGGGACACGCGACGCTTCCGGTGTGCTCGACCGAGACGCCGGGGATGGTGTGGGCCCGTCGTACCGGACCGCCGTCGTGGCGGGCGCGGTGCGGAGGGCTGGGCGTCATCGGTCGAACACGAGGGAACCGTACGGCGGGCGGCGGCCCCGGCACATGCTCCGGAGTGCGTATCCGGAGATGTATCTATGCCACCGGCGATGTGTAGAACCGATGTGTAGGCGGAGCGGTCTCAGCCACGGTTCTGCTCGATGACCCAGGTGGCGACCTGGGTCCGCGAGGAGAAACCGAGCTTGGCCAGGATGTTGGCCACGTGCCGGGCGGCGGTCGCGGGACTGATCACCAGCTCGTCGGCGATGGCCTTGTTGCTCAGACCCCTGGCGATCAGCCCGGCGATCTCCCACTCCCTGCCGGTGAGCGTGGTGAGCGGGGCGGCGACCGGGTGCCTGCCCACCATCAGGGGTGCGTCGGACTGGTCGTCGCCCTGCAGCGCGTAGCGGACCGCCTGGTCCTGGGACATCTCCTGGCCGTACGCCCAGAGCTGGGCGACCAGCGCGTCGCCGAGCCGGGCCCGGGCGGGCTGGAGCAGCTCCTCCATCCGCGCGCCGAAGCCGGAGGGCAGGACCGCGCCGCCCATCGCGCTCCGGATCGCGGCCGAGGCCCCCGCCAGGCGCACCGCCCGGCGGTCGTCCTCCTCGGCCAGCGCGAGCTGCGCGAGCGTCTCGATCCGCCGGGCCACGCCGAGCCGCTGGCCCGTCCCCTGGCACAGACGCAGGCTCTCGATCAGCCTGACGCGCGCGGTGGCGAGGTCGCCCTGGGCCAGGGCGATCCGGCCCAGACCCGCCAGGCAGGTGATGGTCTGCCAGTGGGCGGTGATGTCCTGGAGCAGGTCGAGGGCCTGCTCGTAGTAGGCGCGGGCCTCCCCCAGGTCGCCCCGGAGCCAGGCGACCTGGGCCAGGCCGATGAGCGCGACCGGGGCCGCCCAGTGGTTGTCGAGCTCGTGCGCGATGGCCAGCGCGGCCTCGAAGGAGCGCTGCGACTCCTTGGCCCGCCCCTCCGACAGCGCGAACGTCCCCTCCATGGAGCGGATCACCATCTCGTGCCAGGGGTCGTCGACCCTGCGCACGGCCTCCAGCGCCTCGTCCAGGAAGGCCCTGGCCCTCTCCGGCCGGCGCTGGTAGATGGCCACCCAGGCGAGGATGGCGAGCGCTCCGCTCAGCGGTCCGTGCAGATCCGTCGCCCGGCACAGCTCGGCCGCGGCCGTGCAGGCGACCCGCGCGGTGTCGGGGTCGCCCTGCCCGAAGGCCACCTGACCGCGGAGCACGAGGGCGTCGCCGCGCACGTCCGGCGGCAGCTCCGCCGGCCCCACCGCGAGCAGGCGGTCCAGCCACTCGTCGGCGGGGGTGAACCTGCCGCCGGCGATGGTCGGCCAGCGGAGCAGGACCAGCAGGCGCAGCGCGCTCTCGGGGTCGTCCGCCTCCGCCGACCAGCGCACCGCCGCCCACACGTTGGCCTGCAGCTCGTCCAGCAGGACCAGCATCGGGCAGATCTCGTCCCAGGTCGGCCGGGGGCGCCGGACGATCGTCCGGTGGATGCGGCCGGCGACCTCGATCATGTGGTCCCGGTGCCGCCGCCGCAGCGCGGCCTCCTCGCCGGAGGTGTCGAGCTGCTCGGCGGCGTACTGGCGGATCGTCTCCAGCATCCGGTAGCGCGTCTCACCCGCGACCTCCGCGTCCGCCAGCACCAGGGACTTGTCGACCAGGTCGCAGAGCACGCGCAGGACGTCGTCGGCCCACAGGCCGTCGCCCGCGCAGACCTGCTCGGCCATGTCCAGCGTCCACCCCCCGGTGAACACCGCCAGTCTCCGCAGCAGGATCCGCTCGGGATCGTTGAGCTGCTGGTAGCTCCAGTCGACGGTCGCGCGGAGCGTCTGGTGCCTGGCCGGGGCCATCCTGTCTCCGGCGGACAGGAGCCGGAACCGGTCCCTGATCCGGGCGTGGATCTGCTCCACCGTCAGCACCCTGCACAGCGCCGCCGCCAGCTCGATGGCCAGGGGCATCCCGTCGAGCGCCTCGCAGAGGCTGGCGATCTCGCCAGCGTTCTGCTCGGTGACGGCGAAACCACGCGAGGCCGCCCCGGCGCGGTCGACGAAGAGCCGCACCGCCTCGCTGCCGGCGAGGTCGTGCGCCCCGGTCCGGGGCAGCGAGAGCGGCGGCACCCGCCACACGGTCTCCCCCGCCACCCGCAGCGGCTCCCGGCTGGTCGTGAGCATCCGTACGGCCGGGCAGACGGTGAGCACCGCCCGGCAGAACCGGGCCGACTCCTCGATGAGCGACTCGCAGTTGTCGATGATCATCAGCAGGTTCCGGTCACCGAGCGCGTCGATCAGCGTGTCGGACAGCGGGCGCGGCGGCTCGGCCTTCACCCCGAGCACCGCGGCCACGCGAGGCTCGACCAGGTCTCCGCGGACCGCCTCCGCAAGCTCCACCAGCCAGACGCCGCCGGGGAACCCCGCCGCCACCTGGGCCGCCACCCGGACCGCCAGCCTGCTCTTGCCGATGCCGCCGGCGCCGCACAGGGTCACCAGCCTGGCGACGCCCAGCAGCTCGACAAGCTCCTCCACGTCGCCCTCACGACCGACGAAGGCGTTGGGTTCGAGGGGAAGGTTGCCGCCGGTAAGGGATACGTGCGCGGTGTCCTGGGTCATCGGCTCTTAGGGGAGGTCGCGGGCCAGCCGTCACAGAAAGTGTGGCACCAATTACCGTGCCGTGCCCAGGCTTAGACCCATTTCGCACGCTCGGATTACCGGGGCTGCGCCTAATATGTTGTTGCAATGAGTTCGCATGTGATGGTGGAAGTGCTGATGCTCCGGCTCGACGGGTCGGGCGGGTTCGGCTATCGCAGGGCCGAGGACCGGCTGGCCGGGGGGACACACCCCGACGAGGCCGCACGTGAGCTCGCGGACGCCGGGGAGATCCTGCTCCACTCGACGAGCTGGCGTTACGACGACCAGGGCCACATCGTGCTCACCTACGCCGCCTGCCCCGACCCGCACCACCACCTGCCGGCCGTCCCGGTCGTCCCCGGCCCCGGCGCCGTCGCGGCCGCACCGGACCGCCC
>NZ_NGFP01000260.1 GCF_002149035.1 Streptosporangium minutum
GAGAAGAACAGGGTCGCCGCGCCCGCCCCGACGTCCTTGAGCGGGACGACGGTCACGATCTGGTCGGCGAGCAACGTGCTGGGCGCGGCGACCACGGCGAAGCGCACGAACCTCCGATCGCGCAGCGCCTCCGCCACTCCCCCGGCGACCATCCGCGTGCCGAGCCGGACCCCGGCCCATCGCACCGCGGGGGGACGCGGGTCCGGGTGGGGAACGGCGCGACGCTCCTCGCCCAGCAGGGTGAACAGCACGGCGGCGATCGCCCACGCGGCCGCCGCCGCGGCCGCCAGCACCCAGAATCCGGCCGTCAGCAGGACCAGCCCGGCAGGCGGACCGGCCACCGCGGCCACCTGCCCGGCGATCACGTAGGCCGCGAACCCCCGGGAGCGGCGGGCGGGCGCCAGCCCGGCCAGCAGGGACTGGGCGGTGGGATGGAACAGCGCACCGCCCGCTCCCAGCAGCACGGCCGCACCGAGCAGCCCGGCGAGCTCGTCCGCGGTCCCCAGCAGCACGAATCCCGCCGCACGCAACGAGCAGGCCAGAACCCCCGCCCTGGTCGCGCCGATCAGATCGGTCACCGCGCCCACCGGCAGGAACAGCGCGTACTGGACCGCGATCCGCGCGCCGAGCACCAGGGTGATGGTCCCGGCGAGCATGCCGAGATCATGCCGCAGATGGGACACCAGGTGCGCCATCACCGCGAAGAATCCGAGCGAGATGGCGAGCTGCACCCCCACGACCACCACGATCACCCGTCGATCCGATGGCCTGCCCGCCCGGCGACTGCGGGCCATGGACCGCCGAGGGGAATTCACCTGAACACGGTCAGGACGGCGGCACCGGGCTCCGTCCGGGGCCGCGGCCATCGGGTGGGGGTGGGGCGATGGGACATGGGGGACTCCTCGCTGTCGGTGAACGGTGAGAGCAGACCAGGCCGGTCCGGCTCATGTCCAATATCGAGAGCGGGATGAGATCCATACCGGAATGGATAACCATGCCGGTCAGGGCCGGTCCGCCGGCTGACCCGATACGGCCCGCCCCCGCCGTCCGCCCGGCGTCCCCCGGCCGTGAACGTCAGGGACTCAACAGGCCGACGGCGTTGCCGTCGGGATCGGTGAACACGGCCATCCGCCCCGTCCCGGGCAGGTCGACCGGCTCCAGCGCCCGGACGCCACCGAGCCGCTCGGCCCGCGCGAGCGCGGCGTCGACGTCGTCCACCTGAAAGTACACGATGATCCCGGGCGGATACGGAGCGCCGGGACCGGACTGGCCGATCCCGCCCATCGGGTGGCCTCCCTCTCCGCCCAGCAGCGTGTAGCCCTCTTCCTCCACGACGTCCATCGCCCAGCCGAACATCTCCCGGTAGAAGCCCCGCGCCCGGTCGGCGTCGGGAGAGGAGATGTCGAACCACGCGGGCGCATGGTGGTGTCCGGACGGCGTCATAGGGGTCCTCCTCGCAGGAACGGTCACAGTCGGTAAAGGGGACTCCCGCCGTGGGGCAGAATCGTCTCTCGTGAGCGAGATTTCCTCGGGGGCGGACCTGGCAGTGGAGTGGGCCGAGGATCCCGATCTGGACCTGGGGCGCGACGGGGACGAGGCCGCGTTCACCCGCCTCGTGGAGCCGTTGCGCCGGGAGCTGCACGCTCACTGCTACCGCATGCTCGGCTCGACCCACGACGCCGACGACGCCCTGCAGGACGCCCTGCTACGGGCGTGGCGGGGGCTCGCGCGCTTCGAGGGCCGCAGTTCGCTGCGCTCGTGGCTCTACACCGTGGCGACCCGTACCTGCCTGGACATCGTGAGAAGCCGCGGCAGGCGGGCCCTGCCCGTCGACCTCGGCCCGGCCAGCGACCGCGCCGTGATCGGTGACGCCCCGCTGGCCGAGGTCGCCTGGCTGGGCCCCTACCCCGACGCGGGTCTCGGCGACGGTCCGGCCGACCCGGGCGCGCGCTACGAGCAGCGTGAGGCCGTCGAGCTCGCCTTCGTCGCCGCCCTGCAGCACCTGCCGGGCAACCAGCGGGCGGCACTGCTGCTGTTCGAGGTCCTCGGCTTCTCCGCCGCCGAGATCGCCGCCATGATGAACACCTCGACCACGTCGGTGAACTCCGCCCTGGCACGGGCCCGCAAGGTCGTCGCGCAGAAGGCTCCCTCCGCCACCCAGCAGCAGACGCTGCGCCAGATCGGCGACGCCCGCGTACGGAAGATCGTCGCCGGCTACTCCGCCGCGCTGGAACGCGGCGACGCCGACGCACTGGTCGCGCTGCTGACCGAGGACGTCACCTGGTCGATGCCGCCGCTGGCGCACTGGTACCGCGGCCTCGAGGCCGTCACCGACTTCGCCGTACGGGTCCCGCTGACCGGATGCGGAAGCTGGCGGAACCTGCCGGTCAGTGCGAACGGCCAGCCCGGCCTGAGCTGCTACCTCTGGGACGACGACGCCGGCGCGCACCTCGGCTGGTCGGTCAACGTGCTGACCCTGCGCGGCGAGCGGATCGCCGAGATCACCTCGTTCCTCGGTGCGGACCACTTCGCGAGATTCGGGCTGCCCGCCTCACTGCCCTGACCCGGGAGCCGCGACGGGCGACGGTAGACCGGCGGCGGGCCGGGTCAACCCGGTCGGTGTGCGGCGCGATCGTGATCGGCGAGGACTTCCCCGATCACGTGCCGCGAGTTGGCCGCGAGCGACGGATTGGTGCTCCGGTAGTACGGGAGCTGGATGAGGGCGATCGACAGCGCCCAACCGCGGCCACGGGTCCAGGTCGCGTCATCGACCCGCAGGGCGGTGCGGAAGACGTCCCGCGCGTCGGCGGGCAGCAGGTTCCACGCCACGACCAGGTCGACGGTGGGATCGCCCACGCCCACACCCCCGAAGTCGATGACGGCTCCGAGCCGCCCACGGGTGATCAGCACATTCCCGGGTGACAGGTCTCCGTGGACCCAGGCCGCCGGGCCGGACCACTCGGGGATCCGCAGGGCCTCCTCCCACGCGGCGGTCACCGCGCCGGTGTCGAGGACTCCGCGCAGGTCCCCGATCGCGGCGCGCGTGGGAGCGTCCCGCGTCGCCAGAGGCACGCCGCGGCCCGCGGGCGGCCCGCCGGCGGGATCGATCCGGCGCAGCGCGGTGACGAACCCCGCCAGATCCTCGGCGAGCGTGCCGGGATCGGCGACGCGGCCGACGGCCGGGTTCTCGCCGTCGAGCCAGCGGTAGACGGACCAGTGCCAGGGATAGCCGCCGGCGGGCACCCCCTTCCCGAGCGGGGCGGGGATGGCGACCGGAAGCAGCGGTGCGAGCCGCGGCAGCCACCGCTGCTCCCTCTCCACACCCCCGGCGGCCCACTCGATACGGGGGAGCCGTACGGCCATGTCCTCGCCGAGCCGGTACATGGCGTTGTCCGTCCCGCTGGAGTCGACCGGTTCGACGGGAAGGTCCGCCCACTGCGGAAACTGCCCGGCGAGCAACCGGCGTACGAGGGACGCGTCGATGTCCACCTCGTCGGCATGCATCTTGCCGGTGCGCATGAGAACCTTCCTGACCGGGGTGAACCCGTCGAGCGGCACGGACCGCGCGACGCAGCGGAGGGACTGGCGACGGCCGGCTTGAGCGCCGGCCGGTGTCCATACCATCGTCCGGCGCGTCTTCTGTCGACTCGTTTTCGGTCTCTCCACCGGCGCGCAGGTCAGCGGACCGCCGGAGAATCCCGCCGACGGTCAGCGGCGGGAGTGGCTGAGCTGGTGGAGGGTGTAGCCCGCGCCTGACGGGTCGAGTGGCCGGGTGGCCTGTTTGAAGAGGTATTCGGCGCGTTCGTAGGAGAGCCGCCCTCGCCCGGTGTCGGGGCAGAGGTCGGCGGGTCCGGGCATCCGGGCCGGTGCGGGCCTCCGGTCGGCCAGGAACAGCGGGCCTCGGGTCCGGCCCTCCACCAGGTGGGGCAGCAGGCGGGCGGTGCCGGACCGCCAGGACAGCCGGACCGGCCCGTTCTTGGTGGTGACGCGTCCGCGCCGGTTCTCCAGGTCGAGGTCTTCGACGTTGAGGGACAGCGCCGTTCTGGCGGCGGCCGCCGACTCGTGGAGGAGCCGCCACAACGTCTTCTCGCGTGGCGCCGTGTTCGGGCACTCCCAGAGGGCGTCGAGCTGTGGCGGGCCGATGGACGGTCTGCGCTCGCGGCTCTCCGGCTTCCGGGCCAGTCCGGCGGAGAGATCGTCGATGGACGCCCAGGCGGAGAAGGAGCGGACGGCCGCGCGGTGCCGGTTCCAGGTCTTGGCGGCCGCCCCGTTCCAGGCGACGGCGAAGACCGTGGACGTCTTCCCGGCGGTCACTTCGGCCAGCGGGGTGCCTGCTCCGAGGTCCAGGCACATCCGGCGCAGGGTCTGGCCGTAGGAGCGGATCGTCTCGGCGTCCAGATCCTCGCGGGCCAGGAACCTCTCCGCGGCCTGGCCCAGCGTGACTCCCGCCACCCGGGACGTGCCGGTAGCGGCCCGCTTGAGCAGGAAAGCGCGTTCGGGGGCGTTGTGAGTGAGCGAGGCCGCGCGCTCGAACTCCGTCCTGGCCTCGTCGTGCCGACCGAGCTTGGCCAGGAAGTCGCCACGCACACCGGACAGCAGGTGGTAGTTCTTGAGCGCGGGATCGGAGGTCAGCGTGTCGACGATGTCCAGCCCCGCCTGGGGCCCGCGGGCCATCCCCAGCGCCACGGCACGGTTGAGCTGGACCACGGGCGACGGCACCAGCCGGACCAGCGCTCCGTAGAGGGCCGCGATCTGCTCCCAGTCCGTCTCCTGGGCGGTCTTCGCCTGCGCGTGGGAGACGGCGATCGCGGCCTGCAGCACGTACGGGCCGGGTGGGCCGCCGGCCTCCCTCGCCCGCAGCATCGCCGCGAAACCGCGGCGGATGAGGAGCTGATCCCAGCGTCCGCGGTTCTGCTCGTGCAGCTGGACGGGCTCGCCCGAGGGGCCGGTCCGCGCGGCCGAACGCGACGCCTGGATCTCCATCAGCGCGACCAGGCCGTGGACCTCGGCCTGCCGGGGCGCCAGCTCGGCCAGCAGCCGGCCCAGCCGGAGCGCCTCCAGGCAGAGGGACGGGCGCATCAGATCGTCGCCGGACGTCGCCGAGTAGCCCTCGTTGAAGATCAGGTAGATGACCTCGAGCACGGACGCCAGCCGTCCGGCGAGTTCAGGTCCGGGAGGCAGTTCGAACGGGACCCGCTCCTCGGCGAGGGTTCGCTTGGCCTTGGCGATGCGCTGGGCGACGGCCCGCTCGGACACGAGGAACGCCCGGGCGATCTCCAGGGCGGTCAGACCGCCGAGCAGGCGGAGCGTCAGCGCGGCCCTCGCCTCGGCCGGCAGCACCGGGTGGCAGGAGACGAACATCAGACGCAGGACGTCGTCGTCCACGCCTTCTTCCAGGCTCCGCTGTTCCAGCGCGTGGGCGATCTCCTCGTGCTTGCGTTCCAGCCGCTCGCCGCGGCGGATGTGATCGATGGCTCGGCGTTTGGCGGTGGTCATGAGCCATGCGCCCGGATTATCCGGGACGCCCTGTCCGGGCCACTGTTCCAGCGCGGCCACCAGCGCGTCCTGCGCGAGCTCCTCGGCAAGGCCGACGTCGCGGACCATCCTGGTGAGCCCGGCGATGATCCTCGCGGACTCGAACTTCCAGACCGCGTCGATCGCACCATGGACGTTCTGGGCAATCATGGGCGTCATGAGAGCTCTGTCCCGGCTCTCGTGCGAGCCGGGGTCCGTGCTCCTCCGGAGGGTCATCCGAAGATCTGCTGGATCCGACCCTCGCCATCACCCAAGATCTTGAAAAAGCGGCGGGAGACCTCCAGCGCCTCCTCCTTCGACCGGGTCTCGATCAGCGCGAACCCGCCGGCCGCCTCCTTCGCCTCGGTGAAGGGGCCGTCGATCACAGTGATCTCGCCGCCGGAGGACCTGATCAGACTGCCCTCCAGCTCCATCCCGCCGGTGGCCAGCAGCACACCGGACCTGGTCAGCTCCTCGATGAACTTGCCCATCTCGATGTAGAGCGTCTCGTCCGCCGCCTGCTCGCTGGCGCTCGTCATGAGGAATCGCACCGCTGTGTCTCCTTCTCCATGGGGTTCTGCCTGTACGTCGGACAAACCTATATGACAGGTAATGGCGGCGTTCCCTGTCACATCGCCGGATCGACGAGTGAGTGAGAACCGAAGAAGACGAACCTGAGAAAGGCACCGGCCATGACCGCCGTCCAGATCCCCGCCACCGCCACCGCCGCCTCCACCGGCACCTCGGCCGCCACCCGCTCCCTGCTCACCTGCGCGGCCGTCGCGGGACCCCTGTGGGCGGTCGTGGCTCTGGCCCAGGCCGCCACCCGCGAGGGCTTCGACCTGACCCGCCATCCGCTGAGCCTGCTGAGCAACGGCTCCCTCGGCTGGCTGCAGATCACCGACTTCCTGGTCGCCGGCGTCCTGACCATCGCCGGGGCGGCCGGTCTGCGCCGTGCCCTGCACGGCGCCCCCGGAGGCAGGTGGGCGCCACGGCTGGTCCGGGTCAACGGCATCGGCATGATCGCCGCGGGGGTCTTCGTCATGGACCCGGCAGACGGGTTCCCCGCCGGCACCCCCTACGGGATGCCCGAGCTCACCTGGCACAGCTACGGCCACATGGCCGCCGGCTCGATCGCCTTCATCGCCCTGATCGCCGCCTGCTACGTCCTGGGCCACCACTTCAGCCGGGCCGGGAACCGCGGCCACGCCATCGCCTCCCGCGTCGCCGGCACCGCCCTCCTGGTCGGCAACGGCTGGTCGATGAGCGGCGGCACGGCCGGGTCCCTGACCCTGGCCGTCGGCGCCATCACCGCGATGCTCTGGGTCTCCCTGACCGCCGCCCGCCTCCGTCGGACGGCATGAGCACGACCGCGGCCCGCGACTCCCTGGTCATGGCCGCGACCGGCGCTCCAGCCCACCGACGGCGTGTCTCGACGCTGCCCGCCCTCGTCCCGTACGGCGTCCGCGGCGGCCCCGGCGTCCAGCCGGCCGCACGCCCCCTGAACCGCCCGCACCGGTCGGTGCGCGGCCACCGCCACCCGTTCGCCCCAGCCACCCTCGCGGTGGTCCCGGCCGGTTTCTTCACTGAGGAGATGTCATGAGAAAGATCATCGCTGGACTGTTCATGTCGCTGGACGGTGTCGTGGAGGCACCCGAGAAGTGGCACTTCCCCTACCTGAACGAGGAGATGGGCGCGGCGGTCGGATCAATGCAGGCCCAGGCGAACACCCTGCTGCTGGGGCGGGTGACCTACGAGTCCTTCGCCTCGGTCTGGCCGCACCAGACCGGTGAGATGGCCGACCGGCTCAACGGCATCCGCAAGCTGGTGGCGTCGACCACCCTTGAGAAGGCCGAGTGGGCCAATTCGACCGTCATCGGCGGCGACGTGGTCGAAGAGCTGACCAGGCTCAAGCGGCGGCCCGGTAAGGACATCAGCGTCTCCGGCAGCATCACCCTGACCCGGGCACTGCTGCACGCCGGACTCATCGACAACCTTCACCTGCTGGTCCACCCGATCGTCCTGGGGGCCGGGCGGCGCCTGTTCGAGGACGGCACCGAGCAGCGGAAACTGGCCCTCACCGGCTCGGCGGCCTTCGGCACCGGTGTCGTTCACCTGACCTACCAGCCCGCCTGAACTCCTCCCACCAGCAGTAAGGACGCCGACATGGCCAAGTTCGCCACCGTGCGGGACTACCTCGCCTCCCTCCCCGAGTCCCAGCGCGAGATCACCGGCGAGCTCCTGCCGCTCATCGAGGCGGCGCTGCCGGGAGCCGGCGCGGTCTGGCAGGGGCACCCGGTGTGGAGCCTGGGCCCGGCCCCGGGCAGGACCCCGGTCTGCTACGTCAAGGCCTACTCCGCCTACGTGACCTTCGGGTTCTGGCGGGGTCAGGAGATCGCCGACCCGTCCGGCCGCCTCGAACCCGGCGCGCGGCAGATGGCCGGCGCCTGCTCCGTGCCCGTGGCACCGACCGGGGCGGCCCCGCCCGCGATCCCCGGTGTCCACGGTGCTCGCCGCCTACGCTGATTTGCGTATTTCATCATCCCGACCACACCTCGACGCCCTCGGCAAGCCATGCTTCTCCACATCCGAGAGACAGGAGTGCAGAAGGTGGCCGGACTCGGCAGGAACTTCAACACGTTGTGGGCGGCCACCACCGTCTCCAACATCGGCGACGGCATAGCGGCGGCCGCCGCGCCGTTGCTGGTCGCCTCGGTCACCGACGATCCGGTGCTGGTCGGCCTGGCCGTGTTCGTCCAGCAACTGCCCTGGGTGTTGTTCTCGCTGGTCAGCGGCGTCTATGTGGATCGCCTCGACCGGCGGCGGCTGATCGTGGTGATCAACGTGCTCCGCGGCCTGGTCGTGGGCGTGCTGGCGCTGGCGGTGTGGCGGGACGCGGCGACGATCCCGGTCATCTATGCCGCCGGGTTCCTGCTCGGCACGTGCGAGACCCTCGGCGACAACGCCTCGGGGACGCTCGTCCCGATGGTCGTGAGGTCGGAGGACCTCCCCCGCGCCAACGCACGCATGCACGCTGTCTTCTTCGCGGTCAACCAGTTCGCCGCGCCGCCGCTGGGCGCCGCCCTGTTCGTGGTGGCGGCGGCGCTGCCGTTCGGGATCAACGCCGCGACGTTCGTGCTGGCGGCCGTACTGATCTCCACCCTGCGCGGGATACGGCAGACCGCTCCGGCCGAGCGGCGGTCCGTACGCGCCGACATCGGCGAGGGCATGCGCTGGCTCTGGAACCACTCCGCGATCCGGATGCTCTCCCTCGCGCTGTGCCTGATGAACGTCACTCTCATCGCGGGCTTCTCGATCCTCGTGCTCTACAGCCGTGACCGGCTCGGGCTCAACGAGTACGGTTACGGCGCTCTCATCACGGCGTCCGCAGCCGGCTCGCTGGTCGGCGTGATGATCGCTCCTCGTCTCCAGGCGAGGTTCTCCGACTCGCTGCTCCTCCGGACCGGCCTGATCATCGAGACGCTGACGCACGTCGGGCTGGCGCTCGCCACCACGGTGTGGGTCGCCGGGCCCGTCCTGATCGCCTTCGGCGTTCACAGCTCGATCTTCGGCGCGGTCAGCGTCACGCTGCGCCAGCGCGCTGTGCCCGACGAACTGCGGGGCCGCGTGCAGAGCGTGTACATGATGTTCGCCGTCGGCGGCTCCGCGCTGGGGGCCCTGGTCGGCGGGCCCATCGCCCGCTGGACCGGCATCACCGGCCCCTTCTGGGCGTCGGCGGTGGTGATGGCCGTGCTCACGGCCGCGGCCTGGCGCTCCTTCGGCCGCCGGTTCGTCGCCTCCGGCGCGGCCGCCCCGATCGACGACGGCGGCGCCCGGGTGGCCTGAACCCCTACCGCCGGGATGCGGGCCGGTATCGCGGTCGCGGCCTTAGCCAGCCTCACACCCCCGGCTACCGGACGGCGAATATGTCTGACATCACCCGGGGGTTCGACGCCGCCGCGTCGACGTACCACTCCCGTCCGAGCAACAGGCCGAACAGCGGCACCGGGAGCCGGACCAGCACCCACATGACCGGTGCCAGCCGGCCGCCGCCGGTCACCTCGGAGCGGTGCGCGGCCAGTGCCGCCTGCTTCTGGCGGGCGAACCGCCGTACATCGACCCTGTGTGTGATGGCCTCACCCGGGCTGTAGAGGGCGCGTAGCGCTTCGGCGTCGAAGCGGAACGGAATCCTCAGCAGGCGTACCAGCCTCACGAAACGGTCGACGACGTCGCGGGGAAGAGTGGCCTCCAGCACGTGCGAGACCCCGGCCAGTTCGGCGGCGCGCCCGCCGACCTCGTGCACTTTCACGTGGTCGCGGTGGCCGTACCCGCCGTTGGCGTCGTAGCTGAGCAGGACCGCCGCGTTCTCCTCGCGGAGGACGGCGGCGAGCCGGGCGGCGGCCTCCTCGGTGTCCGCCCTGGCGAAGCGCGTCCGGTCCGGCGGGTCGGGATAGAGCACCGGCCCGTGCCCGCTGTCGGCGTAGCCCAGGTGCACGACGCGTCTCACACCGAGTATCCCGGCACTCGCCCGCAGTTCGTCCATGCGCGTCGAGTCGCTCTCCGACGCCTCCCCCATGACGCCGTCGGTGGCGACCACGATCACCACTCGATGGCCCTCGGAGGAGGCACGGGCGAGCGTGCCCCCCGTCATCAACACCTCGTCGTCGGGATGGGCGTGAAATGCCACGACAGTCGCCATCGGTACATTGTGGATCATAGACGCCCCCCAGCACGGCCAACGGCAGGCCCGCCGGCACCTCAGCTCGGGTCGCGCGCCCGGTACGCGGGACCTCCGTGCCCGTTCTCAGAACGCGCGCCCGGCCTGCGGGACCTCCGTGCCCGTTCTCAGATCGCACACCCGGCACGCGGGACCTCCGTGCCCGGCCGCGCCGGGCGGCGTCCGTACCGGCGGCTGACCTGCCCCACGTCAGGCCAGCCCGGCGTCGTGGGCGAGCAGGGCGATCTGGGTCCGGTTGTCGAGTTCGAGCTTGGTGAGGATGTGGGAGACGTGGGCCTTGACCGTGGTCACTTTCATGTAGAGCTCGGCGGCGATCTCAGCGTTGGTCCGTCCCCGGGCCACGGCGAGAACCACCTCGTGCTCGCGAGGGCTGAGGGTGGCCAGTGCGGCACGGGCCCGCTGATAGGCCCCGGCCTGGACGGCGGCGCGGTCCATCAGCCGGCGGGTGATCCGGGGGGACAGCACCGGGTCTCCGGCGGCGACCCGGCGGACCGCTTCGACGATCCGCGCGGGCGGGGTGTCCTTGAGCAGGAAGCCGGCGGCGCCGGCGCGCAGCGCGTGCAGGATGTCCTCGTCGGCGTCGAAGGTGGTCAGCACGATGACCTCGGGCGGGTGCCGGCGGCTCCGTAGCCTGCGGGTGGCGGTGATGCCGTCCACCCGCGGCATCCGAAGGTCCATGAGCACGACATCGGGGGCGTAGGCGTCAGCGGCCGCGGGCACCTCGTCGCCGTCGGCGGCCTCGCCCACCACGGCGATGCCGTGGATCCCGTCGAGCATCATGGACAGCCCGGCGCGGACGAGGGCGTCGTCGTCCACGACGAGGACGCGCAGCGGGCGGCTCACGCCGGCCATGGCAGCCAGGCGCGCAGGCGGAACTCGCCGGCGGTCACCTCGTGGTCGAGCCGCCCGCCGGCGAGTTGCACCCGCTCGGTCAGCCCGACCAGGCCGGTGCCCGTGCCGGGGGTGATCGACGTGGCGGCTCCGTCCTCCGGCAGCGGGTTGCGGATGTCGATCACGAGCCGGCCACCGGGCCGGCCCTCCAGCGTCACCTGGACCGGCCGGCCCGCGGCGTGCTTGCGGGCGTTGGTCAGCCCCTCCTGCACGACGCGGTAGGCGGTCCGGCCGGCGGCGGCGGGCAGGGCGTCCGGGTCGACCACCCCGTCGCGCAGTCGCACCCGGCCTCCGGCGTCGCGGGACTCGTCGACCAGCCGGGGAAGGTCGGCCAGCACGGGCTGCGGCCGCCCGCCGGGATCGTGGCCCTCGGCCGTGTCCTCGTCGCGCAGCAGGTTGATCACGTCCCGGAGTTCGTCGAGCGCCTGGTGCGCTCCGGCGCGGACCACGCCGGCGGCGCGGGAGAGCTGCTCAGGCGGGGAGTCCGGGCGGTACTCCAGCGCACCCGCGTATGTGGCCAGCAGGGACAGCCGATGGGCCAGCACGTCGTGCATCTCCCGGGCGATCCGGGTCCGTTCGAGCATCCGGCCCTCGGCCACCCGCCGGCCCTGCTCGGCCTCGGCGCGGCGGGCGCGTTCGCGCAGCGAGGCGACGAGCGCGTGGCGCGCCCGGGCCAGCGCGCCCCAGCCGACCAGCGCGCCGTACCCGACGGTGATCAGGACCAGCCACCAGCCGAAGGAGATTCCCCCGCTCGGCCGCCATATGCCCTGCACCGCATGGGCCGCGATCCCCGCCGCGGCCACCGCGACCGCGACCGGGAAACCGCGCCGCTGGGCGACCAGCAGCGCGCCCAGCGTGGCCGCCGGGGTGGCCGCCGGCGACAGCGTCGCCAGCAGCGTGAGCCCCAGCGCGCAGGTGACCGGCCGCCACAGCAGAACCGGCGACAGGACGCACCCCAGCACTCCGGCCGCGATGTCAAGACCGAGCGACTCCCCCGTCGGACGCGCGTCGGACAGGCCCCAGATCGTCAGCGCGATCAGGGCACCCATCCCGACGACCATGCCGGCCGCGGTGGGTACGGTCCAGAGGGGCCGCCGACGCGCGGATCCCGCCTCCGCGTCGCAGTCGATGTCGCCGTTCACGGGCCAACGGTAACTCCGGGTGCCTCGGTGCCGACACTTACCAAAGTAGGTATCGGGCCCTCCCTCGGTCGGACACGCCCGCGCCCGATGCGGCGACCGCGCCACGACGGTGACCGGCCGCGGCAACCATCGGCGGATGGCTCGCGGGACGGCCCGCCCCGTCCTTCGAAAGGGGGAACACGTGTCCAGCCGGACCACTCCCATCCGTGCCGTACCGGGGCGGCCGGCGGCAGCGCCGCATGGCGGGCGCTGACGGTGACCGGCGCGACGGCCGCGGCCCTCGCACTCTGGGCGCCGGCCGGCCCGGTGGCCGGAATCGACCCGCTTCAGCCGGCGCTCGCCGGCTGCTCGGGCGGCCGAGGCGGTAGATCCCGCCCGGCCTGCGCATCCCGATCCGGGGCCGCCGGTACGGGATCTCGGACACCACGTGAGAACCGGGGTGCCGACGCGGGACGGAGCGTGGCCGTCACCCCGGGGGCGGAGGGGGCAGATGGGCGCGCATGCCCTCCAGGATCATGGCCAGGCCATGCTCGAATGCCTCCTCCCCCTGCGGGTGACCGCTCTGCGCGACGGCCTCGAACAGGATCGGGTGGTCGGCGAGCCATCGGCGGGCCCGGTCGAGGTCCTCTCCCGGTCCGCGCGGGTGATCCGCCTGCTCTTCCAGCACGAATCCGCTGACGTAGTGGCCCAGGGTGAACAGGCCGCGCAGCGCCTCGCGCGGCGCGAAGCCGGCGCGCTGCAGCGATTCCAGCGCGGTCTGGAGGATCGGCGGGGCAC
>NZ_NGFP01000261.1 GCF_002149035.1 Streptosporangium minutum
CCCCGGAAGTCAGCCACTGGGAGCTGGCGACCTGCGACACTCCTGCCATCGGCCATCACGAACCCCCCGCCTGCAGCGCCCCGTCCTGACCGCCCCGCCTGCCCGCCGCGGATCGTGCTCAGGGGAGATTCAGCCGCCGCAGCCACGCCGGGCGCAGCGGGAGGGCCGGGCGACAGCGTCGCCCGGCCCTCCCTGCCCTCCCGGCGCTTCCGGCCCTYCCGGTACTTCCGGCGTTTTCCAGGTCTCCCAGCTCTCCCGGCGCTCCTGGCGCTTTCCGGTCCTCCCGGCGCTCCCGGCGCTTTCCGGTTCTCCCGGTTTCCCGGCGTTCCCGGTACTCCCGCGTTCCCGGCGCTCCCCGGATGGAAGGGCCTCGGACGGCCTCCCGGAGGGCGCCCGCCTACTTCTTCTTGCCCCGCCGCAGCATCCGGAAGACGACCAGGGCGAGCGCGGCCACCGTGGCGAAGGCCAGGACGGGACGCTTGCCCGCCTCGGCCGAGACCTTGCCCGCCGCGTCCTTGAGCTCGACGGGGGTCATCTCCTTGACCCGGCCCACGACCTCGGGGGCCGCCTCCTTCATCCGCCCGACCATCTCAGGGGCCGCCTCCTTCATCCGCCCGACCATCTCGGGGGCCGCCTCCTTGACCCGGCTCACCATCCCGGTCGCGGTGCCGGCGGTGGCCGCTCCCACCCGGCGGATGTCCTCGCCCACCTGAGTGGCGGTCTCCTGGACGCGGCTCTTCACGTCGGTCTTGTGCACCAAAGCCTCCACAGTGTCACCTAGTTCGCGACGGTCCCTCTCGATGTCCCGCCGCACGGATTCCTTGCCTGTCACGCTTGCTTCCTCGCCCGTCACGCCCGTGTCCGTCCTGCCGGCACCGGCACCGCCGGCACCGCCGCCGCCGGTTCCCCCGGCGCCACCCGTGCCGGTCCGGTCCGCGACCGTGTTCCCCGCCCCGGTCCCGGCGTCGGCTCTGGCGGCGTCGGCGCCGTTCGCCAGGTGGGGCGTCCCGTCACGGCTGGACGGCGGGCCGCCGAGGTCCGTGGTGGGCGTCCCGTCACTGACGGCCGGCGGAGCCTCCGCCATGTCCGGCGCGTTCGGCGGGATGTTCAGCGACTCCCTCTCGTCGGGTGTCACGGGCTCACCGACCCCCTTCCGGCGGGAGCCGGTGGTCCCGGCCTCTCCGGGTTCGAAGTCAGGACTGCCCGGGTCTGTCTCAGTCATCGGTGTGCCCTCTCCTTCACCGCGTCGATGTCGTGCTTGAGGCTCTCGATGGTCCGCTCAGGCGCCGGCGGAACGGCCTCGGTCACCTGACGCTTGCCCAGGAACCCGAGAACGGCGGCCACGGCCAGCAGCACCACGCCCACGATCGCCGCGGCGGCCCACGCCGGCATCGCCAGGGCGAGGAGCAGGATCACGGCGGCCACCAGAGCGCCGCCCCCGTACAGGGCCACGACGCCCGCCCCGCCGAACAGGCCCGCACCGATCCCCGCGTGCCTCCCCTTTTCGGAGAGCTCCAGTTTGGCCAGGCGTAGCTCGTCTCTGACGAGGCGTGAGACCTCCTCCGACATCTGCCGGATCAGTTCGGCCGTGGACAGAGCGTCCTTCGGACTGCCGGTCATGGCTGCCTCCTCCCTGCAGGTCCCTACTGGAGAAGGCGCTACCCTCTCCCACCAAGGCAAACCTCCGGCTCACGGCGACGGCACCCGCGCGGGCGAGGGGCGGACTCCTCGCGCGGCTCGTCGTGCGTTCCGTCCGTTGTGCCGGTGCGGACGGCGGCGGACAGGCTAGATCATCTGTGCGAGAGCGCGTGGAGATGGACCTCGACGGTCTCCTCTCCCCCGTCCCAGGACGGTTCGTCGAGAAGCCTGGCCAGCGCGAACCCGCTCTTCTGCGCGACCCTGCAGGAGGCGGTGTTCGCGGCGGCGTGCAGCAGGTCCAGCCGGGACAGCTCCAGGCAGGCGAACGCCCACCGCGCGACCGCGTCCAGCGCGTGAGCGGCCACGCCCTTGCCGCGGGCCGCGGGCAGGACCCAGTAGCCGACCTCTCCGGCCCCGTCGACGACGGACTTGACCCTGATGTGCCCCAGTACCTGGCCGGTCGTCGCGTCCGTGATCGCGAACGCGAACGACGAGTCGTCGGCCCACCCCGCGATCTGGCCGGTGATCCATGCCTTCCCGTCCGGATCGGCGGCCATGGGGGTGGGTGCCCATCTGCGGATCTCCGGGTCGTTCAGCGCCTCCACCACGACCTCGGCGTCGGCCGGATGCCACGGCCGGAGGTGAAGCCTCCCCGCGGCGATCTCCATGGATTCCATGGCAGCCGAGCGTACCCGTCACCGGCCCCCCGGCCGTTCCGGGGCTCCGCGCGTACGGCCGGGCCGGGCCGTCCAGCCGTTCGGCCGGCCCGGTCCGGCGTCCGGCGGCCGGGTCGCCCGTGCCGTGCCGCCGGAAGGCGGCGGACCTCCATGCCGCGCCCTCGTTTCCGATCATGCTGTTACGACGTTTCGCTCCCCTCTCCCTAGCCGGGGATGTGTCATGATCATGGATACTCCGGGCCCGTCAGAGTGGCGGAAAAGTAGAGATACACGTGAGCATGAGACCCTTGCCCTACTTCGATGCACGGTGAGAAGGGCGGCGCGCGAGAGATGGCACAGATCGTCGGTGGCGGACGCCCGGTCAACGATGCCGAGCGGCGGGTCATCGCCCATCTGCGGGACAACGCCCCCGGTGACTGGCTGCTGCTGCACAACATCGAGGTACCGCGCGGCGACGACAGCTTCGAGGTCGACGTGATCGTCCTGACCGGTCACTCGCTCTGCCTCATCGACGTCAAGGGCACGCGCGGCCGGATCGAGGTGGCCGGGACGCGTTGGTTCCCCGCACGGCGGGACGCCTTCGGCTCCCCGGTCGCCAAGCTGCGCGGCAACGGGCGCGCGCTCAAGGGGCTGCTCACCCAGGAGCGCCGTGAGCTGGAGCGGGTCTACGTCGACAGCGTCGTCACGCTGACCGGTCCCGACGCCGAGCTGGTGGACCCGGCCGGCCGTGACTCGCGGCACGTCACCGACCTGCCCGGCCTGGTCGGCGCGCTGAGCGACGCCTCCCGTGTCAGGCGCGGCTACACGACGGACGTGAGGCCGTACCGCACCGCGATCATCGAGGCGCTGAACGGCGCCGTGCGGCGCTCCACAGCGCCGCCGCGGTTCGGCAACTGGGAGGTGGAGGAGCAGCTCGGCGGGGACAACCGGGTGACGGAGTACCGCGCGATCAACGCGACGGTCCCGGGGAGTGAGACGGTCCTGCTGCGGGTGTACCGGGCCGACCCGCTGGCCGAGGAGGAGCCGCGTGCGGCCGAGCGGCGGCTGATCGCCAACGCCTACCAGTCACTCACCCGGATCCCTCCGCATCCGTGCGTCGTGCGTTCACGCGACTTCTTCGCGATCGACGACGAGAGCCGGTTCGTGCTGGTCCTCGACGACGTGCACGGCCAGGCGCTGCACCTGCACCTCACCGCCTCACAGCGATCGCTGTCCACCGGCGCGATGCTCGACCTGATCGACGACATGCTGGTGGGGCTGGCCCACGTCCACGCCAACAAGGTCATCCACCGGGCGCTCAGCCCGGCCTGCGTCCTGGTGACCGAGGACGGCCGGGCGATGCTGACCGGCTTCGACTACGCCAAGCCGGGCCCCCGGGCGCACACCGTGGCCAACGAGCTCCCCAACGTCCTCGACACCCATTACGTGGCCCCCGAGTGCCAGGGCAGGCCCGAGCGGATGACGGCCGCGTCGGACGTGTACGCGGCCGGGGTGATCGCCTTCCATCTGCTGACCGGCCGGCTGCCCCCCGCCAGTCCGGACGCCGAGACCTCCGCGGACGGCGTCCCGGCGGAGGTGATGGAGCTGCTGCGGCGCATGCGCGATCACTCGCCCGCCAAACGGCCGGACGCGGTGGAGGCGCTGGGCGCCCTGCGCCGGGCACGCGAGGGACTCGCCACGGAGCCGGAGCCCCTCCTGCTCGACAGGCTCCGGAACAGATTCCGGCGCTTGTCCGGGCGACAGCCGTGAAAGGCGGCCCGCGGCCCCGGGACGGCGGAGCGTCCCGGGGCCGCGGGCCGCTCGCCTAGTGCCTGGAGCCGCCGGAGCGGAAGCGGTTCATGAACTCCCGCAGCCTGCGCTGGTTGCGCGGGTCACGGGCCATCGTCTTGGCCTTCTCGACGTTTCTCCGCCCCTGCGGGCTGCTCAGATAGCTCCGGATACGGTCCACCAGAGATGCCATGTCTCCTCCAACCCCTCAGGATGACCGCCTACCCCTCAGACCCGGCCCCAATCAGGGGCCGGGCGCCGGGGCGCGGGAACCAGGTCAGGAGTCGACGAAGTGGTCGGGGACCATCACCCGCAGGCCGTTGGGGACGGTCCGGATCGTGATGGGGGTCATCAGGCGGACCTCGCCGTCGACGTCGGCGGCCATCGGGGGCTCGGTCTCCAGCAGCATCTCCCGGCCGACCACGAAGGGGCCGCCCGCCAGGCTGCTCCAGCGGCCGGTGGTGGCCCGCGTGAGGGTCTCCACCAGCAGCCTCAGGCGCTTGCCCGAGCCGAGCTGGTAGGCGACCAGCCGGCCGTTGTCGATGCTGATGTCCTTGGCCACCTGCCAGCCGCCGTGGAAGCGGCCGTTGGCGATGTTGAGCTGGTGGGTGAGCAGCTCGTGGCGGTGGCCGTCCACCGTGATGAAGGCGCGGAACGGCTGGTGGTGGGGGAGGATCGTCAGGGCGGTGAGCGGGTAGGCCGCACGGCCGAGGAGGCGCTTGAGCCAGGGCTTGACCTTGCCGGCCACCTCGACGGAGACGCCGAAGCTGGCCAGGTTGGCGAACTCCCGGTCGCCGGCGATCCCCAGGTCGATGTCGGCGACCTTGCCGGTGTGGAACACCCGGATCGCGCCGGGCAGGTCGAGCGGGAGGCCGAGGCTGCGGGCGAAGTTGTTGGTGGTCCCCAGTGGCAGCACGCCGAGGGCGACGTCGCGGTGGGCGACGTGCTTGACGGCGGCGCTGAGGGTGCCGTCGCCGCCGCCCACGACGAGCAGGTCCGGCTTGGCGTCCAGGGCCGCCTCCAGCGTGGCACGGAGGCGCCTGGGATCGTCCAGGGGGTACAGGCGGATCGGCTCGAAGCCCTCGGCCCGGAGTGTGCGGACCACCTCGGGGTAGAGGCGGCGGCCACGGCGCGACCGCGTGTTGACCACCACGCAGATCCGGCGTCCGGTCCGGACGGCCTCGGTGTGCTCGGACTTGCTGCGAAGCTCTCCCACACTGCCCCTCTTCGATCGGGTGTTCCCTGCAAATCGTAGGGCCGATCCGCCGGTGGGGCACTGCCGGCGGACCGGCCGCGCCACTCGGCAGGCGGAGGGCACGGCCGTCGCACCGGGTCCGGGCGCGCCGTCCCGCCCATGAGGGACGGGATCGGCCCGTCCCTCTCCGGGACACGGCGGCGCCGGCGATCCGGCCGCGGCGCGATCATGACGGCGGCCCCGTGATCACATGTGTGATCACGGGGCCGCCGTCGTTCCGGTCGATCCGCCGGCGGCGTCTCCCTCACGGAGGGAGCCGCGGCCGGCGGACCGGGACTACTTCTTGGGCGGGGTCACGTAGACGACCGCGCCGAGGTTGCCCGGGAGGGGGGTGAGCAGCTGGAACTTCACGCCCAGCGCCTTGCCCTCGTCCCCGGGGTTGCCGGTGCCGAGGACGTGGCCGCCGCCGAGGTCGGTGCCGTACAGCTCGGTGGCCGGAGTGCCGTCGACGTTGACGACCCGGGTGCTGTAGGGCTGGTCGCCCTTGGACGGGACGACCACCGAGGCGTCGAAGTCGCGGTAGCCGAGCGCCCCGTTACGGACCTCCATGCCCGGATACCAGGTCTTGGCGTCGGTGAACTCCGGAACCCCGCGCTGGGCGCCGATCTTGGTGCAGTACTCGCTGAACGGCTCGCCCGCGGCCTCCACGCACTCGGTGAAGGGGTAGGTCTTGCCGAAGGAGAAGGCCGCGTTGCCGGTCTGGACGCGTCCCTGCAGGTTGTCCCTGAGCTCGCCGTCCTTCTCCGCCGCCACACCGGTACGGCGGAGCGGCTCGTAGTGCGAGTCGACGATCATCAGGCTGCCCTTGGAGCCGATGCTCGGCGGCAGTTCGAGGTTGTTGATCAGCGAGTTGTTGGTGAAGGTCGAGTCGCGGTACCAGACCAGCAGGCCCGGGGCGTTGTACTTGAACTTCTCGACCTTCCACGCCCCGTCACGGGAGTAGTTGGTGTCGTAGGCGTGCTGCAGGCCCTTGTCGAAGCCGTCGAAGTTGCGCCACTCGGCGAGGTAGAACCGCGAGACCTCACGCTGGCCGTCGTTGACGACCCAGCCCTGGCCGTGGGTGTTGGTGAAGGTGCCACCGCTCGGCGTCCAGCCGTTGAGGCCGCCTTCGACGTCGTCGCTCCAGACGGTCTGGGCGCCGTTGGTGAGGGCGAAGTCGTCGGCGTGCCAGCCGCGCGGGGAGAAGGCCGCGTCGGTGTTGTAGGTCAGCCGGAGCTTGACGGTCTTGCCGGCGAACGGGGCCAGGTCGACGTAGTCGTGCCGCCAGCCGTTGGTGTTGCCGGTGAGGCCGTACTTCTTGTTGCCGAACTTGACGAGGTTCTTGTTCGGGTCCGGGTAGCCGTCGTCGGTGGAGACCAGGGCGCCGCCCTCGGTGTAGACCTTCTGCTGGGTGTAGGTCGCGCCGCCGTCGACGGAGACCTCGACGAAGCCGAAGTCCCAGTCCTCCTCGATCTCGTAGTTGTTCCAGAGCCAGAACTTCACGTCGGTCCCGGCGGGCACCTGGACGTCACGGGTGATCTTGGCGTCGGCCCACTCCTGGTCGAGGTTGGACCAGAGCGTCTTGGTGCCGCTGTGCGGCTCGACCATCGCCAGCGGCGCGCTGGTCAGGTTAACCCGGAGACCGTCCTCGGTCAGCTTGGGCGTGCGCGAGGTCTGGCCCACCGTCACCGCGCGGGCGCGGTCGCCGGGGTTGAAGACCTTGGGGTTGGCCCAGCCGAGGATCCACTTGTCCCACAGACCCATGTGGGTCGGCATCGACTGGAAGATCGGACCGCTGTGCGAGCCGCTGGACATCAGGTCCCAGAAGTCGACGGCCGAGGAGGCCTGGCCGCTGGTGTCGTAGAGGTCCGGCAGGCCGAGGTCGTGGCCGTACTCGTGGGCGAAGACGCCGACGCCGGAGTCCTCCGGCTGCACGATGTAGTTGGAGATCTTCACGCTCTTGCCGGGGACCTGGTAGCCGCCCGCGACCGCGCTGGAGTGCGCCCAGATCGCGTAGGGGCCCTCGGCGCCGCCGTCGGAGGACTTGTCCTTGCCGGCGTGGACCAGCACGAGGTGGTCGACCACCCCGTCCGGCTCGGCGAAGTTGCCGTCGCCGTCGGAGTCGGCGACGTCCTCGACGTCGTAGTCGGCCCAGGGGAAGTTCGGGTCGCCGGCGGCCAGGGTGTTCACCGCGTCGATGGCGAGCTGGCCGGGGCCGAGCGGGTTGCTCGGGTGGCCGGTCATGTCCTGGATCTCCTTGCCGCAGGCGCGCGCGCCGTAGTAGGCCTCGGAGTGCGGGACCTTGATCCACGGGCTCGCCTGCCCGGAGACCGTGTAGGCGCCCTTGGACATCTCCTCGTACATGTTCTTCATGGTGTGCTTGGAGATGTCGATGCCCTTGCGCCCGTCCCGGGGGTCGGTCAGGTCGGGGCGGACGCGCTGGGTGATGCCTTCCTTGCTGTAGAGCATCTTGTTGAAGTGCTCGGGGCTGAAGTCCGGCACCCAGAAGCTGTTGTTGTCCTTGCCGGGCAGCGACGCGGGGTCGGGGATCTTGTTGTGCAGCGGGCCGTTGAGCAGCGTGCCCGGCGGCTCGGTGACGCACTCGGCGGGGTCCTCGCTCCGCGCGTCCGGCGGGCGGACGAAACCGGAGAAGTCGTCGTTGGCCTTGTCGTCGAACTCCACCAGCAAGGTGAGCAGCTTGGCCGACGTGGTGGTCTTCGCCTTCTTGAACAGGAAGTCGGCGGGGTTGAGCCCGGTCCGGATCGCCTCGGCCTCGCGGGCGGCCAGCACCCGCGCGGCGGTGGGGTTGCCACCGGAGAACTTCTGCTGGATCTTCTTGGACGGGCTGACCTTGCGCGCCTTGGCGTTGGGCGTGGCCGGGTCGTCGACCTGCGGCTCGTCCCTCGGAGGCGTGTAGTTGATGTAGTAGTCGGCCGCGGTCGGCTGATACCGCGCGGCCGAGGTGTCGGCATCCGCCGACGTACCGCCCATTGCCAGTCCCGTGGCGGCCAGGCCGACCACGGGCACTATCGCGAGAAGGCGTTTGCCGACGCCTCTGCCTCTGCTGGACAACGCATACCCTCCCTGCCCGGGTTCGCCGGGCGCGGACGTCCCCGGCGCGCCTGATGCACGCGCCGAGCGGGACGTTAGACGAGAAGGTAAAGCGGCAGTAAAGCCGCCAAATGATGTTGTCAAACTGCAATAAATGGTTGTTTGTTAGAAAATGGTGATGATTTCCACTCCAACACCGTCGGCGACCGCTCCATGGCAGGTCAGGCGGTGGAGCCGGGCCGCGAGGCGGACGGGCACATCACCGTGGACGCGAAATGGGCCGGGCATGCGACGCCGCGCGGGACGGAATGCATAACGCGGATGTATAACCCCGTCTTATGCCTCCGGCCATATCCCCGGGACGCCTGATGAGCGCCGAACGGGCGCCGGGCGGCGGGACAGGGACGCCTTCAGATCTCTTCGGAGGGCGCGGTCGGGTCGAGCTGGCGCGGCTGGGCCTCCGCCCGGGGGTGGTGCAGGTCGAAGGCCGGGCGCTCGGACCGGATGCGCGGCAACGTGACGAAGTTGTGCCGCGGCGGCGGGCAGGAGGTCGCCCACTCCAGGGAGTTGCCGAAGCCCCACGGGTCGTCGCTGGTGACCCTCGGCGCGTGCCGGCTGGTCACCCACACGTTGTAGAGGAACGGCAGCGTGGAGGCGCCGAGGATGAAGGCCCCGATCGAGGAGATCAGGTTCAGGCCGGTGAAGCCGTCGATCGCGCTGTAGTCGGCGTAGCGGCGCGGCATGCCCTCGGCGCCGAGCCAGTGCTGGACCAGGAAGGTGGTGTGGAAGCCGATGAACAGCAGCCAGAAGTGCACCTTGCCGATGGTGTCGTTGAGCATCTTGCCGGTCATCTTGGGCCACCAGAAGTAGAAGCCCGCGAACATGGCGAACACCACGGTGCCGAACAGCACGTAGTGGAAGTGGGCGACCACGAAATAGGAGTCGGTCACCTGGAAGTCCAGTGGCGGCGAGGCCAGGATGATGCCGGTCAGCCCGCCGAACAGGAAGGTGACCAGGAATCCGACGGCGAACAGCATCGGGGTGTGGAGGGCGATGTGCCCGCGCCACATGGTGCCGGTCCAGTTGAAGAACTTCACCCCGGTCGGGATCGCGATGAGGAACGTCATGAACGAGAAGAACGGCAGCAGCACCTGGCCGGTGGCGAACATGTGGTGCGCCCACACCGTCATCGACAGACCCGCGATGGCGATGGTCGCGCCGACGAGACCGATGTAGCCGAAGATCGGTTTGCGGCTGAAGACCGGGATGACCTCGGTGACGATCCCGAAGAACGGCAGCGCGACGACGTAGACCTCGGGATGGCCGAAGAACCAGAACAGGTGCTGCCAGAGGATCGGGCCGCCGGTCTCGGGCGCGTAGATGTGCGTGCCGAACTTGCGGTCGGCCTCCAGGGCGAGCAGGGCGGCGGCGAGCACCGGGAAGGCCATCAGCACGAGCACGCCGGTAAGCAGCACGTTCCAGGTGAAGATCGGCATCCGGAACATGGTCATGCCGGGGGCGCGCATGCAGATGATCGTGGTGATGAAGTTGACCGAGCCGAGGATCGTGCCGAGGCCCGCCATCACCAGGCCGGCGACCCAGAGGTCGCCGCCGTACTGCGGGGAGAAGGTCGAAACCGACAGCGGCGTGTATCCCGTCCACCCGAAGTCGGCGGCGCCCCCGTCGGTGGCGAAGCCGCTGAGCGTGATGATCCCGCCGAACAGGAAGAGCCAGAAGCTCACCATGTTCAGGCGCGGGAAGGCGACGTCGGGCGCGCCGATCTGCAACGGCATGATCACGTTGGCGAATCCGGCGAACAGCGGCGTGGCGAACAGCAGCAGCATCAGGGTTCCGTGCATGGTGAACAGCTGGTTGTACTGCTGCGGGTTGACCACCTGAAGTCCGGGCTGGGCCAGCTCGGCCCGGATGACCATGGCCATGACGCCGGCGATCAGGAAGAACACGAACGAAGAGATCAGGTAGAGATATCCGATGACCTTGTGGTCGGTCGAGGACAGCCACGACGCGAGCTTCGATCCCCTGGCGGTAGGCACAAGCGTGGGCCGCTGCTGCACTGTGGTCACAGCCGGCTCCCTCCCGTTGGCGTCAGCCGGACACGGCGGGACTTCTCCCATCCGTCCACCTTGTCAAGCCTCTGCCCGGCTTCCACAGAATGGACACCCCTCGCAGAGCGTCTCAAGCAGGTACAGAACTGTTCTTTTACCTAATTTTCCCCTTCGGTCTCCAGATGGGACGCCGGGCGTTCCGGACTCCGGTCTTCCAGGGCACCCGGGCGCGGCCGTCACGGCCGGCGGCCCTCTGCCACCCGTACGGGCCGTAGGCCGTAAAGTCCCACTGTGACCGCTATCGCCGAACTTGTCGCTGCACTCGCACCGGAGAAGGTGCTGACGGACCCCGATGTGACCGACTCCTACGCGCGGGACCGGACCTTCCTCGAACCGGGCAGGCCGCTGGCCGTCGTGCTGGCCGAAACCCGCGACGACGTCGTCGCCACCCTCAGATGGGCGAGCGAGCACCGGGTGCCGGTGGTGCCCCGGGGCGCAGGCACGGGGCTGGCCGGCGGAGCGACGGCGATCGAGGGAGGCGTCGTCCTGGCACTGCACAAGATGACGGCGATCAGGGAGCTCTCCCCCGCCGACGAGATCGCGGTGGTGGAGCCCGGCCTCATCACCGCGGACCTGGACCGGGCGGCCCGCGAGTACGGGCTGATGTACGCGCCCGACCCGTCCTCCTACGAGATCTCCACGATCGGCGGCAACCTGGCCACCAACGCGGGTGGCCTGCGGTGCGTCAAGTACGGCGTGACCCGCGACTCGGCGCTGGGCCTGGAGGTCGTGCTGGCGGACGGGCGGGTCCTGAACACCGGCAGGCGCACGGTCAAGGGCGTGACGGGCTATGACCTGACCGGCCTGTTCGTCGGCTCGGAGGGGACGCTCGGTGTGATCACCGCGGCCACCGTACGGCTGCGCCGGGCGCCCGCCGTCTATCCGGCGACGATCGCGGCCGAGTTCACCTCCCTCAGGGACGCGGCGCGCGCGGTCGCGGCGATCATCGCCGCGGGGTGCCAGCCGTCACTGCTGGAGATGCTCGACCGGACCACGCTCAAGGCCATCGACGACTGGCGGAACATCGGGCTGGAGGAGTCCACCCAGGCGATGCTGATCGCGCAGTCGGACGCGGCGGACGCGGCGGCGGTCTCCGGGCGCATGGCGGAGCTGTGCACCGCGAACGGCTCCCCCTTCGTGGCGGTCTCCTCGTCCCCGCAGGAGGCCGAGGAGCTGATCGGGGTGCGGCGGATGGCCTACCAGGCCAAGGAACGGCTCGGCAAGTGCCTGGTGGAGGACGTGTGCGTGCCGCGCTCGGCGCTGCCGTACATGATCGAGAAGATCGAGGCCATCGCGGTGAAGTACGACGCGCTGATCGCCACGGTGGCCCACGCGGGCGACGGCAACCTGCATCCGATCTTCATCTTCGACCACGGCCTGGCCGAACCGCCGCCCAACGTGTGGGCGGCCGCCGACGAGGTCTTCCGGGAGACCCTGGAGATGGGGGGCACGCTCACCGGCGAGCACGGCGTCGGGCTGCTGAAGCGGCGCTGGCTCTCCCTGGAGGCCGGACCGCTCACCGAGGAGATCCACCACGGGATCAAGCAGGTCTTCGACCCCCTCGGCATCCTCAATCCGGGCAAGGCCATCTGATCGCTGATCTGCTGAGGTCCGCCCCGGCGGAGGGGGCGGACCTCAGTAGATCGCCCGTCTCACTGCCCACACTGGTAGCGTTCTACACCACATAACCCAATTTGCATGCTTTGTCGGGGGGTCATCGTGGTGCAGCCGCTGTCGGCGGAGGATCCTCAGCGGCTGGGACCGTTCGAGCTGACCGGCCGGCTCGGGGAAGGCGGCCAGGGGGTCGTCTACCTGGGGCAGGGGCCGGCGGGCGAGCAGGTCGCGGTCAAACTCCTCCACCATGGGCTGGCGTCCGATCCCGACGCCCGGACGCGGTTCCTGCGGGAGGTCTCGGTCGCCCAGCGGGTGGCCCGGTTCTGCACCGCCCCGGTGCTCCACGCCGACCTCGCGGGCAGCCAGCCGTACATCGTGAGCGAGTACGTGCCGGGCCTCTCCCTGCGCCAGCTCGTCGACAAGGAGGGCCCGCGCCGCGGCGCCGCGCTCGAACGGCTCGCGATCAGTACGGCCACCGCCCTGTCGGCGATCCACCGCGCGGGGATCCTGCACCGCGACTTCAAGCCGGCGAACGTGCTGATGGGCCCGGAGGGCCCGGTGGTGATCGACTTCGGCATCGCCAGGGCGCTGGACTCCCCCGGGATGACCGCGACCGGGATGGCGATGGGAACGCCGTCCTACCTGGCCCCCGAGCAGCTCAGCGAGGGCGAGGTGACGGCCGCCGCGGACGTCTTCGCCTGGGGCGTCACGATGGTCTTCGCCGCGACGGGGAGGCCCGCGTTCGGCGCGGACTCCATCGCCGTGGTGATGAACCGGATCCTGACCATGGAGCCCGAGCTGGGCGGCCTGGAGGGGCAGTTGCGCCTGCTCGTCGCCGCRTGCCTGTCCAAGGACCCGTCACGGCGTCCCACCGCCGAGGAGCTCGTCAGCCACCTGATGGGCGCGACGCTCGCCTCCCCGGTCCGACGCCAGGCC
>NZ_NGFP01000262.1 GCF_002149035.1 Streptosporangium minutum
GGGCCGTGTCTCCCGGGAGACTGGGTCATCCGGTTTCCTCGTGTGCGGAGAGAGGTCCGTCCACGTGCCCGCCGCGGGGCAGTCCGGCGGCGGCGTACGCCTCGGCCTCGCCGAGGGTCTCCTGCTCCAGCAGGGCGGCGACGATGGCGTCCAGGCGGTCGCGGTTCTCCGTCAGGACACGCAGGGCCACCTCGTAGCACTCGTCCACGATGCGCCGGGCCTCCTCGTCCACCGCGGCGAGGGTGGCCGGGGCGGCGGTGAGCTGGCCGTCGGCGGAACTCGGCAGGATGGTCAGCGGGCCGATCCTGGCGGACATCCCCCAGCGGCCGACCATGCCCCGGGCGATCAGGGTGACCTGCTCCAGGTCGTTCTCCGCGCCGGTGGTGATCACGCCGTAGACGACCTGCTCCGCGGCCATGCCGCCGAGGGCGCCCACGATCCGGTCGCGCAGGTACTTCTCGTCGTACGCGTAGCGGTCGGTGTCGGGCGTGGAGAGCGTGACACCGAGCGCCCGGCCACGCGGGATGATGGAGATCTTCCTGACCGGGTCCGCACCGGGCTGGAGCATGCCGAGCAGCGCGTGCCCCGCCTCGTGGTAGGCGGTGCGCCTGCGCTCCTCCTGCGGGATGACGACCGCGCGGGCCGTACCGAGCAGGATCTTCTCCAGGGCGTCGGTGAGGTCGCGCGCCCGCACCTTCGCGTTCCCGCGTTTGGCGGCGAGCAGCGCAGCCTCGTTGACCAGGTTGGCCAGGTCGGCGCCGGTCATTCCGGGGGTGGTCTTGGCGAGCTGCGCCAGGTTCACGTCGTCGGCGAGCGGCACGCCTCGGGTGTGCACCTTGAGGATCGCCAACCGCCCGTCGGCGTCCGGCGCGGACACTATGACGGTCCTGTCGAAGCGGCCGGGTCTCAGCAGCGCCGGGTCGAGGATCTCCGGCCGGTTGGTGGCCGCGATCACGATGACGCCCTCGGAGCCGGTGAAGCCGTCCATCTCGGTGAGGATCTGGTTGAGGGTCTGCTCGCGCTCGTCGTGGCCGCCGATGGTGCTGCCGCCGCGTGCGCGGCCGATCGCGTCGATCTCGTCGATGAAGATGATCGACGGGGCCACCTTTCGGGCCTCCTCGAACAGCTCACGCACCCGGGAGGCGCCGACGCCCACGATCATCTCGATGAACTCCGACGCGCTCGCCGAGAAGAAGGGCACGTCGGCCTCGCCGGCGACGGCCCTGGCGAGCAGGGTCTTGCCGGTCCCGGGCGGCCCGGTGAGCAGCACACCCTTGGGGAGCTTGGCGCCCAGCCGGCGGTATTTGTCGGGCTCCTTGAGGTAGTCGACGACCTCGGCGAGCTCGTTCTCCACCTCGTCGATGCCCGCGACGTCGTCGAAGTCGACCCGGACCTTGCCCGCCTCCACCGGCGTGGCCGCCTTGGACTTGCCCAGGCCGCCCAGGCCGCCCAGCCCTCCGCCGCCCATCATGTTGCCCGCCGACCGGCGGATGAACCAGATCCACAGGCCCGCCAGCAGCAGCACGGGCAGCAGCGACAGCAGCAGGTTGACGAAGAAACCGCGGTCGCTGCTGACCGGCTCGGCTTTGATCTCCACGCCCGCCGAGGTGAGCTGCTGGTAGAGCTGGTCCTGGTCGGCGAAGACCGGGATCTCGGTGGAGAACTTGGTGTAGCTGCGGTCACCGCTGTCGGGGTCCTTGGCCGCGCTCTTCAGATCGCCCTGGACGGAGAATCCCTTGGCGTAGATGTCCTTGACGTTCTTGGCCTGCACCTGCTGGGTGAACTGGGTGTAGGAGACCGTCTCGGTCCCGCCGCTGTCGAAGAAGGACGAGATGAGGAAGAAGGCCGCGTACATCACGAGGAGCGTGATCAGGAAACGCCGCCAGTTGATCTTCGGGCGCTGCGGGGCCGGCGGTCCGGGGGGCAACCCTTCGGACCGCCACGGCTTGGGCTCGTCGTCCCTGTCAGGCCCTTCGGCGTTGGGTCCCTTGCGTTCCTGAGACGCCGGTCGCTCCACGACTTCCCCCTCCACTGCCCAGGCCGGCCCCTCGGGGGGAGCGTCCTGGTAGCGGTGTCCTCAGACGTCCGCCCGGCCCGTGGCGCCCGCGTCCGCGGCACCGGACGCCCGGCGGGGTCCGATCGTGCCGCCTCGCCCGCGCCCGGCCCCGGCCACACGGCGGTCCGGCCGCCGGCTCCGGGGCTCGAAGGGTCGGTCTCTCACCTGTTCGGCGGCGGCGAGGGCATCGCAGGCGACGACGGAGAGGTTGGCCATGAAATCCCCCGATTTTCATTAGGCCAGATGAATAAGGCGATTCCTGCCCAGTAAGTGCCTACTTCAACCTGATCGAGGAGATCGCGGTGTTGATGTCGCGCCAGCGCTTGCGCTGGGCGTCGGGGATCGTCACGAAGACCATGGCGGGCTTGGCGCCGGGCACCTCCGTCACGGCGACGGCGGCCATGGAGAAGCGGGACTTGCCCTTGACCTTGTACTTCACCTGGTAGGCGAGCACCCAGCCACCCTTGACCGGCTGGGAGGCGGTCCAGCCGATCCTGGCGCCCTCGGGGTGGTGGTTGAGAGTCCAGCGGGCGGCCAGCAGCGCGGTGTCCTTCGGGCTCTCCTGCACCTTGATCGGCACGGGGCAGCTGACGAGCATCGCCCGGGTCGGCACGCCCTTCACCTTCGGCAGCACCTGCTTGGTGGAGAACGGCGCGGCGCCGTGGGTCTTCCACGGCTTGCCGAGCCGGGCCAGCGACACACCCGACCTGCCGTCCTGCAGGCGGCGCTTGGTCTTGTACGCCTTGCCCGGCAGCCGGCCGAGCCGTTTGTCGCGCGGCAGCCCGGGGACGCGGGGGTCGGCCAGGGCCGCCACCACCGCCGCGCTCCGTCCCTGGGCGCGGGCCGCGCTCGCGGTCGGCGAGGGCGCCGACGCCGAGGGGGAGGCCGACAGCGAGGAGGAGGCCGACGACAGGGGGGAGGGAGCCGGCGGCGAGCTGACACCGGGCGAGGGCGTCGCGGCAGATGGCGCGGCGATCGGCCCCGACGCTTCCCCGCCCGGCTGATCTGAGGAGCCGGAGTACACGAACCCGGCCACGGCCGCGACGGCGGCCACGATCACCGCGGTGACCACGGCGAGAATCCGGTAGATCACACGCATCGGCAGGTCGCCGATCCGCGACTTCTTGACCGGTGACCTCGGAGGGCTCACCGGCGGCTTCGGCGGGTCGTCAAGGGCGACCCTCGGCAGCTCGGACGTGGCCGCCTCGGCGGTCACATACGTCGGCGCAGAACCCGTCCCCCGGGTCCCCGGAGTCCCATCCAACCCATCGAGCACGATCGGGAGCGTACGACAAATCCGGTTTTCTCGCGCACGATACCCATCACACTTCGGGAACGAGTACCTTCCTCCGTGTAACGACCGCCTCCCGTTTGACGAGTACATCCCCCGTGTCGGTGGGAGACCCGCCGCGATGATTCGACGGGCCCGTGGAACGCCGGGCGCAGCTCCGCTTCCACCGCACCTCACGTGAGGCCGGGACCCGCACCGATCTGTCCCCCGCCCCGTTCCGACGGCCTCGGACTCCGGGCGGCGGGGGACGGGACCGCCGCCGTCGAGCACCTGGCCCCCGCGACGGCCGCTACGACGGCCAGCGCGCGCCTCCGCCCTGGCCGACGTCGCCAAGATGCCCCGAGCGGTCCGGAGCCGCCGTGATCAAGATGCCCTGAGCGGCCCGGAGCCGGCGGGCCGGAAGCCGCCGTGACGCAGCCACGGGGCGTCCGCGACGACCGTGCACGAGCCCGGTTCGATCTCGGTGAACCCCGCGTCCCGGACCACCGGCAGGCCCGAACCGGTCAGCGCGGCCCATCCGGCGGGGTCGGCCGTCCGTACGGCGGCCGCCAGCCCCCGGTCCCGCCATGCCTGCCGGGCGTGCTCGTCACTGCCCCACCAGGCGAGCTGGGCCGCGTGCCCGGCCTGGGCCATCGCCTTGCCCGCCGACATCTCCAGCTCCGGGTTGACCCAGAGCGTCACCTCTCGCGCCGGTCCCGGCGGGGCCGAGTCGGTCAGGTCGGTGCCGGAGACCTGGAGTCTGGACAGGTCCTTGGGCCAGTCGTCGAGCGGCACCGGCGGGTGGACCCGCACCTCGGCGGTGCCGGAGGTCACCGTGATGCCGGGCAGGTCGAGCACCCGGCGCCACTCGGCTCCGCGCGCCCGCCGGACGACCTTCCTGATCCCGATGTCCTCCCAGGACCGGACCGTCTCGGCCCATTCGCCGTCGCCGAGGGCGCGAGGGTCGTCGAGCAGCGTCAGCACGGCGAGCGCGGCCGCCTCCAGGGCGTCGGTGCGCTCCGGCGGGGCCGCCCGCTCGATCCTGACCACCAGCGGGAGCACCTTCTGACCGGTCATGCGGCCTCCGCCCGCCGCGTGACCGATCCGGTGCCGTGCCCGCCGACTGATCCGCTTCGCTCATTCACACCGTCAAGGATGCCTTCTTCGCGATGGCGACCGACATCAGGGCGGCGATCAGGCAGAGGAACCCGGCCGCGTACCAGGCGAGGTCGTAGGCGCCGAAGTGGTCGCGGGTGAGCCCCGCGCCCACCGCGGCGACGGCCGCGCCGACCTGGTGGGAGGCGAAGACCCAGCCGAACACCACCGCGCCTTCGGCACCGTAGATCTGCCGGCACAGGGCCACGGTGGGCGGGACGGTGGCCACCCAGTCGAGGCCGTAGAAGATGATGAAGACGAGCATGCTCGGCTCGGCGGTCGCCCCGAACAGGCTGGGCAGGATCATCAGCGACAGCCCGCGCAGCCCGTAGTAGGCGCCGAGCAGGACCCGCGAGTCGACCTTGTCGCTCAGCCAGCCGGACGCGATGGTCCCGGCGACGTCGAAGATCCCGACCAGTGCGAGGAGCCCCGCGGCGGTCGGCTCGGCCATGCCGTGGTCGTGGGCGGCGGGGATGAAGTGGGTGCCGACCAGGCCGTTGGTGCTCATCCCGCAGATCGCGAACCCGCCGGCGAGCAGCCAGAAGGGCCGGGTCCGCGCGGCGCTCCGCAGCACGCCGAGCGCGTGCGCGGCGGCCCGGCCGGCCCCGCCGGCCCTGGCGGGCGGGGCGGCCGTGACCGCGCCGGGCTCGGCTCCCAGGGCGGTGGCGCCCACCTCCTCCGGGCGGTCGCGCAGCAGGAACCAGACCAGCGGCACGACGACGAGGGCGGCGGCGGTGACCGTGACGGCGGCCGTGCGCCAGCCCTGGGCGACGGCGAGGTGGGCGAGGACGGGCAGGAAGACGAGCTGCCCGGTGGCGCCGCCCGCGGTGAGGATCCCGGTGACGAGGCCGCGGTGGCGGACGAACCAGCGTTCGGTGAGGGTGGCGGCGAAGACCAGGGCCATCGATCCGGTGCCCAGGCCGACCAGGACGCCCCAGCACAGGACGAGCTGCCAGGGGGCGTTCATCAGGATGGTGAGCCCGCTGCCGGCCGCGACGAGCAGCAGCGCGCCCGACACCACCCGGCGCATGCCGAAGCGGTTCATGAGGGCGGCGGCGAACGGGGCGGTGAGGCCGTAGAGCATGAGGTTGACCGAGACGGCCAGCGAGATGGTGCCCCGGGACCAGCCGAACTCCTCCTGGAGCGGGGTGATCAGCACGCCGGGCGTGGCGCGGAACCCGGCGGCGCCGAGAATGGCCACGAACGCGACTCCCGCCACGATCCAGGCGCGATGCAGCCCGCGCTTACGCGCATGAAGAGTCGTTGTCATGCGGCCAATCATGGAGACCGGCGGCACGCCCTACGAGTGGCCCGAGTGTCAATATCCGAAAAGATCGGGCCAAGCCGGCGGCACGCCGGTACGGCCGGGCCAGGGGTGTCGGCCGTACCTGAAGGTCCGGGACGGCTCCACCTGGAGGATCGGGCGGGAGGTCCGCCCCCGCGTCGGGACGGCCGTGCCGGGAGGGGTGGGCCGGACGGCAGGCGGTGATCTTTCCACCGGCGGCAGCCGCCGCTTTCCGGTCTCTCGGCGCCCTAATCGCCAGACCCGCTACGGAAAGTGCTCCCGGGAACACGATCTGGGATAGAAATTCCGCACATGAGACGCTTCGCCGATCTGATATAAGCGAGGAAATCCCTTCCGAAAAAGGAACTCCGACATGGGCCGGAGCGGAGACCGCCACAGAACTCGCGCCGCCGCCGCCGCGGACACGCCGGTCCACGGGTTCCGGAGAGCCGAAAACCCGACCTCTTGGTCACCGTATGTGAGCGAAACCATGATCCTCACCGGAGTTTCCGAACAGCTCGCCGCCACCTCGAACATCCGAGGGCCTTTCGGCGATCCTCCCAGCCGTCACTCTCCGTCATCTCACATACTGGGACTATTCGGTCAAACGTTACGTTTTTCCTGATCCTCACCGATTGAGGAGTTTGGCGCTTCACGCCCGACTTTGTTACAGCTTGGGACGGTGCCGGTCTCAGGTCTGCAACACCCAAGTCGTCCTACTTGTCCGAGGTAGAGTCCCGGTGCTCAGCTTTGTTCGACAATGCTGGCGGCTGACCTCAGACCGGACAATTAAAGGAGTGCTGGCGTGTTCCAATCGCGGACATCTGGCAAGTTTCTAGCTGCTGTGGCAGGAGGTGCGCTCCTGCTGACCGCCTGCGCGGGTAACGACACGGGGGCGGACAAGCCGGCCGCGTCGGGCTCGGCGTCAGCCTCGGCTCCGGCTGCACAGAGCATCACGTACGCCTACGAGCAGGAGTTCCACTCCTACAACAACAACACCACCGCGGAGAACGCCACCCGCAACGCGGGCCCCCTCCAGCGCGTGCTGACGGGCTTCTGGTTCTACGGTGACAAGGGCGCCATCACTCCTGACAAGGACTTCGGCACCTACGAGAAGACCGCGGACGACCCGCTGACCGTCGAGTACACGATCAACGACAAGGCGGTCTGGTCGGACGGCACGCCGATCGACTGCGACGACATCATGCTCTGGTGGGGTTTCAAGTCCGGCAAGGTCAAGGGCTTCGCCTCCTCCGACACCTCCGGCATCCAGGACACCAAGGTCCCGGAGTGCGAGAAGGGCGGCAAGAAGTTCACCCTGATCTATGACAAGCCGTTCGCGGACTGGGTTGCCAACGGCCCTGGCGCGACCGAGTTCCTGCCGGCCCACGTGGTCGCCAAGCAGGACGGCCTGTCGGAGGAGGACTTCATCTCGGCGATCAAGGCCGCCGACGACAAGAAGATCGCCAAGGGCATCAAGTTCTGGAACGACGGCTGGGTCTCCGAGGGCAAGCTGCCCGCCGCTGACCTGATCCCCTCCTCCGGCCCGTACAAGCTCTCCAAGATGGACGCCGGCCAGTCGCTGACGTTCGTCGCCAACGACAAGTGGTGGGGGACCCCCGCGGCCACCCCGACCGTCGTGGAGCGTTTCATCGCCCTCGACGAGCAGGCCCAGGCCCTGCAGAACCGCGAGGTCCAGATCGTCGAGCCGCAGCCCGGCCCCGACGTGCTCAACCAGCTCAAGGCTCTGGAGGGCGTCCAGGTCAACCTGGGCGACGCCTACACCTACGAGCACCTGGACTTCAACTTCGACTCCAGCCCGTTCAAGGACAAGGCGCTGCGTGAGGCCTTCGCCAAGTGCGTGCCCCGGCAGCTCATCGTCGACAACCTGATCAAGCCCGTGGCGCCGGAGTCCAAGCCTCTTGAGGTCCGCAACGTCGCTCCGTTCCAGGCCAACAGCGCCGCGGTCGTGGCGGCCAGCGGTGGCGCCGGCGTCTACGCCCAGCAGGACATCGAGGGCGCCAAGGCTCTCGTGGAGAAGGCGGGCAAGACCGGCCTGGAAGTCAAGATCGGCTACCAGACCCCGAACCCGCGCCGTACCGCTGCCGTGCAGCTCATCATCGACTCCTGCAACAAGGCCGGCTTCAAGGTCGTCGACAAGGGCTCCGAGGACTTCTTCGGCACCGTGATGCCCGCCAACGGCTACGACGTGGCGCTGTACGCCTGGTCGGGCTCCTCCCTGGTCAGCGGCTGGGCCTCCACCTTCACCACCCCGAAGAAGTGCGACGGCGAGAACAAGGGCAACAACAACGGCTGCTACTCCAGCAAGAAGGTCGACGAGCTCATCAAGAAGCTGAACTCGACCGTGGACCTGGCCGCGCAGGACCCGCTCATCGCTGAGATCGAGAAGAACCTCTGGGCCGACCTGGCCACGATCCCGCTGTTCCAGCACCCGGGCCTCAGCGCGTGGGACGAGACGGTCAAGAACGTCGTCCCGAACCCCGCGCAGTCGACCATCACCTGGAACATGGACAAGTGGAGCCTGTCGTAACCCCCTCGTTCTAGGGCCTGTTCCCTGACCGTCGCGTGCGGTTGATGGAACACCAACCACCCAGGGCCGGAACCGGAGAATCACCAACCTCCGGTTCCGGCCCTGACCCGCACATATAGTCCTTCGAATGAGCAGGAGGTGAGGGAATGATCGTCTTCATCGCGCGGAGACTGGTCATCTCGTTCTTCGTCCTCCTGGCGGCCACTTTCATCATCTTCGTGCTGACGGCGCTCTCGGGCGACCCGTTGGAAGACCTCCGCCAGGACAACAGCCCCAACAAGGCCAACAAGATCGCCGACCGCACCGAGCGGATGGAGCTCGACGTCCCCATCCCGGTCCGCTACCTGGGCTGGCTCGGCCGCATCGTCCGGGGTGAGCTGGGCGTCAACCGCGACGGCCAGGATGTCGCCCCCCTTCTCGGCCACGCCCTGTCCGCCACGCTCCAACTGGTGCTCGCCGCCACCGTGCTGGCGATCGTCGTCGGTATCGTCGTCGGCATCGTCTCCGCCCTCCGCCAGTACAGCGGGTTCGACTACAGCGTGACCTTCGCCGCCTTCGTCTGCTTCTCCCTGCCGATCTTCTGGATCGCGGTGATGCTCAAGCAGTACATGGCCATCGAGTTCAACAACTGGCTGAAGGACCCGGGCATCCCGCCGACCGTCATCGGCGTCCTGACGCTGCTCGGCGGCCTGATATTCGGCGCCCTCACCGTGGGCGACCGCAAGCGGCGGCTCCTCGCCTTCCTCGCCGGCGCCGCGATCAGCGGTGCGCTCTTCACCCTGCTCTCGGTGACCCGCTGGTTCGCCGACCCCGGGTTCGGCCTTCCGCTCGTCCTGGCCATCTCCCTCGCCGCCGCGGTGGGCTTCACCGTCCTGTCCGCCGGGCTGCGCCAGCGCGGGCCGCTGTACGCCGCCCTCGCCGCCGCCCTGATCGGGGCGGTCGCCTCCCAGGTGCTCGCTCCCATGCTGGTCGACCCCACCTGGCTGGAGATCATCGGTCTCGCCCTGGTGACGGTCGTGGTCTGCGTGGGTCTGGGCTACGGCCTGGGCGGCTTCCAGCGCCGCCAGGCGATCACGGCCTCCGTGCTGACCGGCCTGTTCACCGGCGCTGTGATCTTCCTGGACCACATGCTCCAGGCGTTCGCCTCCTACAGCAAGGTGGTGCGCGGACGGCCGATCTCGACGATCGGCGCGCGGACCCCCAACTTCGCCGGCGACTTCTGGCAGCTGAACCTGGACTCGGCCGGTCACCTGCTGCTGCCGAGCATGGCGCTCATCCTGGTCTCACTGGCGACCTACACGCGCTACAGCCGGGCGAGCATGCTGGAGGTCATGAACCAGGACTACGTCCGCACGGCCCGCGCCAAGGGCCTGCCGGAGCGGACCGTCGTGGTCAAGCACGCCTTCCGCAACGGGCTCATCCCGGTCACCACCCTGATGGCCTTCGACTTCGCCGGCGTCATCGGCGGCGCGGTGGTCACCGAGAACGTCTTCGGCTGGCAGGGCATGGGCAACCTGTTCATCAAGGGCCTGCGAGAGGTGGACCCCGCCCCGGTCATGGCGTTCTTCATCGTCACCGGGACCGCGATCGTCGTCTTCAACATGATCGCCGACATCCTCTACGCGTACCTCGACCCGCGCATCCGGCTGTCCTGAAATCGGAGAACCACCCATGACGCTCAATGCGCAGGCAACGGAACCTGGCACCCCATCCGATTCGCAGGGCATGGCGATCGTCGCCCGGACCCAGAGCCAGATGGTCCGCCGCCGCTTCTTCCGGCACCGCGCCGCACTGGTCGGGATGATCATGTTCGGCTTCGTCATCGTCCTGGCGTTCAGCTCCATCGGCTTCGCCGGCATCCCCGGCTGGTGGGACAAGACCTACCTCGACACCGGCCCCCTGACCAACCAGGGCAAGCCGACTCTCAGCCTGATCCCCGAGTTCCTCGGCGGCACCGGCATCCACCTCGGCGAGCACCCGTTCGGCCAGGACGACATCGGCATCGACTACTTCGCGCTGACCATGCGCGGCGCCCAGCAGTCGATCATCATCGCGTTCGTCGTCGGCATCGTCGCGACCCTCACCGGCGCCGTCGTCGGCGCGCTGGCCGGCTACTTCCGCGGCCGGCTCGAAGCCGTGCTGATGCGCCTCACCGACGTGATGATCACCATCCCGGTCCTCGTCATCGCCGCCGTCGTCGGCCGGATGATGGGCGACAGCGGCGCCCTGGTCCTCGGCGTCTTCCTGGGCCTGGTGACCTGGCCGACACTGGGCCGCCTGGTCCGCGGCGAGTTCCTCTCCCTGCGGGAGAAGGAGTTCGTGGAGGCCGCCCGCGCGATCGGCACCCGGCCGAGCCGGATCATCTTCCGCCACATCCTGCCGAACACCATCGGCGTGATCATCGTCAGCGCCACCTTGGGCATCGCCAGCGCGGTGCTGCTGGAGTCCGCGCTGTCCTTCCTCGGCCTGGGCATCCAGGCCCCGGACACCTCACTGGGCCAGCTCATCAGCCGTTACCGCAGCGCGATGGTGGTCCGCCCATGGCTGTTCTGGTGGCCGGGCATGTTCATCATCATGATCGCACTGTCGATCAACTTCATCGGCGACGGCCTGCGTGACGCCTTCGACCCCCGACAGACCCGGGTGCGTGCCTAATGACGACTCCTAATGTGCCGATCGAGCCCCGAAAGGGCGATGTGCACACCTATGACATCGCCCCCAACGTGCTCGACGCCTCCGGGGAGGTGCACGTCGGCCTGACCCTGGACGCCGTACGGCCTCCGTCGGAGGAGGAGATCCTCAAGGTCGACAACCTGACGGTGGAGTTCCCCACCGACGACGGCGTCGTCCGCGCCGTCCGGGGAGTCTCCTACAGCCTGCGCGAGCGCGAGGTGCTGGGCATCGTCGGCGAGTCCGGCTCCGGCAAGTCGGTCTCCTCGCTGGCCGTCATGGGCCTGCTGCCCAAGAGCGCCCGGGTCAAGGGGCAGATCCTCTTCCGCGGCGACGACATGCTGAAGATGTCGGCCCGCAAGCAGCGGAGCCTGCGCGGCCGCAAGATCGCGATGGTCTTCCAGGACCCGATGACCGCGCTGAACCCGGTGCACACCGTCGGCGACCAACTCGCCGAGGCGGTGCTCGCGCACGAGCTGATGCCGCGCAAGAGCGCGCTGGCCCGCGCCAAGGAGATGCTCGACCTCGTCGGCATCCCGCAGGCCGAGGCACGGCTGCGCAGCTACCCGCACGAGTTCTCCGGCGGCATGCGCCAGCGCGCGATGATCGCCATGGCGGTCATCAACAACCCCGACATCATCATCGCCGACGAGCCGACCACGGCCCTCGACGTGACCGTCCAGGCGCAGATCCTGGAGAAGCTCCTGGAGGTCAAGGACGCGGTCAACGCCGCGATCGTGCTCATCACGCACGACCTGGGCGTCATCGCGGGCATGGCCCACCGGGTGCTGGTGATGTACGCCGGCCGTCCGGTCGAGGTCGGCGAGACCGACCCGGTGTTCGAGGAGCCCCGCATGCCGTACACGGCGGGTCTGCTGGGGTCGATCCCGTCCCTGGAGAACTCCGGCGACCGGCTCCGCCCGATCAAGGGCACTCCCCCGTCACTGATCAACATGCCGGCCGGCTGTCCCTTCTCGCCGCGCTGCCCGCTCGCCGACGACACGTGCAGGACGGCCGAGCCGGAGCTTGCCGAGACCGACAGCGGCGGCCACTTCGCGGCCTGCCACCACTGGGACCGGTTGGCGGCGGTCGAGGACCCGACCGTGTTCTTCCGCACCGAGAGCGAGACCAAGGCATGAGCGTGAAGACCGAGGAGACGCCTGCTCCGGAACGGGAGCCGGTCGGCGGCGACCACCTGCTCGAGGTCAACGACCTGGTGATGAACTTCCCGGTCAGGGGCGGCGGCTTCCTGCGCCGGGTGGTGGCCCAGGTCCAGGCCGTCAGCGGGGTGTCCATGCACGTGGACGAGGGCGAGACCCTCGGCGTGGTGGGCGAGTCCGGCTGCGGCAAGTCGACGACCGGCCGGGCGATCCTGCAGCTGCACAAGCCCACCTCGGGCTCTGTCCGCTTCCGGGGCAAGGAGCTGACGACGCTGTCGTCCAAGCAGCTGCAGCCCGTACGGCGCGACATGCAGATCGTCTTCCAGGACCCCTACGCGTCGCTCAACCCGAAGATGCCGGTCAACGACATCATCGCCGAGCCGCTGAAGGTCCACGAGCGCTGGAAGGACGGCGGCCCGGACCGGGTGGCCGAGCTGCTGCGGCTGGTCGGCCTGAGCCCCGAGCACGGCAACCGCTACCCGCACGAGTTCTCCGGCGGCCAGCGCCAGCGGGTCGGCATCGCCAGGGCGCTGGCCCTGGAGCCGAAGCTGCTGGTGCTCGACGAGCCGGTGTCCGCGCTGGACGTGTCGGTCCAGGCGGGCGTGGTGAACCTGCTGGAGGACCTGCAGGAGTCGCTGGGGCTGGCCTACCTCTTCATCGCGCACGACCTGTCGGTGGTCCGCCACATCTCCGACCGGGTCGCGGTGATGTATCTGGGCAAGGTCATCGAGACCGGGCCCAGAGACGACCTCTACGACCGCCCCGCCCACCCCTACACCCAGGCGC
>NZ_NGFP01000263.1 GCF_002149035.1 Streptosporangium minutum
GTGGTGGGCTCCCCCGCCTGGGGGGTGGGGTCGCCGGGCTGGGAGGTGGCGGGCGGGTAGGTGCTGCCCGCGTGGGTGGACACGATCGGGTCGGGCGTGGTGTCGCGCAGCGCCAGCGTGATCCCCACGGCCGCGACGAGCGTGACCGCGAGCCCCGCGCCGACCATGACCCAGACCTTGCGCCCGCGCCCCGGCTCGGGTCCCTGCCCCGGGTACGGCGAGGCGCCGCGGGAGGGATGGGTCGCGGGGCCGCCGTAGGGCTGCGGGACCGCCTGCTGCGGGTGACCGCCGGGCCCGGCCTGAAGGTAGCCCGGTCCCTGCTGGTGGTGGGCGTGCTGCGGGTAGCCCCCGGGGCCGGTCTGGGGGTAGCCCTCGGGGCCGGTCTGGGGGTAGCCGTCCGCGCCCGCCCGCTGCTGCGGGTAGCCCGGTCCGGCCTGCGGATGCCCTCCGGGGCCGGTCTGATGGGGATGCCCTCCGGGGCCGGTCTGATGTGGATACCCGCCGGGCCCGGCCTGCGCATGTCCTCCGGGACCGGTCTGGTGGGGATACCCGCCGGGCCCGGCCTGCGGATGCCCTCCGGGGCCGGTCTGGTGGGGATGGGAGGGGCCCGGCCCGGCCTGGGGATAGCCGTCCGGCCCTGTCTGCGGGTAGCCCTCCGGGCCGGCCTGCCACGGATGGCCGCCCTGCCCGGTGCCGGGGTGCTGGGCAGGGGCCTGGCCGCCGGAGCCGGGGCCCGTCTGCTGCGCGGCCGCCGCCGACCCCTCTGCGAGGATGCCGCGCGGCGCGGTGGGCGTCGGCACGCCCGGCGCGCCGCCGGCGTGGCCGAGCAGTCGCAGCAGCGCCTCCCCCGCCGTGGGCCGCAGGGCGGCGTCCTTGGACAGGCACTGCCCCACCAGGTCACGCAGGGCCGGATCGGTGATCGCCCGCAGGTCGGGCTCCATGTTCATGATCCGGTTGAAGATCGCGGGCAGGCTGTCGGTGCCGAACGGCGGCTGGCCGGTGGCCGCGAAGACCATCGTGCAGCCCCAGGCGAACATGTCGGCGGGCGAGCCGGCGGTCTCCCCCGCCAGCTGCTCGGGGGTCATGTAGGAGGGGGTGCCGATCGCCATCGCGGTCAGCGTGGAGGTCCGGTCGAGCGCCTTGGCGATGCCGAAGTCGATCACCCGCGGGCCGTCGGAGGCGAGCAGCACGTTGGACGGCTTGAAGTCGCGGTGCACGATCCCTGCCTGGTGGATCGCGACGAGCGCGGTCACCGTGCCGATCGCCAGGCGGTGCAGGGCCGAGCCCTCGCGCGGCCCCTCGCCGGCCACGACGGCGTCCAGCGTCGGGCCGTCGATGTACTCACTGACGATGTACGGCCGGTGCTGGTCGACGCCGGTGTCGATGACCGCGGCGGTGCAGAACGGCGCGACCCGCTGGGTCGTGCTGACTTCGCGGACGAAACGCTCCAGCGCCTCCTCGTCCTGGGCGAGATCTGCGCGGAGCAGTTTGACCGCGACGCGGGCGCCCGTGGGCGACACGCCGAGAAACACCGTCCCCTGACCGCCCTCGCCGAGCCGCGCGGTGAGCTGGTACTCCCGCACCCGCTCGGGATCCCCAGGCCGCAAGGACACGAGGTCCGGCATGGCGACACCCTCCCTTTAAGGACTTTTTACGGTCCATTGTGAGGGCAAATGGTCACAGTCAGTGCATCAGCCCCGGGGCCGCGTCAGTGGGAAGGACAGCGTCTGCCGGATCGTCCTCCCGGTCAGCAGCATGATGAGCCGGTCCACGCCGATGCCGAGGCCGCCGGTGGGCGGCATGGCGTACTCCAGCGTGTGCAGGAAGTCCTCATCCAGCTCCATCGCCTCCGGGTCCCCGGCGGCGGCCAGCAGCGACTGCTCGGTCAGGCGGCGGCGCTGCTCGACCGGGTCGATCAGCTCGGAGTAGGCGGTGCCGAGCTCGACGCCGTAGGCGACCAGGTCCCACCGCTCGGCCAGCCGGGGGTCCTGGCGGTGCGGCCGGGTGAGCGGGGACACCTCCGCCGGGAAGTCGGTGTAGAAGACCGGCCCGGCGGTCCGCTCCTCCACCAGCCGCTCGTACAGCTCCAGGAGCACCGCGCCCCGCCCCCATCTCGGGTCGTACGGCACCGCCAGGCGGTCGGCCAGCTTGCGGAGCTCCTGGACTGAGGTGTCCACGGTCACCTCCTCCCCCGCGGCCTCCGAGACGGCCTCGTTGACCTCGACCGTCCGCCAGGCTCCGGAGATGTCGATCTCCTGCCCGCGCCTGCGGATCACCGGCGCGCCGAACGCCGCGGTGGCCGCCTCCTGGACCAGCGCGCGGGCCAGCTCCAGCATCGTCCGGTAGTCCGCGTAGGCCTGGTAGGCCTCCAGCATCGTGAACTCCGGGTTGTGCTTGTGGGAGACCCCCTCGTTGCGGAAGGTCCGGCCGAGCTCGAAGACCCGCTCCGCCCCGCCCACGCACAGCCGCTTGAGGTGCAGCTCCGGAGCGATCCGCAGGTAGAGCCTCGTGTCGTAGGCGTTCATGTGGGTGACGAACGGCCGGGCGCAGGCGCCGCCGTGGACGGACTGCAGGATCGGCGTCTCGACCTCCAGGAAGCCCCGCCGTGCCAGGGCGTCGCGGAGGCCGTGCAGGACCGCCCCCCTGATCCGCAGCGTCTCGCGGGCCTCGGGACCGGTCACCTGGTCGAGGGGAGGCCGCCGGGCCCACGTCTCCGAGCCGGCCGCGCCGCGCCGCCTGCCGGGCGGGGGGCGCAGGCACTTGGCGGTCGTCGCCCACTCCTCGGCGAGCACCGACAGCTCCCCGGTCCTGGTGGTGACGACCTCGCCGACGCAGCCGACGTGGTCGCCCAGGTCCACCGTGTCGCGCCAGCGCTCAAGCCCCGCGGCCTTGGTGATCATGAGCTGGAGGGCGCCGCTCCAGTCGGCGACCGTGGCGAACAGCAGCCCGCCGTGGTCGCGGACCAGCGTCACCCTCCCGGCCACCGCCACCCGCTCCCCGGTCCGCAGGTCGGCGGCCCGGCCGGGATGGGCCTGCCGTACCTCGGCGGCGGTGTGGGTGCGCGGGTAGTTCACCGGGTAGGGGTCGCCGCCCGCGGCCCGGATCCGGTCCAGCTTGGCGAGACGGACCCTGACCTGTTCCGGTACGGCTGCGCCCCGCTCCCCGCTCTCGCCCGGCTCCGGCGCGAGGGCCGCGCGGGGCGCCGCGGGGGGCTCCACCGCCGGGCGGACCGGGCCCTCCCCGCGCCGCAGCAGGGTGGGCAGGCTCGGCGCGTGCCCCAGGAAGCCTTCGGCGATCACCGAGGCGAGGCCGACCTTGGGCAGGTCGCGGCCGTCCTCGTAGGCGAGGTAGCGCGGCACCCACTCGGGGCGGTACTTCACGTTCGACCGGTACAGCGACTCGAGCTGCCACCAGCGGGAGAAGAACAGCAGCATCCCCCGCCAGGCCCGCAGCACCGGCCCGGCGCCCATCCTCGCGCCCTCCTCGAAGGCGGCCCGGAAGACCGCGAAGTTCAGCGAGATGTGCTCCACTCCCAGCGCGGGCGCCTGCCTGACGAGGCCGGAGACCATGAACTCCGTCAGGCCGTTGTCGGCCTCGCGGTCGCGGCGCATCAGGTCCAGGGAGAGGCCGCGCTCGCCCCACGGCACGAACGACAGCAGCGCGGCGTGGCCGCCGTCCGGCCCGAGCGCCTCGACCAGCACGCACCTGCCGTCCGCCGGGTCGCCCAGGCGTCCCAGCGCCATGGAGAAGCCGCGTTCGGCCTCGGTGTCCCGCCACGCCTCGGCCCGGTCGATGATGCGGCGCATCTCCTGCGGGGTCAGCTCCTCGTGCCGCCGGACGCGCAGGGTGTATCCGGCCCGCTCGACCCGGTTGACCGCCTGCCGCACCCCGCGCATCTCCCGGCCGGACAGGGTGAAGCGGGCGACCTCGATCACGGCCTCGTCGCCGAGCTGGAGGACCCGCAGCCCGGCCCGGTTGTAGGCCCTGGCGCCCTCCTCGCTCGCTCCGATGGCCGCCGGGGTCCAGCCGTACTCCCCTGCCTGGTCCATCCACGTCCGGATGGCCGGTTCCCACGCCTCCACGTCTCCGATCGGGTCGCCGCCGGCCAGGCTGACCCCGGCGACCACCCGGTAGGAGACGGCCGCCTTGCCGCTGGGGGAGAAGATCGCGGTCCGGTCCCTGCGGGTGGCGAAGTATCCGAGCGAGTCGCGCTCCCCGGTGGCGGCCAGCAGCGCGCGCACCCCGGCCTCCTCCTCCGGGGGCAGTTCGGCGCTGGCCCGCTGGGAGCGGAACAGGACCATGAAGGCGGAGAGGATCGCGACGGCGGTCAGCAGGCCCACGACGAAGCCGACCCAGGCGGGCGGGTGCCCGACCCGGTCGAGGTCGAGGGTGACGGCGCCGCCCAGTGACTTCTCCAGCGCCCAGGCGAACCGGCCCCGCGGCTCCAGCGTGCCGGGGAAGAGGGCGACCAGCAGGTAGGCGACGCCGAAGGACACCGTGAACAGGAGGGCGAGCGTGAGCAGCGCCTTGCGGAAGGCGCCGCGCTGCACCTTGGCGTAGAACTCTCGGCGCGCGAGCACCAGCACGGTCAGCAGGCCGGCGACGAAGACCAGGTTTACCGTCCCGGTGGCCAGCAGCCAGGTGGATTCGCGCCCCCGGAAGGCGCTGTCGCCGAAGAGGTAGACCAGGGGCAGCAGGAGCACGTCGAGCAGGAGGGTCAGCGACAGCAGCACGACCAGCAGCCAGTACGCCGCGCGCTTGTGGCGGGAGAGGGCGCCGGCGAGGATCGCCAGGAAGACCGCGTAGCCGAGGTTCGCCTCGACCGAGAAGACGCTGGTGCTGATCACGTCGGTGGCCGGCCGCAGCAGCCTCCGGACCGGCCCGACGAGCGCGATGAGCGCCGAATAGGCCGCCAGCACCGCGAAGAACACGCCCAGCGCCCGAGGCACCGCCGCCGTCCAGCCCCGATCCTTCAGCCGAGATGCCATCATCACCCCCGAGGTGATCGCTACTCAGATCGTATACCCGGCTACGTATCGTGAAATCTGCTAATCGTCCGGACCGCTCCGGTGATCGCCTCGGGGTTTTCGAGCTGGACCTCGTGCCCGGTGCCGGGCAGGGAGATCAGTTTGGCGTCGAGGAGCTCGGCGAGGTCGTGGTGGCAGCGGTCCTCCGGACCGGCGCTGAGGACGACCACGGGGATCTCCGGGAAGGGGTGGGTCCCGCGCAGCTCGTCGAGCTCGGCGGTCATGTCCGGGTAGGCGAGCCACTCGGCCGTCGCGGCGGCCAGGACCCGGCCCCTGCCGTACACGGCACGGGCGCCGTCGTGCGCCCCCATGAGGAGACGGTGCGCGAAGGGCAGCACCAGGGAGGCGACGGCGGTCGCGCCGAACGTGCCGCCCAGCGCCGGAAGGACACGCTGTACGGCTCGCACGGCGGCCGCGCGCGCCGCGCCGCGGGGCCGCACCGTGGACTCGCAACTGGGGTCGACCAGCACCAGCCCCGCCACCCGCCCGGGGTGGAGCCGGGCGAAGGCCTCCGCGTGCCGGCCCGCCGCCGAGTGCCCCACCACCACGACCGGTGACCCCGCGAGCGCGCCGATCCGGTCCGCCTCCTCGCGCAGCGTGGGCGGCCTGCGGTGGCCGGAGCTGAGGCCCAGGCCCGGCCGGTCGAACCGGATCACCGCGTGGTCGCGGCTGAGGTCGGCGGCGACCCGGTCCCAGTGGAACCACGCTCCCGCCATTCCCGCGCAGATCAGCACCGGCGGCGTCCCGGCCCCCTCCAGCAGGACGTGCGACTTCGGCGGGACCGCCATCGTCCGGTCCCGCCACAGCGCGGCCCCCAGCGACAGCAGCCAGAGCCCGATGACCGCGACCTGGAACCGCTGCGCGAGCCCCACCGGGGCGCCGGACGCGATGGCCGCCAGGGTCCACACCGTGGCCACGGCCATGAGCACGGCCAGCACCGCCCCGCCGTACCCGATGAGCGGCCACCTGCGCCGCCGCAGCGCGCTCACCGGCAGCGCCAGGAGGCTGACAATCGCTCCCGCGGACGCCAGGGCGCTGGTCACCGTGTGGATCCGGTGGGACGGCGAGACCCGCCCCGCCGCCTCGGCGGCCGCGCACACGGGGTCGCTCAGCGCGGCGCAGTCCAGCGGGAACAGGCCGCTGTCCAGAACCGTCATCCCGCCCAGCAGTGCGAGACCGAGCCAGCCGAGCGCGCCCCACCGGCCGGGACGCTCGTCGGGGACCAGGGCCACGGCGGCCAGGCAGGCGATCCCGGCGATCACGTCGGCGGCCCGCACCAGCCACGACCACGGCTGGTCGGCGGCCGCCAGCTCGCTGACGTAGGCGTCCGGCCCGCCGATCCCGGGGTTGAGGAACTGCGCCGGCAGCCAGGCGCTGTAGCACAGGCCCGCGACGGCGAACCCGCAGGCCGCGATCCAGGCCAGCCTCCGCCGGGCGCGCATCGCCCTAGAGCCCGGGGGCGCCCCACAGGGGGAACCAGCGGCTGAGGTCGGGCTCGATCGGGAGCTCCCCCTCGACCGCGGCACGCACCTGAAGCTCCAGCGCGTTGTCCCTGTGCTGGCCCGACAGCGGCGCGAACGGGTAGAAGGTGCCGCGCTTGTAGAGGTAGACCAGGGCGAGCGCGCGGGCGGACTCGTCGGCGAACACGACCAAGGAGCAGAGCAGGGAGGGGCCGAAACCCGCCGCCTCAAGGGAGGAGTTGACCGCGTGCAGATCGGTGACCAGGTCGCTGAGCTGCTCGGGCGTGCGGCGCACCAGCAGCCAGGTGTAGCCGTAGGCGTCCTTGGACTCCTCCACCGGTGGGCCGCCGCCGGCGGCGAGCAGCTGGGTGACGTCACGCTCCAGCTCGGCGAAGGCCCCTCCCTCGGCCGGGCGGAAGCAGACCGACCCCGTCCCGGTCGGCGCCAGCCCGGTCGCGGCCTGCAGGGTCACCGCCGCCGACGGCAGCGCGAACAGCGCGTCCAGGTCCGGTTTCACCGGTTCGGTACGGCCCAGCAGCGCGTCCCACCACTTCACCGGCTCACACTCCCTGGCCGAGCTGGGCCGAGATCCTGGCGAGCTGTTCCAGGCGCCGGTTCAGCGGCGGATGGGTCGCCAGCAACGTCGCCAGGCTGGCGCCGCCCGACAGCGCGGGGACGAAGAAGAAGGCGTTGAACGGCTCGGCCTCGCGCAGGTCCCTGGTCGGGATGCGGGCCATCTCACCGCTGATCTTGACGAGCGCGCTGGCCAGGACGGAGGGGCGCTGGGTGAGCAGCGCTCCGGCGCGGTCGGCGGCCAGCTCACGGTAGCGCGACAGGGCGCGGGTGAGCAGGAAACTGACCCCGTACACCAGGGCGGAGACCAGCATGATGATCAGGCCGATCGGCAGGCCGCCACGATCGTCGCGGCCGCGCCCCAGACCGCTGAAGAGCGCGACCCTGGTCATGAGCCCGGCGACGATGCCGAGGAACGAGGCGATGGTCATCACGGCGACGTCGCGGTGGGCGACGTGGGACATCTCATGGGCGAGCACGCCCTCAAGCTCGGCCCGCTCCAGACGGCGCAGCAGGCCGGTGGTCACGCACACCACGGCCTTCTTCTGGTTGCGGCCGGTGGCGAACGCGTTCGGGACGTCCGAATCGGCGATCGCCACCCGCGGCTTGGGCATGTCGGCCATGGCGGAGAGGCGGTCGATCATGCCGTGCAGCTCCGGGGCCTGCTGCGGGGTGACCTCACGTCCGTGCATCGCGAACAGCGCGATGCGATCGGACATGAAGTACTGCACCAGCAGGGTGCCACCGGCTATGAGCAGCACCAGGATCGTCTGGACTCCCAGCGTGATCAACACGCTCACGAAGACGACATACAGCAGTCCGAGCAGGAACATGGTCAGAACCATGCGACTGGTCAGGCCCCGGTCCGGGGCGAACCGGGTGTGTGCCATATGCCCAAACTATCCGGGAATCAGCCCCTCATCGCCGAGCATCTCCCGCACTTCTTCCATGGAAGCGTCAGCCGGAGGCAAAATCAGCTCCGAGGGCTCCAGACTGTCGTCCGGGAGCGCCTTGCCGACATGGCGGACCTTGTCCAGCAGATCGTGCAGGCGGGCCCGGAAGATCTCCTCGTCGCCGGCCTCGATCGCCGCCTCCAGCTCACCGTCCAGGGCGTTGAGGACGCCGAGGTCACCGGGATCGATCTCGGTCTGGCCCTCGCCCATGATGCGAACGATCACAGCCCCTCCCCCGGCTGACGGTACTGCTGGGTCTGGGGGGACTGCTGCTGCTGGGGCTGGGGCTGCTGGTGGGGCGGTCCGGACTCGATCGCGCTCTTGGGCGCGGAGCCCTGCCCGAGCTCGGCCTTCATCCGGGCGATCTCCAGCTCCACGTCCTGGCCGCCGCCCATGCGGTCCAGCTCGGCCTGGATGTCGTCGCCGCGCTGCCCGCTGAAGTCGTCGAGCGCGCCGCTGGCCAGCAGCTCGTCGATGGCGCCCGCGCGGGCCTGCATCGAGGCCGTCTTGTCCTCGGCCCGCTGGATCGCCAGACCGACGTCGCCCATCTCCTCCGAGATGCCGGAGAAGGCCTCGTTGATCCGCGTCTGAGCCTCGGCCGCGGTGTAGGTCGCCTTGATCGTCTCCTTGCGGGTGCGGAAGGAGTCGACCTTGGCCTGCAGCCGGTGCGAGGCGGTGGTGAGCTTCTCCTCCTCGCCCTGCAGGTTGTCGTGCTGGACGCGGAGGTCGGCGATCTGGGTCTGCAGGCTCGACCGGCGGGTCAGCGCCTCGCGGGCGAGGTCCTCGCGGCCGACGCCCAGCGCCTTCCGACCCTGCTCCTCGAGCTTGCGCGACTGGGCCTCGATCTGGTTGATCTGCAACTCCACCCGCTTGCGCGAGGTGGCGACGTCGGCCACACCCCGGCGCACCTTCTGCAACAACTCCAACTGACGCTGGTAGGAGTAGTCCAGGGTTTCGCGTGGATCCTCCATCTTGTCCAAGGCGTTGTTGGCCTTGGACTTGAAGATCATGGAAAGTCTCTTCATCACGCTCATGCGCGTCGGCCGTCCCCTTCTTCAAATGCGCTTCGGGTCACCCCAGTGATTCCTGCCCCCTATAGAAAGCTCCGGAGCCACCTAGGTTCACCCTACGCATAACGCACGAGGGCGTCACTAAGTTGCAGTCCCGGTAGGCTGACGATGTGTTCCGACGTACCCAGACCACCGCGGACGACTCCCCCGTCTCCGCTAACGATCCTAAGCCTGCGGGCAAGGGGCGTCCCACACCCAAGCGCCGGGACGCCGAAGGCCGTCGCCGCCAGCCGGTGAACGCCCCCCAGAACCGCAAAGAGGCCTACAAGCAGCTCCGCGAACGCCAGGCCAACGACCGCGTCAAGGCGCGCGAGGGCATGATGCGCGGCGACGAGCGCTACTTCCCGGCACGCGACCGGGGCCCGGCACGCAAGTTCGCCCGTGACTGGGTGGACTCCCGCCGGATCATCAGCCAGTACTTCCTGCCGTTCTCGCTGCTGATCCTGCTGCTCACCTGGGTCCCCTTCCCCGGCGAGACCCGGCAGTACATCTACGCCGCCGTCATCACGATCGGCTGGCCGATCATGATGGTCGGCGTGCTGTTCACCTCGGTCTGGGTGTCCTGGAAGGTCAAGAAGCTCGTGACCGAGAAGTTCCCCGGCGAGAGCGTCAAGGGCGTCGGCTTCTACGCCGCCATGCGCGCGCTGCAGATCCGCAAGCTGCGCTTCCCGCCGCCCGCCTTCCTCCCCGGCGGCAAGCCCGTCCCGGCGAAGAAGTAGGCGTCCGGGCCTCCTCCGAGGACACCGCGTCCCTCCGCCCCGCTCGGTCATCCGGCGGGGCGGAGTGCCGCTGAGCGGCCGGCTCCGGCGGTGGCCGTACCTGCAGAACTCAGTCCACTTCCGGCGGAGCCGTACCTGCGGCCTCAGCCCACTTCCGGCGGAGCCGTACCTGCGGCCTCAGTTCACGATGTCCCAGTCGAACTCGCCCCCGGTCACCCGGGGCTTCCAGTAGCCGACGGCGCCTCCGGTCTCCATCGCGTCGGCGACCGCCTTGAGCAGGGCGTAGTGCGAGCGGATCGGGATCCCGCCGGGCGTGAAGCTCATCCGGCCCTCGTGGTCGGTCTCCCCCACGTCGCGCATGACCGAGTCGACCACCAGATGGTTGCCGCTCCCGTCGGTCCCGAAGGGGATCATGCGCCCGTCCCACCATTCCGCGCGCGGGTCGGAGCCCTCTCCCCGGTCCTCGACCTTGTCGTCGATCCCGCACAGCATCCGCCAGGTGTCACGGATCTCCCGGACCCCCATGCCCGCGTTGCCCAGGAAGCCGAACGGCCAGCTCCCGCCCGCCGCCACGGCCCCGTTGTGCCGCAGCAGCGAGGCGCGCAGGTCGTTCGGGAACCTCAGGCCCATCTGCGCCTCCGCGACCGCGATCGTCCGGGCCCTGGCGGGTGAGCCGAGCGTGCGGTAGCTCGCCGGGGCGTTGGCCTTCAGCCACTTCTCGATCCGCGCCCACTGCCTGTTCACCGCCCGGACGACCCTCGGGCTGAGCGGCCGCGCCCGGGGCGTCCGCGTCGCGGGGTGGCAGTCGGCGTCGGGAACCGTCTCGTCCGGGGCCGTCGCGGTGGTGTCCGGAGCCTGGGCGGTGTCCACAGGGAACGGCGCCTCCGCCTGCGACCATCCGGAGGCATCCTCCTCGCAGAGCGTGCCGACGCGGTCGCCCGCCATTCCCGTGGCGGGGTCCGGCTCCCAGCCGGGCACGCACGGGTCGATCAGGGTCTCGGGCATGTCCCCGAAACGGGTCTCCCCCGTGGCCTCCGTGGCCGTCGCCTCCTTGGAGAAGGTCGCGTTCTCCAGGGCCTGCGTGCCGAACACCAGCAGGCACAGCGTGACGGCGACGGCGCCCCAGCGGGTCAGGCGGCGCCGGGTGAGGTCGTCCAGGGGCTTTCGCGGCGGAGAGTCCGGGGCCAGGAAACGGGGGATGTAGGGCCTGACGGCGTAACGCTTGAGGTCGTCGGCGGTGGGGGTACCGAGGATCGGAGCGGGGGGCCACTGCGGTGAGGGAGCCGGTACGGCCTCGGCCTCGGGTCCGAGTCCGGATCCGGGGGCGATCTTCGCGCGGAGGGCGTCCCCGGGGACGGCCGGAGACCGGCGCAGGCGCAGGACCGCCACGACGATCGCCGCCACCGCGGCGGCCACGAGTGCGAGCCGTACCCATCGAGAAGTGATCAACCGCAACACGCCGGGCAGAGTATCCCGAATCGGTCTGTCGCATGACACCTACTAGGGTCGGAAGCATGGAATTCCGCCACCTTGGCCGTAGCGGCCTCATGGTCAGTGAGATCAGCTACGGCAACTGGATCACTCATGGTTCCCAGGTCGAGGAGGACGCCGCCCGGGAATGCGTGCGGGCGGCGCTCGACGAGGGGATCACCACCTTCGACACCGCCGACGTGTACGCGGGCACCAAGGCGGAGGAGGTGCTCGGCCGCGCCCTGAAGGGCGTCCGCCGCGAGTCTCTGGAGATCTTCACCAAGGTCTACTGGCCCACGGGTGCCGGCCCCAACGACCGCGGCCTCTCCCGCAAGCACATCACCGAGTCCGTTCACGGCTCGCTGCGCCGCCTGCAGACCGACTACGTCGACCTGTACCAGGCCCACCGCTTCGACAACGAGACGCCCCTTGAGGAGACCCTCAAGACCTTCGACGACCTCGTACGCCAGGGCAAGGTCCTCTACGTCGGCGTCAGCGAGTGGAACGCCGAGCAGATCGCCCAGGCCCTGAAGATCGCCGACGAGATGGGCTTCGACCGCCTGGTCTCCAACCAGCCGCAGTACTCGATGCTGTGGCGGGTCATCGAGGCCGAGGTCGTGCCGCTGTCCGAGAAGGAGGGCCTCAGCCAGATCGTCTGGTCCCCGATCGCCCAGGGCGTGCTGACCGGCAAGTATCTGCCGGGCCAACCGCCGCCCGCCGGTTCCCGGGCCACCGACCCGGCCGGAGGCGGCTTCATCTCCCGGATGCTGAACGACGACGTGCTCACCCGCGTCCAGAACCTGAAGCCGATCGCCGCCGACCTCGGTCTGAGCATGGCCCAGCTCGCGGTGGCGTGGGTGCTGCAGAACCCGAACGTGGCCTCCGCCATCATCGGGGCGACCAAGCCGGAGCAGGTCCGTGACAACGTCAAGGCCTCCGGGGTGAAGCTGGACGCCGAGGTGCTGAAGAAGATCGACGACGTCCTCGGCCCGGTGGTCGAGCGGGACCCCGCCAAGACCATCAGCCCCGAGAAGCGCCCGTAGTCACCCGAACAGCCAGAACCCCTTGGGGCGCCATTCCTGGGAATGGCACCCCAAGGGGTTCTTCTTCATTCGCGGCGCGGACACATCATTCACGGCGCGGAGACATCATTCGGGGCGCGGAGACGTCATTCGCGGCACAGTGACATCATTCGCGGCGCGGAGACGTCATTCGGGGCGCAGTGACATCTTCTCGTATTCGACCCGGTCGTCCTCAAGCAGAGTGACCTTCTCGACACCGGCTTCCAGCAGCTCACGCCAGCTCTCACCGAGCCACGACTCCGCGTCCGCCTGACTCGGGAACGTTTCGGGCGGCACAACCCCCTCGGTCACCAGCCCGCCGTTCGCGTTCTCATAGCGCCAGTGCCAGGTCATGTCACACGCTCCTTCTCGCGGGTTCTGCCGGTGCCTCCGACGGCTCAGCGAACCCTACATCCCCAAGCACGAGGGCTGCCGGAGGCGGACACACGTCCACCGCCCCGGAACCTCCCCAGCACGAGGGCTGCCGAAGGCGGACACAGGTCCACCGCCCCGGACCACGCCTCCCCTGCC
>NZ_NGFP01000264.1 GCF_002149035.1 Streptosporangium minutum
CGGTTACCCCGGCCCCACCGTGCAGGAGGCCACAGGCCGTTCGCCGCCGCGCCGAGGGGCGGGGCCGTTCCGGTGGTCTCCGTCGCGACGGCGGGAGGGTCAGGGCCGTTCGGCGGCCTCGGTCGCGACGAACGGGGCGAGCCAGCCGGGTGTGACCTCGGCGGCGAAGGCCACGCCCGCGGCCTCGCCGACGTCGATCGCCTCGTAGCCTCCGGTGCCCGCGCCCACCCCGGCGACCACGGTCAGCAGACCGGCACGCCGCTGGAACCATGTCTGCCGCAGGGTCCAGCCGACCACGGCCCGCTCCTCCACCACGGCCTGGGAGCGGCGCAGCGACCCCGACCGGACCGACAGGCGCGCCCCGTCGTAGGTGTGGCCGAGGGACCGGTAGCGGTCCAGGCCGAGTGGGACGCCCAGCAGCGCGAGGACGAGAGCGGGCACCGCGAGCCCCCACCAGATCGGGGACCACGCCGCGGCGAGCACCACCGCGCAGGCGGCGACCACCAGCCACGGGAAGATCGCCCGGAACAGCCGGCGCCGGCGCGCCGCCACCGGATGGGCCCGCAGGCCGGTGGCGATCGGCCCGATCGCCTCACCCACCACGTCCAGCACGATGGAGCGCGGCGCCACGGGCATCAGCTGGCCCCTGGTCTCGGAGTCGCCCAGACCGGTCACGATCGCCCAGGCGCGCGCGAGCCCCGTCCAGCGTTCGGCCGGCCCCTCCACCAGTTCGAACCCGCGCACCCTGCGCCGCTCCAGCGACACGCTCCGGCGAGTGAGGAGGCCCCGCTCGGCGACGAGGTATCCCTCCCTGGCACGCAGGGTGAAGTCCCAGTTGAACACGGCGTACATGACCGTGCCGACGACCGGCATGGCGAGCACCAGCAGCACCAGCGCGCCGATCAGGAGAGCGGGGTGCCTCCAGAGCCACTCCCCCGCGCCCATCACGGTCCGCCCGTCGATCCTGAACTCCGAGCCCCACTGGAACGCCAGGCCCACGGCACCGGCCACCAGCGCGAACGGCGTCAGCAGGTAGGCCCCCGACAGGGGGCCGTAGGCGAGCCACTTGCGCGGCACCACGAAGAACACCCGCTCGGGGGTCGTCTCGCCGACCTCGTGACGGGTCTCGCGGGGAGCCGCGGTCCCCGGCGGTCCGGTGGACGGGCCGGCCGCCGGCGCCATGAGGTCCGACCCGGCGGCCGCCCGCGCCGTCTCCTGCGCCTGGGCACGCCGCGCCATCCGGGCGCGGGCGTGCCACAGGAGCACGGCCTTGAGCCGCTCGGCCTCCTCGACGGTCACCCCGTCGAGCTCGCCCTCCTGCTTCTCGTCGCCGCTCGCGCCGGTGTCGATCCTCAGCACGGCGATGCCGAGCAGCCGGTGCAGGGGCGGGTTGCTGACGTCGACACCCCTGATCCGCTCCAGCGGGATCGTCCGCACCGACCTGCTGATCAGGGCCCGGGTGAGCTCCAGCCTGTCGCCGGCGATCCGGTAGGTGAAGGTCGCCCAGCGGACGGCGGCGAAGACGACCGAGCCGACGACGCCGAAAGCCGCCCACCCGAACGAGCCCGGCGAGAACCCGCCGATGAACAGGACACCGGCCAGCGGCAGGAAGAGCGAGGGCAGCATCCGGATCGGATCCGTCAGCAGCACTTTGGGACTGAGCCGCAGCGCCGGTCCGGTCGGCGGCGGGCCGTATCCCTGACCGGCCACCGGCGGCCCGCCCTCCGGTGCGGCCTGCGGGCCTGGCGGGAAGCCACCGGGGACCGCCGCGAGGCGGGGGTCCCCCTCACCCGGCTGTCCGGGAAGGCCCTGGTGCTCGGGAGGCTCGGTCACGTGGCGTCGTCCCTCAGCTCTTCGGCCCGCCGGGCGAGCTCCTCGGCCAGGACGGCGGCGACCTCGTAGTCGAGACCCTTGATCGTCGACGATCCCGCATGGGAGGCGGTGCGGATCTCGACCGTGGCCAGCCCAAGCGTCCGTTCCAGCGTGCCCTGCGTCTTGTCCACCGTCTGGATCCGGCTGACCGGGACGAACGCCCATTCCCTGCTGATCCATCCGGAACGGGCGTAGACCACGTCCCCGCTGAACTCCCACCGGTGCACGGCGTAGCGCCAGAACGGCTCGACGATCGCGCCCGGCACGACGAGCACCGCCACCACGACCGGCAGCCACCAGATGCCGTCCACCAGCCAGAGCGGCAGCCAGGACCACCGGTCGGCGTCGATCCACCGGGCCAGGAAGAACGATCCGCCGACCAGGACGACGGACCAGAAGACCTGTTCCAGCAGCCACAGCGTGACGGCCTTGCGGGAGACCCGGTTGGCGGGGGCGCGCAACGGGACACGACCGCCGCCGGGGGGACGCCCGCCGCCCGCCCGGTCCGCCGCCGCGGCGCCGCTCGTGGCATCCCTGTACTCATCGGCTCGGTCGCTCACGCTGTCAGCCTAAAGGGTTGCGTCCGGGCGGGCGGACCGCCGTGTCAGCGATCTGTCAGCGGGCTCCGGGCCGAGGAGGCCGGGGGTCAGAGAAGTGTCAGTGGGACGGTGCACCCTGGGGACCGATCACTAGGGAGAGGTGCCGATCATGCGATACGCCATTCAGGCCGAGGGCCTGGTGAAGCGCTACGGGGAGACCCGTGCGCTGGACGGGGTCGACCTTCTCGTGCCCCAGGGACGTCTGCTCGGCGTCCTGGGGCCGAACGGGGCGGGCAAGACCACCGCCGTACGGGTCCTGGCGACGCTGCTCCGGCCCGACGGGGGCACGGCCTCCGTCGGCGGGTTCGACGTGACGAGGCAGGCCCACCAGGTGCGGTCGCTGATCGGCCTCACGGGCCAGTACGCCGGGGTCGACGAGACGCTCACCGGGGTGGAGAACCTGGTGATGCTCGGCCGCCTGCTCGAACTGTCGCGGGCCGACGCCAGGGCCAGGGCGGCCGAGCTGCTGGAGCGGTTCGAGCTGACCCATGCCGGGGGCCGGGCGGCGAAGACCTATTCGGGTGGCATGCGCCGCCGTCTCGACCTGGCCGCCAGCCTGGTCGGGCGGCCCCAGGTGCTGTTCCTCGACGAGCCGACCACCGGTCTCGACCCGCGCAGCCGTACCGAGCTGTGGAGCGTGGTGCGCGACCTCATGGCCGACGGGGTGACGGTGCTGCTCACCACCCAGTATCTGGAGGAGGCCGACCAGCTCGCCGACGACATCGTGGTGTTCGACCACGGCAGGGTGATCGCCTCGGGCACCTCCGACGAGCTGAAGGCGACCACCGGGGCCCAGGTCCTGGAGGTACGGCCGCTCCGGCCGGACCATCTCGACCTGGTCGTCCAGGTCGTCGCCGACGTCATCGCCGAGGTCCCCACCGTGACCGGCGGGAAGGCCGTGGCCTCGGTGCACGACCCCGCGGTGGTGCCGGCGATCGTGAGGCGGCTGGACGACCTCGGGGTCGTCGCCTCCGAGCTCTCGCTGCGCAAGTCCAGCCTCGACGAGGTTTTCCTGGCCCTGACCGGCCATCCCGCCGAGGACAAGGCCTCCGACGCCAAGGAAGAGGTGTTCGCGTGACCACGATGACCGTACCGGCCCCGGCTCCGGCCAAGCGGGTCGGCCTGTCGGCGGGGTTCCGCCAGACGATGACGCTCACCTGGCGCAGCCTGGTGCAGATCAAGCACAACCCCATGGAGCTGCTCGACCTGAGCGTGCAGCCGGTGATGTTCCTGCTGCTGTTCACCTACGTGTTCGGCGGCGCCATCGCCGGGAGCACCGGGGACTACCTGCAGTTCGCGCTGCCCGGCCTGGTCGTGCAGAACGCGCTGTTCGCCACGTTGACCACGGCGATCGGCCTCAACACCGACATCACCAAGGGCGTCTTCGACCGGCTGCGCAGCCTGCCGATCGCCCGCACCGCGCCGCTGGCGGGCCGGATCATCGCCGACACCGCCAAGCAGCTCTGGGCGCTGTTCCTGTTCCTCGGGATCGGCACGATCCTGGGCTTCCGGATCCAGACCGGCGTGGCCGGCGTGCTGGGCGCGGTGGCCCTGCTGCTGGCCTTCGCACTGGCGATGTCCTGGATGTCGGTGCTCATCGGCCTCAAGGCGAAGGACCCGGAGAAGGTGCAGATCTTCGCGTTCTCCCTGATGATGCCGCTGACGTTCACCAGCAACGCGTTCGTGCCGACTGACACGATGCCCGGCTGGCTGCAGGTCTGGGTGGACGTCAACCCGGTGACGCAGCTGGCCGACGCCGTCCGCGGGCTGCTGATCGGCGGCGAGGTGGCCGGGCCGGCGATCAGCTCGCTGCTCTGGGCCGCCGCGCTGGCGGTGGTCTTCGCCCCGCTGGCGATCCGCGCATTCCGCAGCCGGACCTAGTCTGTCGGGAGCGCGGAGACCGCGGACGGCGGCCGGGCCGTGGCGGGAACGCGCTGACGAGAACCGAGGTGGTCGCGTGCTGGTGGTCCATGGTGCCTGGGTGGACGGGCGGTTGGGGGTCTGGGCGGAGGACACCGCCCGGGCCCCCGCGCCCGCCTCCCGCGCCACGCTCCGTCCCCATCCTTTCGCCGCTCCCGCGGCCGTCCTGGCCGCGGCCCTCGGCGCGGCCGTCCCCGGCGGGGCCCCGGCGACGGCGGCTCCCGGGACGGCCGCCGGGGGATCGTCCGCGGGCACCGGGGAGTGCGAGCTGACCATCCTGCTCCCCGGCTCGGCCCGCGGCCCGCTGCCCTCGCCCGAGTCCGGGCTGGCGAGCACGGCGCGGAGCCCGAAGATCTCCGCCTGGCGCGTCCCCGCGCTGCTGCTCCGTCCGGTCGACGCCCTCTCCCTGCTCGACTCCCTGTCCGTTCCGGACGCGGGAGCGGGCCCGTCCGGGCTCGACCCCGATGACGTGCCCGGGAGCGCGGCGGAGCACGGGTGGGGCCCCGGCCTCTCCCTCCGCTACTTCGCCGTGGTCGCCGAGCACGCGCGCGGCCTGGTGCGGCGCGGCCGGATCCTGCCCCGGCTCGTGGTGGAGGGCGGCGGCCACGCGGCCCGCTGGCGGCCCGTGCTCACCGGCGCCGACGCGACGGTGCTGCGCGACCTCGCCGCCGCGATGCCGCCGGTCTGCAGGGCGGTGGCCGAGGAGCGCCCGTCGGCGGACGTGCTGCGCGCGGCGCTGAACGGCCTGGTGGACGGCGTGGCGCGCCTGTCGCTGCCCGACCGCCTCATCCTCGGCAACCGGCCGGGGACCAAGGCGCCCCTGCCCGACCGCTGGCTGTACGCGCTGACCGGCGAGGACGCCGCGCTTCCCGCCGCCAGGCCCGCCGAGGCGGCGGCGCTGTCCGGCGCGCTCGACGGGTGGTCCGCCTCGGCGCACGAGCTGGACGGGCCGGTCCGGGCCTGCTTCCGGCTCATCGAGCCCGCCGGGGAGGACGCCTCCTGGAAGGTGGAGTTCGGCCTCGTCCCCCGCGTGTCCCCGACCGGCGCCGGGGAGTCGGACGGGGAGGTCGCCTACCTGTCCGCCGACCGGATCAGAGCCGGTGAGAGGGCTCCCTGGCTGCCCGAGCGGCCCGAGGAGGTCCTCCGTGCCGACCTGAGCCGGGCCGTCCGCCTCCACCCCGACCTCTACAGCGCGCTGCGCGACCCCGAGCCGTCCGGCCTGACCGTCGAGACGGCCTGGGCCTTCTCCTTCCTCCGCAACGGCGCGCCCATGCTGAGAGCCGCCGGTTACGGCGTGCGCCTGCCGACCTGGGCGGGACGCCAGGGCCTGGGGCTGAAGCTGACCACGCGCGCGGTCACCGGCGAGGAGGGGTTCGGCCTGGACCGGCGGGTGAGCTTCCGGCTGGACGTGGCCATCGGCGACCACACGATCACCGGGGAGGAGCTGGCCCGACTGGCCGAGCTGAGGATCCCCCTGGTCCAGGTCGAGGGGCAGTGGATCGAGCTGGACGACCAGCAGCTCAAGGCGGCTCTGAAGGTCGTCGAGCAGCGGGGCGGCGGCGAGCGGACCGTGGGCGAGGTGATCCGCGAGGTCGTGGACGGCGGCGACGAGGAACTGCCGCTGGTCGCGGTGGACGCCGACGGCCTGCTCGGTGACCTCCTCTCCGGCGAGGCCGAGCGCCGGCTCACCCCGGTCGGCGTGCCACGGACCCTGGAGGGGACGCTCCGCCCCTACCAGGAGCGCGGCCTGTCGTGGCTGAGCTTCCTGTCCGACCTGGGGCTGGGCGGCATCCTCGCCGACGACATGGGGCTCGGGAAGACCGTGTCCACCCTTTCCCTGCTCCTGTCCGAGCGTGAGGGCGGCGCTCACCCGCCGACGCTGCTGGTCTGCCCGATGTCGCTGGTCGGCAACTGGCAGAAGGAGGCCGCCAGGTTCGCCCCCTCGCTGCGGGTCTACGTCCACCACGGCGGCACGCGCAAGCGGGACGACGAACTGGCGGAGGCCGTGCGGGAGGCCGACCTGGTCCTCACCACGTACGGCACGGCGCTGCGGGACCTGGGGGCGCTGGCGGCCCTGGAGTGGGGCAGGGTGGTCTGCGACGAGGCGCAGGCGATCAAGAACAGCGCGGCGCAGCAGTCCCGGGCGGTGCGGTCGATTCCCGCCCGCACCCGGCTGGCGCTGACCGGCACCCCGGTGGAGAACCACCTCTCCGAGCTCTGGTCGATCATGGAGTTCTGCAACCCCGGGCTGCTCGGCCCGGCCAAGCGTTTCCGCAGGCGCTACCAGGACCCGATCGAGACGCGGCGCGACGAGAACGCCACCAGGGCGCTGAAGCGGGCCACCGGGCCGTTCGTGCTGCGGCGGCTCAAGACCGACAAGACGATCATCTCCGACCTGCCGGAGAAGCTGGAGATGAAGGTGTGGTGCACGCTCACCCCGGAGCAGGCGGAGCTGTACAGAGCCGTGGTGAACGACATGATGGACAGGATCGACGGCTCCCAGGGCATCGAGCGGCGGGGCAACGTGCTGGCCACGATGACCCGGCTCAAACAGATCTGCAACCACCCCGCCCACCTGCTCAAGGACGGCTCGCGGCTGGCCGGCCGGTCGGGGAAGCTGGCCCGACTGGAGGAGCTGGCCGAGGAGATCGTCGAGGAGGGCGACAAGGCCCTGGTCTTCACCCAGTACACCGAGTTCGGCTCCCTCCTGCAGCCCTACCTGGCCGCCCATCTGGACCGGCCGGTGCTGTGGCTGCACGGCGGGCTGCCCAAGCACCGGCGCGAGGAGCTGGTGGAGCGCTTCCAGCGCGACGACGAGCCGATGCTGTTCCTGCTGTCGCTGAAGGCGGCCGGCACCGGCCTCAACCTGACCGCCGCCAACCACGTGATCCACGTGGACCGGTGGTGGAACCCGGCGGTGGAGAACCAGGCGACCGACCGGGCCTTCCGGATCGGCCAGAGCAGGAACGTCCAGGTCAGGAAGTTCATCTGCGTGGACACCCTGGAAGAACGGATCGACGAGATGATCGAACGCAAGAAGGCGCTCGCCGAGAGCGTGGTCGGCGCCGGCGAGGACTGGCTCACGAACCTGTCCACCGAGCAGCTGCGCGAGCTGTTCCGCCTCGGCCCCGGGGCGGTGAGCTGACATGCCCCACGAGAGCGACGCGACCTCGTCCGCCCCGCCGGTTCCGCCGGCCGAGCGGGATCCGGTGGGAGACGGTGCGGCGCCGGATGTGCCGTTCGACCGGCGGACGGCCGACTTCTACTCCCCCGGCGTCTCGCTGAGCCGGCTGCGGCCCCGGCCGGACGTCGCGGCGGCCCCCGCGGACCTTCTGCTGCGGGCGCTGGAGCCGCCGCCGGTCAAGGTGCGGCACATCCCGCTCGTCGACCTGCTGAGGAAGCCCTACCGGGAGCTGAACGGCGAGTAGGCGGCGTCCCGCCCCGCCCGCGAGGCTTCTAGCCCGCCAGCGCGATGATCTTCTCTCGGGGCAGCAGGCGGCCGCGCTCGTAGTGCCGGAAGTACTCCTGCCGGCCGAGCGCGGCCATCGTGCGCTCGGTGATCCGTACGTGGTCGAAGTCGACCACCGCGTCGATGCCGCGGACCGCGGCGGCGCCGCCGAGGAGCATGGCCGCCGTGGCGGGTGCGCCCTCCGAGAGCACCAGCCCGGCGCAGCCGATCAGCACCAGGCCCATCACGGCCACGTCCGCCGTCTCCGAGGCCTGCTCCAGCGCGGTGCTGAGCAGCCGCCTGCCGCGGGGCAGGTCGCCCTCCTGCTCGGCCAGCAGGCCCAGGGCCGCGTTGACCGAGGCCCGCATCTGCAGCGAGATACTGGGCGTCTCGTCGACCACCCGCATGGCCTCGGCGTAGTAGTGCCTGGCCTCGTCGAGTCTGCCGTCCTCGCGGGCGAAGTCCCCCCTGGCACTGAGCAGGGACAGGGCGGCGATCCGGTCCCCGCTCCTGACGGCGTCACGGAGGGTCTGCTCCAGGATCTCCTCGGCCGCCGCCCTGTCCCCCGTGAGGTTGAGCCCGACTGCCAGACGGCTCCGCATGTAGGCGACCTCGTCGACCGCGCCGATCTCCTCCATCAGGACGATCGCCCGGTGGACCTCCCCCAGCGCCCGTTCGGGCTCGCCGTGGAGGAAGTGCAGGTCCGACAGCGAGGCGAGCACGTTGGCGACGCCCCAGCGGTCCCCGACCTCCTGGAAGCCGCGCAGGGCGGCCGAAAGCTCGGCCCTGCCCTCGGGGATGCGGCCCGTGGACAGGTGGTCGAACCCCTGGAACAGCTGTGCCGAGGCGAGCACCCAGGGGTCGGGATGGGCGAGCATCTCGTCGAGGTAGTGGTCGTCGTCGGTGGGCAGACCCGTGACCAGCGCGATGATCGGGCCCGCCAGCACGATCAGGGGGTGCCACGGCCGGGCCAGCTCCTCATGCGCCAGCCGTACCACCTCGGCGAGTTCGGCGCGCGCTGTGTCGAGCTCGATGCCTGCGCCCACCGCGTTGGCCCCGTAGGAGGCGCGGGCCAGGGCGAGCCGGGCGGGGTCGGCGTCGTCGCCGGCCAGCCTGAGCACCTCGTACGCGCGGTGGGCGCCCTCGACCCGGTAGCCGCGCAGCCACCAGTACCACCCCAGGGCGCCGACCATCCGCAGCGCCAGGTCCGACCGGGCCGCCTCGACGGCCCAGCGCAGCGCGGCCGACAGGTTGTCGTGCTCGGCGACCATCTCGGCGACGACGGCGAGCTGCCCGTGACCGCGCAGGCCGGGATCGGACCTCTCGGCCAGCTCGGTGAAGAACACCGCGTGGGCCAGCCGTACGCGGCCCTGCTCGCCCGACTCGGCCAGCCGCTCGGCGGCGTAGGCGCGGATGGTCTCCAGCATCCGGTAGCGGACGGCTGCGCCGTGGCTCTGCGCCACCACCAGGGACTTGTCCACCAGCCGCGCCAGCACGTCGAGCACCTCGGTCCGGTCCAGGCCGTGCCCCGAGCAGATCTCCTCGGCGCAGTCGAGGGCGGCGCCCCCGGCGAAGACGGACAGGCGGCGGGCCAGCACCCGTTCCTGCTCGTCCAGCAGGTCCCAGCTCCACCCGACCACCGCCCGGAGCGTCTGGTGGCGGGGCAACGCCGTACGGCTGCCGCCGGTCAGCAGGCGGAAGCGGTCGTCGAGCCGGTGCGCGATCTGCTCGGCGGAGAGCGAGCGGAGGCGGGCGGCCGCCAGCTCGATCGCGAGCGGCATGCCGTCGAGCTCGCGGCAGATCCGCACCACCGCGGCGGCCTCGTCCTCGGCCCGGTAACCGGGACGGACGGACGCGGCACGCTCGGCGAACAGGCGGACGGCCGGGTAGCCGAGGGCGTCGCCCGGGTCGCCGTCGCCCGGCGGGAGGCCGAGCGGCGGCACCGGCAGGCTCATCTCTCCGGTGATGCCGAGCGGTTCACGGCTGGTGACCAGGACGCGCACCCCGGGACAGCTCGCCAGCACCCGGTCGGCGAGCGCCGCCGCCGCCTCGACCACGTGCTCGCAGTTGTCCAGGACGATCAGCAGCCGTTTCCCGGCGAGCCCGGCGATGAGGCGGGACAGCGGGTCACGGGCGGCGAGCAGGGGAATCGCCCCCGGGGCGGGGGACGCCGGCGGAGGGGGGTCACGCAGCTCCAGCGCCGAGAACACGGCCTGCGGCACCTCGGACGGCTCGGCCACCGGGGCGAGCTCGACCAGCCACACCCCGTCGGGCATCCGCCCGGCGACCGCCTCGGCCGACTCGATCGACAGCCTGGTCTTACCCGCGCCGCCGGGACCGAGCAGGGTGACCAGCCGGTGGCCGACGAGGAGCTCGGCGGTCCGCGCCACGTCGCTTTCCCGGCCGACGAAGCTGGTGAGCCTGGCCGGCAGGTTGCCCCGCCGCGGGGCCTCCGCGGACGATGGAAGCCCTCGGCCCTCCCGGCCGGGCGGCGGGGACTCCGGGCCGCTCCGGACCAGCGCCGGAGCCTCCGCGCCGGTCTCCCCCCGCGGCGGGAGCCCCGGACCGCCTTCGCCGGGCGGCGAGGGCCGCAGGCCGTTCCCGGCCCGCTCGCGGCGCGGCACGGAGTTCTCGGCCCACTCGCGGCGCGGCACGGAGTTCTCGGCCCACTCGCGGCGCAGCATGGAGAGGTGGAGGCCGGCCAGCTCGGGCGAGGGGTCCACGCCGAGCTCGCCGGCGAAGACCGCGCGGGCCTCCTCGTAGGAGGCCAGAGCCTCGACGTGGCGGCCCGAGCCGTACAGGGCGCGCATCAGCTGGCCGCGGAACCGCTCGCGCAGCGGGTGGGCGGCGATCAGGCCGGGAAGCTCCGCGGCCACCTCGCTCTGCCGCCCGAGGAGCAGGTCGGCCTCGACCCGGTCTTCAAGGGCGGCCAGGCGGAGCGTGTCCAGCCCGGTGATCGCGGCGGCGACGGCGTCATTGCCCGCCAGATCGGCCAGGACGGGCCCGCGCCACAGCGCGAGCGCGGCGTGCAGGGCGGTCGCGGCGTCGGCCGGAGCGCCCGTCGCGAGGGCCGCGCGGCCCTCGGCGGCCAGCCGGGTGAACCGGTGGGCGTCCACCCGGTCGGGGTCGACGGCCAGCCGGTAGCCGGCCGCGTCGGCCTCCACCAATCCACGCTGATCGGCCAGCGCGGCGCGTAATCGGGAGATCAGGGCCTGCAGCGCGTTTCCCACCGCGTTCGGCGGGCGGTCCTCCCAGACCCCCGCGATCAGCCGATCGACGGGCACGATCCGGCCGGCGTCGAGAAGCAGCAGGCCGAGGAGGGTGCGCAGGCGCTGCCCCGCGATCTCCGCGGTCTCACCGCACCGGCGGATCTCCAGGGGCCCGAGGATGGCGAAGGTCATTTCCGTGTCCAACCTCACCCCCTCCATCCTTCGATTCTGTCCGATTCCCGGGCATTTCCGCGCCGTGGAACCTCGCGATCCGGTCTGCGCATCTTCCAGACCCGCGTAGCATCATCGGGCATGGGGCAGCCGAACACGTCTACGCGCCGCCCGCGGCAGGCCGTCGGAACGGCCATCGCCGCGGCGTTCGTCGTCGTCTCCTCCGGCTGCGGGATGGTGGACGGCTCCGCCTCTGCCGATAGGCTGCAGCTGGAGCCGATCAGCGTCTCGAGTCCCCGCTTGAAGGACGGTGCTCCTCTGCCGTCCGACTACTCGTGCAACGGCTCGGCAGGCAACCCGCCGTTGCGCTGGTCACGTGTCCCGGACAGCACGAAGTCCGTCGCGATCGTGGCCGACAGCAACGCACGTACCGGTGGAGAGGTGAACTGGGTCGTGTTCGACATCGACCCGCGCACCAACGAGCTGGCCGACAACAGCGTCCCGGTGGGAGCCGTGGAGGGAAGCACGACAGGCGGCAAGGTGGGCTATACCCCTCCATGCCACGCCCAGGAGAACTATCGTTTCACCGTCTACGCGCTCAACGACAAGGTCGACCTCAAAAAGGGCGCCTCCCTCGACCAGACCTTGAAGAGCATCGCGGACAAGACGATCGCCTGGGGACGCCTCACCACAGCGCACATCGAGTGACAGGCCAAACACCGGAGGTAGTAATGGTTACCAATTCTTCACTTAGGGTGTGACAACGCTCATAGTGGTCCGACACAATCAGATCCAATGTCCGAGCGCAGGTGATGCAAGGGGGCAGGTCGCGTCGATGGCCGCGCGACCTCACCGGCGCCGCTGGAAGGCCATGGCCTTGAGGGTGGTGCAATGATCGCGGTCGTAGTAAGCCTGGTCGCCGTCGTGCTCCTCGTGCTCGTCGTCGTGGCACTGGGAATGCGGTCGATGAACCGCAGGGAGAGCGCGCTCCCGGCGGAGCGCCTGCGCGAGATGGCGGAGAAGGAGGCGCAGACGCCCACCACGTCCACGGACGACTTCGCCACGCGCGAACCGAAGATGAACCACTTCTCGCCCGACCTCACCCCGTTCGACGAGCCCAAGCCTCCGCGCCAGCCGCGCCCGGCGAGCTCGCGCGGCAAGCGAGGCGTGAACGAGTTCGGCCAGGCCGACGACTACGACGACGACTACTGGACGCGGCTCCAGGCTGACGAGGGCGGTTTCGGAGGGTCCTTGGCAGCTCGGATGGGCGCCAGCCGTCCCGTCGACGGCGATCCGCCCCAGGCGGACGCCGAGGCGACCATGCAGGTCCCGCTGCCGAACCGGGCGCCCCAGCCCCGGGTGGACGCCGACGCGGTGACCATGCAGGCACCGCTGCCGAACCGGGCGCCCCAGCCCCGGTCCGCGCCCAGCCCCGCAC
>NZ_NGFP01000265.1 GCF_002149035.1 Streptosporangium minutum
TCGGCTGCGAGTCCTACAAGCCGAGCAACCTCAGCCTCCTGCTCTGCCACTAGCCCGTTCACACCCCCAAGAAGTGAGGTAATCCCATGGTTCTTCTCGACCTCCAGACCCTGGAAGCTCCCGGCGGCGGCCACGGCGGCGGCGGTGGCAGCACCCTGACCGTCCTGGGCTGCGAGTCCTACAAGCCGAGCAACCTCAGCCTCCTGCTCTGCCACTAGTGGACCGGGTGCCCGGGACGGCCAGCGACGGCGGCCGTCCCGGGCACCGCCCTTTCCCCCAGGAGGACCGAGCCAAGGAGGAGCGAGCGGTGCGGACGGCAGATCGGCTGGTGCTCCAGACCGTACGGCGTGGCGGCCCCTGGCTGGGCGTCCTCGCCCTCACCTCCGTCGCCGGCTCCGTCGCGGAGCTGGCACTCCCCGCCGTGCTGGGCAGGACGGTCGACAGTCTCGTCGCGTCCGAGCCCGCGAGCGGGACCTGGCTGGGCGTCTGCGCCGCGATCGTGGTCGTGGCGGTGGTCTGTGACACCCTCGGCGTCTGGGGCGCCGGAGCCGGCGGCGCCCAGGTCTCGGCGTGGCTCCGCCACCGGATCCTGCGGCACGTCCTCGGGGTCGGCCCCGCGATGACCCGCCGGTTCCCCGAAGGCGACCTGGTCACCCGGATAGGCGTGAACGCCGAGGAGGCCGGACGCGCGCCGGAGGCGATCGTCACCGGGGCGGCGCTGGTCATCCCCACGGCGGGCAGCATCGTGGCGCTCTCCCTCATCGACTTCTGGCTGACCCTGACCCTGGTCGCCGGCCTCGCCCTCATCGCGCTCGTGCTCCGGGCGTTCTTCCACGCGACCACCTCGATCGCCGGCGGTTACCAGGAGGCCCAGGGCGACATCGCCGCCCGCCTGGTCGACGCCCTCGCCGGAGCCCGGACGATCGCCGCGGCCGGCACCGCCGCCCAGGAGAAGTCGCGGGTGCTCACCGCGCTTCCCCGGCTGCGCGCCCACGCCATGGACATGTGGCGGGCCAACGCCCGAGCCGGCGTCCAGGCCGGCGCCGTGGTGCCGCTGCTGGAGGTGGCCGTGCTGGGGGTGGGCGGCCTGCGCCTGGCGGCCGGCGACCTCACGGTCGGCGAGCTGTACTCCGCCGCCCGTTACGCCGTGCTCGGCGCCGGCCTCGGCGCCGCGCTGAGCTACGTCAACCGGCTGACCCGGGCCCGCGCGGCCGCCGGCCGGGTCGTCGAGCTGATCGGCGAGAGTCCGAGAACGTACGGCGGCCGGCCGCTGGGCCCCGGACCCGGCACCCTGGAGCTGCGCGGCGTCGCCGCGGACGGTCTCGGCGACGTCGACCTCGTCGTCCCCGGCGGATGCTCGGTGGCCGTGGTCGGCCGGTCCGGCAGCGGCAAGTCGCTGCTGGCCGCCCTCGCCGGCCGCCTGGTGGACCCTCTGCGCGGAACGGTCTGCCTCGACGGCGTGCCGCTGCCCGCCCTCTCCCCCGAGGCGCTGCGCCAGGCCGTCGGCTACGCCTTCGAGCGCCCCGTCCTGGTGGGCGACACCGTCGCCGACGCCATCGGCCTCGGCCTCGACCGCCCCGCCCCGGAGGTCGTGCGCGCGGCCGCCCGCGCGGCGTGCGCCGACGCCTTCGTCCGGCGGCTCCCGCTGGGATACGACACCCCTCTGGAGGAGGCTCCGATGTCGGGCGGTGAGAGACAGCGGATCGGCCTGGCACGTGCCTTCGCGCACGGGGAACGCCTGCTCGTCCTGGACGACGCCACCTCCAGCCTGGACACCGTCACCGAGCGGCAGGTCAGCGGGGCGCTCGCCGGCGAGCTGCGCGGCCGTACGCGGCTGATCGTGGCCCACCGGGTCGCGACCGCCGCGGCGGCCGACCGGGTGATCTGGCTGGACGGCGGCCGGGTGCGCGCCTACGACAGGCACCGCGTGCTGTGGGACGACCCCGGCTACCGCGCCGTCTTCCAGGTGGACGCCCCGTGAACCGGCCGATCCGCCGGGCGCTGCGGCGGGATCCGTACCAGCTGATCCGGCTCGGCGTCTGGTCCGTCGCGGAGACCGCGCCCGCCCTCATCATCGGCCTCGCCATCGCGCGGGCGATCGACGAGGGCTTCGCCGCCGGACGGCCGGGCACCGGCTTCGCGTGGCTGGCCGTGCTCGCCGGCGCCTGGCTGGTCGCCGCGGCCGGCGCGCGGCAGGTCGTGCTGGCCGTCGCCTCCATCGTGGAGCCGTTCCGGGAGGATCTGCTCGGCCATGTCGTCGAGAGCACGCTGAACCGGTCGGCCGTGTCCGGGCGGGGGCCGGACACGGCGGCGGTGGCCCGGTCGAACCTGCAGGTCGAGCTGGCCCGTGACGCCTTCGCCTCCGTCATCACGGTCGTCAGGTCCTTCGTCTTCACCGTGGTGAGCGTGGTGCTCGGCCTGACGGCGCTGATACCGCAGGTGCTCGTGCTGGTGCTGCCGCCGTTCGTCGTCGGCCTCGGCCTGTTCCTGCTGTCGCTCCCGGCCCTGGCCCGGCGGCAGCGGGCGTTCCTCCTGGCCGACGAGCGCACCGCCCAGGCGGTCACCGCTGTCACCGGCGGGCTGCGCGACATCGCCGCCTGCGTGGCGGGCGACCGGGTGGCCGCGCGGGTCGGCCGGCAGGTGACGGAGCAGGCGGGCGCGGGGCGCTCGCTGGCCAGGGTGACCGCCCTGCGCACGCTGTCACTGGCGGTGGGGGGCTGGCTGCCGGTCCTGCTCGTGCTCGCCGGCATCCCCTGGCTGCTGCGCCAGGGGGCCGGGGCCGGGGTGATCCTCGGCGCGCTGGCCTACATCACGCAGTCGCTGGCCCCGGCGCTCGGCAACCTCGTGGAGGGCCTGGGCATCAGCGGGGTACGGCTGCGCGTCTCGCTCGGCCGCATCCTGCGCTCGGACGATCCCGCCCGCCCGGCGACCGGACGCGACACCGCCCGCGACGCGGGGGTCGGGCTGCGCGGGGTGACGTTCGCCTACGGACCGCACGCGGAACCGGTGATCTCCGATCTCGACCTGTCCGTCCCCGACGGGGACCACATCGCCGTGGTGGGGCCCAGCGGCATCGGCAAGTCCACGCTCGCCGCGCTCGTCACGGGCGTGCTCCGGCCGGACGCGGGGCAGATCATGGTCGGCGGCGTGCCCGCCGACCGGCTCGACCCGGCCCACCGGGTGCTCATCCCCCAGGAGGCCTACGTCTTCCGGGGTTCGCTCATGGAGAACCTCACCTACCTGGCCCCGGCGTCGCGGGACGCCGTGGACGAGGCCGTGACGGCGGTCGGCCTGACCGCCGTGGTGGAGCGGCTGGGCGGCTACTCCGCCGAGATCCGTTCCGGCCTGCTGTCGCCGGGCGAGCGCCAGCTCGTCGCCCTGGCCCGCGCCTACCTGACCCCGGCCCGCCTGGTGATCCTCGACGAGGCGACCTGCCATCTGGACCCGGTGGCCGAGGCCCGCGCGGAGGAGGCGTTCGCCCGCCGCGACGGCACCCTTCTCGTCATCGCCCACCGGCTGACCTCGGCGCTGCGCGCCCGGCGGATCCTCGTCATGGACGGCACGAGCGTCCGGCTGGGAGGGCACGCCGAGATGCTCGCCGCCTCGCCGCTCTACGCGGACCTGGTCGGCCACTGGAACCCCACGGACACGCAGGAGCTGGTGCCATGATCTACCCTCCCGCCGAGCGGCAGCCGATCGTCGACCACCTCCACGGCCGTGCCGTACCCGATCCCTACCGGTGGCTGGAGGATCCGTCGAGCCCGGCCACGCGGAGCTGGCTGGCCGCCCAGGACGAACTGTGGCGCGGCCACGCCGCCGCGCTCGCCGGGCGTGACGGGTGGCACGCCCGGGTCGCCGAGCTCACCGGCGTCGGAACGGTCAGCCCGCCGGTCTGGCGCGGGGAGCGCCGGTTCTTCGTGCGCCGTACGGCCCGGCAGGAGCACGCGGTGCTCTACACCACCGGGCCCGGCCAGGCCGAGCAGGCGCTGGTCGACCCGGTGGAGCTCGACCCCAGCGGCCTGACCACGCTGGACCAGTGGCAGCCCGGCCCGGACGGCGGGCTGCTGGCCTACCAGCTGTCCCGGAGCGGCGACGAGCGGTCGGAGCTGTACGTCATGGACGTCGGCACCCGGCGGATCGTCGACGGCCCCATCGACCGCTGCCGCTACGCGCCCGTGGCATGGCTGCCGGACGGGAAGGCGTTCTTCTACGTCCGCTCCCGCAAGGTGTGCCTGCACCGGCTCGGCACCCCCGCCGAGCAGGACGTGGTGATCTGCGGTACCGACCGGTCCTACGGCCTGGGGATCAGCCACGACGGCCGCTGGCTGACGGTGTCGGCGGCGGCCGGCGGCGGCAACGACCTCTGGCTGGCCGACCTGGCCGCCTCCTCCCCGGAGCGCCCCGCGCTGCGGGTGATCCAGGAGGGGACGGACGCGGTGACGGCGCCGGCCGTCGGCCCCGACGGGCGCCTGTACCTCCTCACCACCATGGGCGCGCCCCGGGGCCGCCTGTGCGTCGCCGACCCGGCGCGTCCCGAGCCCGAGCACTGGCTCGACCTGGCCGGCCCGGATCCGGAGGCGGTGATCGGCGACTTCGCGATCCTCGGCGGCTCGGTGCTCCTGGTCGGCTGGACCCGGCACGCGGTCAGCGAGATCAGCGTCCACGACCTGGCCACCGGCGAGCCACGCGGCCAGGTGCCGCTGCCCGGTCTCGGCTCGGCCGGGCGGATGTCCACCCGGCCCGGAGGCGGCCACGAGGTCTGGTTCACCTACACCGACAGCGTCACCCCCGGCAGCGTGCACCGCTACGACGCGCGCACCGGCCGGACCACGCTCTGGGCCGCCGCGCCCGGCGCCGCCGAGGTGCCGCGGCTGTCGGCCCGCAGGATCGTCTACCCCTCGGCGGACGGGACGCCGGTGCGGATGCTGGTGCTGGCACGCCCGGGGACCGGCCCCCGGCCGACGATCCTGTACGGCTACGGCGGGTTCGGGCTCTCGCTGACCCCCTCCTACTCCAGCTACATCCTGCCCTGGGTGGAGGCCGGAGGGGTCTTCGTCCTCGCCCAGCTGCGCGGCGGCGGCGAGGAGGGCGCGCAGTGGCACCGCGCCGGGATGCTCGACGGCAAGCAGAACGTCTTCGACGACTTCGTGGCGGCGGCGGAACGGCTCATCGCCGACGGGTGGACCACCGCCGCGCAGCTGGCCGCCTGCGGCGAGTCGAACGGCGGGCTGCTGGTCGGAGCGGCGGTGACGCAGCGGCCGGACCTGTTCGCCGCGGCGGTCTGCTCGGCCCCGCTGCTCGACATGGTCCGCTACGAGCGTTCCGGCCTGGGCCCCTCATGGCGCTCGGAGTACGGCTCGGCCTCCGATCCGGAGCAGCTGGGCTGGCTGCTGGGCTACTCCCCCTACCACCGGGTCAGGGACGGGGTCGACTATCCGGCGACGCTGCTGACCGCCTTCGGCGGCGACTCCCGCGTCGACCCCTTCCACGCCCGCAAGATGTGCGCGGCGATGCAGGGGGCGACCTCCGGTTCCCGGCCGATCCTGCTGCGCCACGAGAGCGACGTCGGGCACGGGGCACGGGCCGCCAGCCGGGCGGTCGGGCTGGCGGCCGACATGCTCGCCTTCCTAGCCGCGCACACCGGTCTCACGGACATCCCGTGGCGACCGTGACAGGGGACCGGGGCCGCCCCCGTCCGGCGCGGACGGCGCTCGCGGGCCTTCACCCCCGCTCCGACGAGCGGAGCACCGGTCCGCCGTCCCGGTAGCGGATCAGACCGATCTCCCTCACGTCGTCCGGCCACAGCCAGCCGGCCTCACGGGCGATGGTGACCGCCTCCACCCGGGTCCGGGCGCCGACCTTGGCGAGGATCCGCGACAGGTAGTTGCGGACCGTGCCGCCGGACAGGAAGAGCCGGTCGGCGATCTCCCCGACCGGCGCCCCCTCCGCCGCGGCCTTGAGGACCTCCAGCTCACGGGTGGTGAGCGGGTTCTGCCTGGCGTTGAGCGCGGCGACGGCGAGCTCGGGGTCGACGACCCGCTCCCCGGCGACCACCCGGCGCACGCACTCGGCGAGCTGTCCCGCCGGGGTGTCCTTGACGACGAACCCGCGCGCCCCGGCGTCCAGCGCCCGCCGTAGCGCCGCCGGCGTCGCCAGCCCGGTCAGGATCACCGCCTTGCACGCGGGGAGCCTGCGGTGCAGCTCCGCCGTGGCGGACAGGCCGTCGGTGCCGGGCAGGCCGATGTCGACGAGCGCGACGTCGGGCCTGTGGACCAGGCACGAGGGCACCACGTCGTCACCGTGCCCGACCTCGTCGACCACCTTGATGTCATGCTCGGCGGAGAGCAGGGCGACCATCGCTCCACGGATGAGATGCATGTCCTCGGCGATCAGGACGCTTATCACCGGTCGTCTCCCCTTTTTCGGTGAGCCAGTCGTGCCTCCCGGGCCACGATCACTACCCCGGGCAGTCGGACGACTACCCTGGATAGCGGAGTTAATCATCGGAGCACCGATCCGGACGGGAAATCGCGGTCCTGCCGGGCAGTGTTCCGCCGCTGCGCCGTACCCCTCGGTGCGGGATCCTCCTGGCGGATGTCCGGAACCCCGGCGGACACGCTCCGCCGCACCCCTCGTCGCGGGATCTTCCTGGCGGGTGTCCGGAACCTCGGCGGGCACGGCAGGCGGGCATGACCGTATTGCCATGATCATCCGGTTCGCCGATGATGAGGGTCGTGTCCGCCGCGCCGGAATGAGGGCCTGTTGCTCTACAACCCGTTCGACCACGCGCTGCAAGAGAACCCCTACCCCACCTACGCGCGGCTCCGGGACGGAGCGCCGCTCTACCGCAACGACGACCTGGACTTCTGGGCGCTGTCCCGGCACGCCGACGTCAACGCGGCGTTCCGCGACCCGGCCCTGTTCTCCAGCGCCCACGGCGTCACCCTGGAGATGTGGGACCCGGACGCGTCCGCCCTTGTGGGGTTCCTGGCGATGGACCCGCCCCGCCACACCCGCATGCGGGCGCTCGTCTCCCGGGGCTTCACGCCCGCCCGCGTGGCCGCTCTGGAGCCCGCCGTACGCGCGGTCGCCCGCGAGCGCCTGGCGCCGGCGCTGGAGGCGGGGACGTTCGACTTCGCCGAGGTCGTGTCGGCGATCCCGGTGTACGTCGTCTCCGAGCTGCTCGGCGTCCCCAGGGAGGATCGGGCGGAGATGCTGCGCCTGACCGAGATCCTCATCACCCGCTACGACGGCGACACCGGGATACCGCAGACGTTCTGGGAGGCCGCCGGCGCGCTGACCGCCGCCTACAAGGAGCTGATCGCCGAACGGCGGGCCCGGCCGCACGGCGACCTCGTCAGCGCGCTCGTCCTGGCCGACATCGACGGGGACCGGCTCGGCGACGACGAGATCGTCGCCGTGCTGTCGCTGATCGGCGTCGCGGGCAACGAGTCGGTGACCAAGCTGGCGGCGAACGCCTGGTACCAGGCCTGGCTCCACCCCGGTCAGCGCGCGATCGCGTGGCAGGGGGCCATCGCGGCATGGGTGGAGGAGACGCTCCGCTACGACGGGTCCGCGCAGATGGTCGCCCGCCGGCTCACCCGCGACACCGTCCTGCACGGCACGACGGTCCCGGCCGGCGCCCGGATGGTGCTGCTCGGCGCGTCCGCCAACCGCGACCCCCGCGTCTTCCCGCACGCGGACCGCTACGACCTGACCCGCGACACCGGGCAGGCGCTGGCCTTCGGGTCCGGCCCGCACTTCTGCCTCGGGGCGGCCCTGGCCCGCCTCCAGCTCAGGGTAGTGCTGGAGGAGCTCGTCGCCGCGGTGGAGGGCTACGACGTCGACGAGACGGGCATCGAGTTCGTGCACTCGCCGAACCTGCGCGGCTTCCGCGCGTTGCCGACCACGGTCACGCGCCGCTAGCGCTCTGTTCCTCATCGGAAGCGCGCTTCCCCGCTGACCCGGGATGCCGGGAGCGGGGAAGGCCCCCCTGGCGGCCTCGGGTTCTCGGCCGCCTGTTCGCGACTCCCGCTTTCGCGCCCCCCGCCGAGGAACGTCGCACCGGGAACCGGCCGGCAGCGCTCCGGCGTCCCCGCCGGCGTGCTCGGGGCCGCGGTCACGCCCCGGCGGGGAACCTGCCGACCCCGCCGTACAGTCCCGTGGGAGCGGGATCGGCGGCGGTGGGACGCCACAGCGCCAGGTCGACCAGGCCCGGCTCCAGCAGTTCGAAGCCGGCGAACAGGTCGGCGATCTCCGCGCGGGTGCGCACGTAGGCCTGCGAGGCCTTCCGTATCTGCTCCTTGCGGTCCTCCCATCCCTCCACCCCGCCGTGGGAGATCGCCAGGAAGCTCCCCGCGGGCAGGGCGTCCCGGAAGGTTCCCACGATCCGCGCGGGGTCGTCCTCGTCGGAGACGAAGTGCAGCAGCGCCACCATCAGCAGGCCGACCGGCTGGGACCAGTCGATGAAGTCCCGCACCACGGGCTCGTCCAGGATCCTCTGCGGCTGCGTGGCGTCGCCGCCGACGACGCGCACCCTGTCGGAGCCGGCCATGAGCGCGCGGGCGTGCGCCAGGACGATCTCGTCGTGGTCGACGTACACGACACGCGTGTCGGGCGCGATCGCGTGGGCGATCTCGTGGACGTTGCCACTGGCCGGCAGCCCCGCCCCGATGTCGAGGAACTGTCGGATTCCCTGGTCCACGAGGTGGCTCACCACCCTGCCGAGGAATCTGCGGTTCTCCACGAACGACCTGCGCACGTCCGGGCTGAGCTCCAGGATCCGGCGCGCGGCCTCGCGGTCGGCGGGGAAGTTCTCCCGTCCGCCGATCATCCAGTCGTAGACGCGGGCCGGGTGCGGCTTGGACGTGTCGAAGTTCACGCGTGACCACCTTTCGCTGTCGGGGGGCGGGGGCGGTGGGCGCCACAGTAGTGCTCAGCGGGGGCGCCGGTCTCCGTCTCCGGATGCGGCCCGTCGGGACGGAAGGCCGCTCACGCCAGGCAGCGGAGTCTGTCGCGGACCTGCGTGAGCACGTCGGCCGTCTGCTGCGGCATGCACGCCACCACCGTCAACCTGGCGAACGCCTCGTGGTAGCCGTCGGCGTCCGGGCCGTCCAGCACGAAGTCGTTGTTGAACTGGTGGACCGAGACCACCGGGTCCATGCCGGGGATGCGGAACATCGTGAACGGCGCCGACCTGGGCAGGTAGGACGACGCGAGCCTCGTCACCTGCAGTGTGACGTGCGGCTGCTTCGACATGCCGATCAGATGGCTCAACTGGTCGGCCTGGACCTGCGGCCCGGCGATGCACCGCAGCAGCGCCGCCTCGTCGACGACCGCCCACAGCGTCGGCCCGTTCTCCCGGGCCAGCGCCTCCTGCCGTCGCACGGTCGTCTCCACCGCCCCCTCGACGAGGTCCGGCGAGGGGAAGGGGTTCTGGGACACGCGGACCGCGGCCGCCGCGTACTCGGCGGTCTGCAGCAGCGGGGGGACGAACTGGAGCTGGTAGGTGCGGATCAGCTCCGCGCGCTGCTCCAGGCCGAACGTCGCCGACACCCACAGCGGGATGGCGGGCAGGTCCCACCAGCCGGGCCCGCGCTCGCCGCGGGCGATCGACAGGATCGCCTCCCGCTGGAAGCGGGCGGTCACGCCGTAGAGGGTGAGCAGCGCTTCGACGTCGTCGAGTGGGGTCTCAGTCTCGGCGACGCCGTTCTCTATGGACGTGACCACCCGCTCATCGACGTCGACCATGTCCCCGGCTTGCGCCGGAGACAGCCCGCGCGCCTCCCGCAGGAGCCGCAGCCGCTCGCCCAGAACAGCGCGCTGGCCGACATCGAGCTTTCCGACGAGGCGCGGCGGGTTCTCCTCGATGTCGGGGAGGACCTGACCGCTGTCGCCGGAAGAGAAAGGGCTAGGGATGTCATCCCCCACAAGCCATCCCACAGGCACCCGGAGCAGCACGGCGAGCGCCGTGAGCTGCTCCAGGGTCGGATTGGTCCGCTGGCCCTTGCTCAGCTGGTGAATGTAGACGTGAGTGGTCTGCACTCCCGCGTCGGTGACGGCTCTCGCTGCCCTCCGGGTGGAGTAGCCGCGGTGACGCAGCGCCTCCCCCAGCCGCTCGGCGAGACTCGCCACGCATACCTCCTGTCCGGGAACGACCGTGTACGTGACGCGAGAAGCTCAGGATACGCGCGTTAACCCTCAGTTAACAGCCCTAATCTCAGATGGTTCGGCGCGACGGCGGACCCGTGCCCGGAGCGTCAGCGGCCGCGACCGGAGAAGGGCTCCCCGCGGGACACCGCCGGCGTGACGGGGCGGCCGAGGAAGCGGGAGACGTCCTCGGCCTCCCCCTGGACGGGGAGCCGTTCCGCCTCGAACGGGGAGACCATGAGCGTGGGGCCGTTCAGGCTCCAGGTGCCCCGGATCACGCCGTCGACCAGCACCGTGGGACGCAGGATGCCTCCGCCGGGATGCACCGCGCGGGCGTGGGCGTCGGCCAGGACGCCGGAGCGGGTGCGCCAGCCCAGGAGATACTCGTCGAAGGCGGGCAGGAGCCGTACGGCGTGCGGCGCCGGCGCGCCCCCGGTCCCTGCCCCGCCCCCGGTCCCTGCCCCGGTCTCAATTCCGGTCTCGGCCTCGGGCGCGGTCCCTCGCAGGCGCCCGCCTCCCCCGGGCAGCTCGTCGAGCGAGCCGGCGATCAGCCGCCAGCCGGTCCAGGCGTCCCTGAGCGGCAGGCCGGACCAGGCGGCCAGGTCGGCCGGCGTGGCGGGGGCGTGGGCGCGCAGATAGCGGCGGGCGAGTTCGGCCAGGGAGCGATCCCGGTCGAGGGAGGAGGCCACCGGGGCGCCGAGCCAGTCGGCCGCGTGCACGTAGGTCGGCTTACCCGCGCCGGACGCCCCGCCCCGCCTGCCGGGGCCGAGGACGACCAGGCCGTGGGCCGCCCCCAGGGCGGCCAGGTGGACGATCGCCTGGCCCGTGGCGGGGACGCCGTCCGCGGACAGCCGTTCCCCAAGCTCGGCCTTCGTCAGCGGCCCCTGCCCTTCGAGAGCCCGCACGACGGCCGGGAGCAACGTCTCCGGCGACCCGGCCACCCCCTCCTGGCCGATCCGGCGGATCGCGTCGCGCGCCAGCGCCGGGCCGGACAGGGAGGTCAGCCAGCCCAGGTCCTCGGGCAGCATGTAGTGCAGGGTGCCGCGCGGCCCCCAGGCGCGGACGATCGAACGCTCCCGGACGGCGGCCTCGACGTCCTCCCGGGTCAGGCCGGTCGAGCGGACGCGGAAGGCCAGGGCCGCCGCGGTGACGTCCTGGGCCTGTACGGCCAGCAGCCGCCCGACGAGGCCGGGCACTCCCAGGGGAGCGGGCCGGTGCAGCGACTGCGCCGCCAGCCGCTCTCTCCAGAGGTCGCTCATGCCGCCTCCCGCCCGCCCGCGAGCGCGCCGCGGGGTCCGGGCGGCGGAGCCTGATCCGGGCCGGGAGCGCCCTCCGGCCTGGGGATGCTCACCCGTCACCCACCCCGCGTGCCGAAACGAAACCGCTCACTCCCCCGTCCACCGGGTTACCCTAGCGTGCCGGTGACGACCGTCGCAGTGCCGCCGTCCAGGCGGCGTACGGGCCGGGATTGTCGCGCGCAAGCCTTACGGTAGGGCGCGTGCCAGAGACGAACCACGAGATCACCCTCGACTCGGCCCTCACCGAGGAGGCCGTGCTCGCGACCTACCGCCGGATGTTCGCCGCGCTCGCGCGCGACAGCGGCGCCGTGGTCGACGAGCCCGCGCTGGTCGACATCGCCGAAACGCTGTTCGCGGCGTTCGCCGAGGCCGGTGAGGAGTGGCTGACCCACGAGCAGATGCGCCACGTCTGCCGGGCCTACCCGCTCGACCAGTTCGAGAACCGGCTGCGGGTGCTCAAGGGCCTCGGCGCGATCCGCGAGGTGTTCCCCAAGCCCAACCAGCTCCGTTACCGCGCGTCGTTCACCAGCGTGGTGGGGCTGATGTTCATCCGGCGGATGATGGACGACGGCGGCCAGTCGGAGATGCACCGGCTGCTCGCGCTCGAGGACCTCAACGTCGCCGACCCCCGCACGACCATGGAGGAGGCCCGCCTCAGCGCCCAGAACCTGTCACGGGCGTTCCGGCTCTGGGCGCTGGAGCTGATCACGCTGACCGGCGGCACCATCGAGGAGCTGCGCGAGCAGGCCCCCAAGCTCTGGGGCACCGAGGAGATCGCCCGCAGGGCGCAGAGCCTGCACGGCACGATCCTCACCCGCTGGCCGGATCTCGACCGCACCTGCACCGAGCTGCGCGCCGCCATCTACTCCTACAGCGACGCCTCCCGCCGCGCCGCCGGGCGCCTGGCCGACTCCGCCGGCACGACCAGGAACCTGACCCTGCTGCCCGCGGAGACCTGGCGCACCTTCGCGCAGACCGCCAGCAAGGAGCGCCTCGCCGCCGTGCTCGACGGGTTCGTCTTCGACGCCCCCGCCCCCTGGCACGACCCCGCGGCGATCGTCCGGGCGGTGGACGAGAGTCCCCGGC
>NZ_NGFP01000266.1 GCF_002149035.1 Streptosporangium minutum
ACGTTGTCCCGGCGGGAGGGAAACGGCGTGAGGGGCCGTCCGCCACGCTCACCCGGCCCGCCCCCGCCGCACCGCCGAGGGCGGCCGGTCGACGGCGGCGACCACGCGAAGGCGCCTCGCCCGGCTCACGGGAAATCCTGGGACTCCGAGCGGGCGGGGCCGGGCGCCGGAGGATCTCCGGCGGTACGGTGGGGCCGCGGGCGCCCCGGGCGGCTCTCCCCTCCCCCATCCACGTCGGAGCCCATGATGATCGCTTGGTTCAGGCGGCCGGCGGCCGCGCTGCTCGCGGTGGCACTCGGCGCCGCCACCGTCCTCCCCTGGCCCGTCACGACCTCCGCGGAGTCCAACGGCGGCACACGGATCATGCCGCTGGGCGATTCCATCACCGACGGCTTCGCCCTCCCCGGCGGGTACCGCGTCGCCCTGTGGAGGTCGCTGGCCGACGCCGGCCACCTCGTCGACTTCGTGGGCTCGGGCTACAACGGGCCCGCCGAGCTGGTCGACCACGACCACGAGGGCCACCCGGGGCGGCGGATCGACGAGATCGACGCGGGCGTCGCCGGGTGGATCGGATCGGCGTCCCCGCGCACGGTGCTGCTGCACATAGGGACCAACGACATGGTCCAGAACCGCGACCCGGCCAACGCGCCCGCCAGGCTCTCCGCTCTCATCGACCGCATCACCGCGGCCGCCCCGGAGGCCGAGCTGTTCGTCGCCACGATCATCCCGCTGGCCGACCCCGTGCTGGAGGCCCGGGCCGCCGCCTACAACGCCGCGATCCCCGGCGTCGTCCGGAGCAGGGCCGCCGCGGGCCGGCGCGTGCACCTGGTCGACATGCACGCCGCCGTCACCGTCGCCGACCTGGCCGACGGTGTCCATCCCGGCCGTGCCGGCTACGACCGGATGGCCGCTGCCTGGCATGCCGCCCTGTCGTCCGTACCCGGCAGCGCCGGCGGACCGGCCGCGCTCCGGCCCGCCCGAGCAGGCGGCGCCGTGCGCCGGCTCTGCCCGCCGCCGGTGCCGGCATGACGGGCGGTCAGGACTGGGTCGCCAGCTCCCAGACGGGCTCGTCGGCCCAGTCGCGGATCGCCTGGAAGGTCTTCTGGGCGATCAGTTGCTGGCCCGCGGCGTTGGGGTGGAAGAAGTCCCATTTGCTGACATGGTTCAGCGTGAAGGGGGTGTTGAACAGGACGTTGCCGTCGAACCTGCAGGCCGGACCGTACGCGGCGCAGACCCTGGCCAGGACGGCGTTGTAGGCGATGACCCTGCCGCGCACCCGGTCGCGGCGGGCCCGGTCGGCCGCGGCGGTCGAGGTGGGTCTGGCCAGCATGGTCGGGCAGATCCGGCCGATCGCCCAGAACCCGCGCGCCACCACGTTGTCCTTGCCGACCCGCCACAGCCGCTTGAGGTCGGGGATGCTCGCCACGAACACCTTGGCTCCGGGACGCCCGGCCCGCAACAGCCTCAACGCCTCGGTCACCCGGCTCTGGTAGAGCGCCACCGGGGTCATCCGCCGCTCCTCGGACATGCAGGCGTCCTGGGCGCCGACCAGGACCGTCACGTAGTCGGCGCGCCGGGCGACGGCCCCGGCCATCTGCCCGGCGAGGTCGGCGCTGGTCGCGCCGGGGACGGCGAGGGTGACGTTGTGCCCGGCGATGCCGTCGTCCAGGTCGCGCAACCTCATGTAGTGGCTCTGGACGGTCCGACTGTCACCCGAGGACCAGGAGCGCGAGGCGCAGGGGACGTACCAGCCGCAGGCGTTGAACCCGGCACTGATCGAGTCTCCGACCGCGGCCATCACTGTCGGGCGCCACGGCTCGGCGGCCGACGCCGCCGCGGGGGCCGCCCAGGTGGCCGCGAGCGCCACGATCCCTGTGAATGCGGTCACAGTCTTGCAGGCCATGGCACCTCCGGCTGAGAGATCACGTCTGCTTCGGATGTATCACCGCAGGACAGCGTGGCGCTCTCCGTTGACCGAGTGCCTTGGTTTTCTTGACAGACCGTGGCGGCTGTGCAGACTGGGGGATGCCCGCCGAACACGTTCAGTTTCCCGCATAGAGTGTTCCGGGTGAGTGTCGCGCTCGGATTGAACCGTCCCCTCGTGGTGAGAACCACGCTCGTCGGCGACCCCGGCGACCTGCTCGCGCGACTTCCCGAGGCCGCCCCCTATGCCTGGATCAGGCACGGTGAGGGTCTGGTGGCCTGGGGAGAGGCCGCACGTGTGGCTGTGCCACCCGGCCCCAGGCGTTTCGAGTGGGCTCGTGACTGGCTGTCGGACACCTTCGGCGAGGCCCACGTCGACGACGACGTGGGCGCCCCCGGCTCGGGCCCGGTCGCCTTCGGTTCCTTCACCTTCGACCCTGACGCCCAGGGCTCGGTCCTCGTCGTCCCACGGGTCGTCCTGGCCCGCCGCGACGGCCGCGCCTGGCTGACCACCCTCGGCGAGGAGCGGCTGGACCTGGTCACCCCGCTCCGCGACCCCGGCAGGATCCGGTACGGCGACGGCAGCCTGACCGCCCCCGAATGGGAGCACGCCGTGGCGCGGGCCGTCCGGCAGATCAGGTCGGGGCGCCTGGAGAAGGCCGTGCTCGCCCGTGACCTGACCGCCACGGCGGAGCGGGAGATCGACGTCCGCCTGCTGCTGTCGCGTCTGGCCAGCCGCTACCCCGGGTGTTACACCTTCTCCTGCGACGGCCTGGTCGGCGCCACCCCGGAGCTGCTGGTCCGGCACACCGGCGAGACGATCGAGTCCCTGGTCCTGGCCGGCACGGCCTCCAGGGGCACGGACGAGGCCGACGACATGGCGCGCGGCGCCGCCCTGTTCGCCTCGGAGAAGGACCGCTACGAGCACACCTGCGCGGTGGAGTCGGTCCGGGAGGCGCTGGCCCCGCTCTGCTCGGAGCTGAAGGTGCCCGAGGAGCCCGAGCTCCTGGTCCTGTCCAACGTCCAGCACCTGGCCAGCCCGGTGACCGGGCGGCTGTCCGCCGGGGCCTCGGTCCTGGACGTGGTGGCCGCCATGCATCCGACGGCCGCTGTCGGCGGGACGCCCACCGAGACCGCGCTCGGCGTCATCCGCGAGCTGGAGGGCATGGACCGCGCCGGTTACGCCGGGCCGGTCGGCTGGATCGACGCCCGGGGCGACGGCGAGTGGGGCATCGCGCTGCGCTGCGCCCAGATCGAGGGCCGCGGTGCCCGTCTGTTCGCCGGCTGCGGCATCATGGGCGACTCCGCGCCGGCCGCCGAGCTCGCCGAGGCCCAGGCCAAGCTCCGCGTGATGCAGTACGCCCTGGAGGGCTGAGGCCGGTGCGGGCGGCGAGGAAGCCGATGGGCTCTGCCGGCCGGAGCCGCCCGGACGACAGGTTCCGGAGGTATCCGCCCCACTCCACCTCCACGTGCGTGACGAGGGGCGGATCAGGGCGGATGCGCGTTCCTCGGGGATGACGGGGGGCCTGCCTCCGGGCGCCGGCGAGCGCGGGGAGCGGCCGCGGGTGGGGATCGGCCCTACGACCCCAGATAGCGCAGTACGGCCAGCACCCGGCGGCTGTAGCCGGTGACGTGCAGGAGCCCGAGCTTGTCGAAGATGGCGTTGACGTGCTTTTCCACCGCGCTCTGGGAGACGGCGAGCCGCTCGGCGACGGAGGCGTTGGTGCAGCCCTGCGCCATGTGGTCCAGCACGTCGCGTTCGCGGGGCGTCAGCCGGCTCAGCGGGTCGACGTGGGTGGTGCGGGCGAGGAGCTGCCGCACCACCTCGGGGTCGAAGGCGGCTCCCCCGGCGCCGACCCGGTCGAGCGCGTCGAGGAAGTCGCCGATCTGGGCGACCCGGTCCTTGAGCAGGTAGCCCACCCCGTCCACGTCACCGCTCATCAGCTCGGTGGCGTAGCGCTTCTCGACATACTGCGACAGGACCAGCACGCGCGTGCCGGGCCTGCGGCGACGGATCTCCAGCACCGCCCGCAGTCCCTCGTCGGTGTGGGTCGGCGGCATCCGCACGTCGGCCACCACGATGTCGGGCCCGTGCTCGTCCACCGCCTCGATGAGCGCCGTACCGTCGCCGACCGCGGCCAGGACCTCGTGCCCCTCCTCCACCAGCAGCCGGACCAGCCCTTCGCGCAGCAGCGTGGAGTCCTCGGCCAGGATCACCCGCATGGGAGCTCCGCGGTGATCGTGGTGGGCCCGCCGTACGGGCTGTCGACGTGGAAGCGCCCGTCCAGGGCGGCCACCCGACGGGCGAGGCCGGAGAGCCCTCCACCGGAGGGGTCGGCGCCGCCGTGCCCGTCGTCCTGTGCCCGCACGACGAACACCGTGCCTTCCTTGAAGATCTCGACGGTGACCGCACTGGCCGCCGCGTGCTTGGCCGCGTTGGTGACGGCCTCGCAGACCACGAAGTACGCCGCCGTCTCCACCTGCCCGACGGGACGCTCGTCAAGAGCGTAGTGGACCTTGACCGGCACCCCGGCCCGCTCGGCGACGGTGGCGAGGGCGTCTCTGAGGCCGAGGGAGTCCAGGCCGGTCGGGTAGACCCGCCAGGCCACCTCCCTCAGGTCGCCCAGCGCCCCCCGGGCCTCCTCGTGGGCCTGGCGGAGCAGCTCGTCGAGCAGTTCCGGCGCGCGACCCCGGCGGGCCCGGCCGATCAGCATCGCCAGCGCGACCAGGCGCTGCTGCACGCCGTCGTGGAGGTCGCGCTCGATGCGCCTGCGTTCCTGGTCGACGGCCGCCACGATGCCCGAGCGGGTCTCGGCCAGCTCGGTGATGCGGCGTTCGAGCAGCTCGGTGGGGCTCGGCCCGAGCGCCCACCGGGCCACCTGCCGCTCAAGGGCGACCAGCCCGACGAGCCCCATGATCTCCAGGAAGAGCAGGACCAGCCCGAGGACCAGCATGTAGAGCACGAGCGGCGTGGTCGGCTCCATGCCGTCGAACCGCTCGCCCCGTCCCCATTGCCAGACGAGCCATCCCCCGGCACCGACTCCGACGACCAGCAGCGCGAGCACCAGGCCGCCCAGCACCCCCACCGGCCAGCGCCATGCCACGTAGCGCAGCGCCCGCCGCCCGTCGTAGCCGGAGACCTCGGCCCCGCTGAACAGGCCCAGCCGCCGGACCTCGACGTCGGCCAGCAGCGTGGCCGCGGCGAGCACGTGCCGCCGCGCCCGGGGGAAGGCCAGGATCGGGGCCGTGACCAGGAGGAAGACCAGCTCGGCGAGGGCCGTGGGGATTCCCAGCGCGAGTCCGGCCAGCGACCGCAGGACCCTTGTCGGCATGTTCATCGCTACGCGTGGTGCTTGCCCTTGCGCCTGTCCATCAGCCGGACCACGATGAAGATCACCACGGCGAGCACCACGATGCCCAGCACGGCCTTGGACAGGATTCCGGCATAGTCCTCGACAAGCGACCAGTTCTCGCCGAGCAGGTATCCGGCCATCACGAAGGCCGTGTTCCAGATGAGGCTGCCCAGCGTGGTGAGGAGGGTGAAGATCGAGATCGGCATGCGCTCGACCCCGGCCGGGATCGAGATGAGGCTGCGGAAAATGGGGATCATCCGGCCGAAGAAGACCGTCTTCTTACCGTGCCTGGCGAACCAGGCCTCGGTCTTCTCGATGTCGGACACGCTGATCAGCGGCAGCTTCGCCGCGATGGCGACCACCCGCTCACGGCCCAGCAGGGCCCCGATCCCGTAGAGTGCCAGCGCGCCGATCACGGAGCCGAGGGTGGTCCAGAGGATGGCGTCGAACAGGGTCATGTTCCCCTTGCTCGCGGTGAACCCGGCCAGCGGCAGGATCACCTCGCTCGGCAGCGGCGGGAACAGATTCTCGAGCGCGATCGCCACCCCGGCCCCGGGTGCGCCCAGGGTCTCCATAAGATCGATCGCCCACCCGGCGATTCCGTCAACGTTGGTTGCACTCATGACAATAAGGCTAGAGAAATTTGAATATGCCAAGAATGAGGGCGACCATCAAGCTTGCCTCGCGCGCACCCCAGCGCGCGGGGTGGGGAAAACCCCAGGCCCCCGCCGCGCGCCCGCGACGGCCGGGCCGTCCGCGTAGGTGATCGGCGAATTCCGGGGTTTCCGCACGTCAGGCCCCCTATCGGCCGCCGGGACGAGGGCGGCGGGGCGGAGGTGCGGATCGGGCCCCGGCGCGGGGCGGACGGGGCCCGGCCGCTGGTCAGCGGCGAAGTTCCGCAATCACCTGTGATCCATCCCACAGTTTTCGCCACCGGGCGCGAAGCTCCGGCGCACACCGGTCAGGCGCTCCTGAGGTAGACCGTCTCCCCGGCCCCGACCTCCGCCCGGCCGGCCGTCAGCGTGGCGACCCAGCCGGGGAAGGCTGCCAGGTCGGCCTCCCGCACCGCGATCCGGAAGCCGACCTCGGCGCCGTAGACGACCTCCCTGACCTCGTACGGCGAGATGCGCAGGTCGTTCTCCAGCCGCCCGGCCAGGACGTGGTCCACGGTCACCGACATGACCCTGGCGGGCACCATCCCGATCGGGGAGGCGAGGTCCAGCGTCTTGCCGACCGATGAGCCGTAGGCCCGGACGAGACCGCCCGCGCCCAGCTTCACCCCGCCGAAGTAGCGCGTGACCACCGCCACCACGTCGCCGAGCCCGCGGCGCAGCAGCGTCTCCAGCATCGGGGTACCGGCGGTGCCGCCGGGCTCCCCGTCGTCGTCGGCCTTCTGGACCAGCCGGTCACCGCCGATCACGTAGGCGGAGCAGTTGTGCGTGGCGTCGCCGTAGAGCCGCCTGCGCTCGGCCACGAACCGCCTGGCCTCCTCCTCCGAGGCCGCCGGGGCGATCGCGCAGACGAACCGTGACCGCTTGATCTCGATCTCGTGCTCGATGACATCTTCCAGCGTGAGGTACGGCGCAGCCATCCGGACAGGCTACCGGCGAGTGCGGATCGCCCGGCCGGACGGTCCGGGCTGTGCGGAGCGCCCAGGAACGGGAGATCGCCCCCGCATACCTTCGGCACATGAGCTTCCGAACCGCCATGGACATCGGCGGTACCTTCACCGACGTCGTCCGCTATGACGAACGGACCGGCCGCGTGGTGGCCTCGAAGGCGCCGACCACACCGGGAAACCTCGCCGACGGCGTGTTCTCCGCGCTCGGCCGGGTCGTGGACGACCCCTCCGAGATCTCCTTCTTCGTGCACGGCACCACCCAGGGGCTCAACGCGCTGCTGGAGCGCAAGGGGGCGCGGGTGCTGCTGGTCACCGGAGAGGGGGCCCGGGACGTCTACCGGATCGCCCGGGGCAACCGGGACCGGATGTTCGACCTGCGCTACCGCAAGCCCGAGCCGCTGGTGCCCAGGTCGGCCGTGACGGAGGTCGCCGGACGGCTGGACTGGCGCGGCGAGGAGCTCGTCCCCCTGGACGAGGACGCGGTCAGGGCCGCGGCCCGGCGGGCCCGCGGTGAGGGCTTCGACGCGGTCGCGGTCTGCCTGCTGTTCAGCTACGTCAACCCCGCCCACGAGATCCGCGCGGGCGAGATCCTGGCCGAGGAACTGGGCGAGGACACCCTCGTCGTCCTCTCCCACGAGGTGGCCCGCGAATGGCGCGAGTACGAGCGGACGTCCTCCGCCGTGCTGGAGGCCTACACCGGGCCGGTAGTCCGCCGTTACCTGGCCGGGATCGAGGAGCGGTTCGCCGAGCGGGGCCTGACCGTCCCGGTGCACGTCATGCAGTCCTCCGGAGGCCTGGTCAACGCCTCCTACGCGATGCGGCGCCCGCTGCAGACCCTGCTGTCCGGCCCGGTCGGCGGCACCATGGGCGGCGTCGCGGCGGCCCGGCTCCTGGGCCGGCCCAACGCCATCTGCGTGGACATGGGAGGCACTTCCTTCGACGTGTCCCTGGTGGTCGACGGCAGGCCCGACATCAGCGCCGAGGCGCGCGTCGAGGGCTTCCCCGTGCTGATGCCGATCGTGAACCTCCACACGATCGGCGCCGGCGGCGGCTCGATCGCCTACGCCGAGGCCGGTGCGCTGCGGGTCGGCCCCGAGTCGGCCGGCGCCGTGCCCGGACCGGCCTGCTACGGCCGGGGCGGCGTCCGGCCGACCGTCACCGACGCCAACGTGGTGCTCGGCAGGGTGGACCCGTCCTGGTTCGCCGGCGGGCTGATGTCCCTGGACGTCCAGGCCGCCCACACGGCCGTGGCCGACCTGGCGCGCGAGCTCCGCCTGGAGACGCTCCAGATCGCCGAGGGCATCTGCAGCGTGGCCAACGCCAAGATGGCCCAGGCCATCCGGACCCTCACCGTGGAGCACGGCGTCGAGCCGCGCGAGTTCGCCCTGGTCGCCTTCGGCGGCGCGGGCGCCATGCACGCGGTCTTCATCGCCCGCGAGCTCGGCATCTCCGAGGTGGTCGTCCCCCGCTTCCCCGGCGCGTTCTCGGCCTGGGGCATGCTGGAGGCCGACGTCCGCCGCGACCTGAGCCATCCGTACTTCCGCTCGGGCGGGGAGCTGGACGGCGCCGACATGGCGTCCCGGCTGAAGGACTTGCAGGACCAGGCGCTGGAGGAGCTGGCCGGGCAGGGCGTGGCCGACAGCCGGATGCGGATCGAGCACGCGGTGGACATGCGCTACGAGGGCCAGGACTACACCCTGACCGTTCCTCTGCGGGACGCCGCGGAGCCGGGCACGCCCGGCTTCCCGGAGCGGATCGCGGCTCGCTACGCCGACGCGCACACCAAGCGGTACGGCCACGCCACCCCCGAGGCGCCGGTGGAGTTCGTGGCGCTCCGCAGCACCGGTTTCGGCGTCTTCCCCCGGACCGCCGCCACCCACGCCGCCCAGCCGGACGAGGGGACGCGGACCGTACGAGAAGTGATCTTCGACGGCGAGGCGCACCCCACCCCCGTGCTGCGCCGCGGCGCGCTGGAGGGCGAGCTCACCGGTCCGGCGATCGTCGTCGAGGAGACGGCGACCACGGTGATCCCGCCCGGCTGCGTGGCCTCGGTGGACGGCAACGGCTTTCTGATCATCAAGGTGGGAGGAGTCAAGTGATCGACCCGGTGACCACGGAGATCATCCGATGCGCGCTGCTGCAGGCGGCCGAGGACATGAACACCACGCTGATCAGGTCCTCCTACACTCCGGTGATCTACGAGGCGAAGGACTGCGCGGTCGCTCTGCTCGACCGCGACCACAACGTGCTCGGCCAGTCCTCCGGCCTGCCGATCTTCCTGGGCAACCTGGAGGTCTGCACCCGCGAGACCGAGCGCCTGCACGGCCGCCAGGTGTGGCGTGAGGGCGACGTGTGGGTGCTCAACGACTCCTACATCGGCGGCACCCACCTCAACGACGTCACCGTCTACGGGCCGATCTTCGTCGGCGGCGAGCTGGCCGGCTTCGCCGCGTCCCGCGCGCACTGGCTGGACATGGGGTCCAAGGACCCGGGCGGGTCGATGGACTCCACCTCGATCTTCCAGGAGGGGCTGCGCCTGGGCCCGGTCAGGATCTACGAGGGCGGCGAGCCCCGCGCGGACCTGCACGAGGTGATCGCCCGCAACGTGCGGTTCCCCCACGCCACCCTCGGCGACATGCGGGCCCAGGTGGCCTGCGTGACGACCGGGCGGCGCCGCCTGGCCGAGATCGTCTCCCGCTGGGGCCTCGACACGGTGACCGCCGCCAGGGACGAGATCTTCGCGCAGACCGAGCAGCTGGAGCGGGCCGCGATCGCCGCCGTCCCCGACGGGGTCTACAGGGCCGGGGGGTTCCTGGACAACGACGGCATCGACCTGGCCACTCCGCTGCCGGTGAACGTGACCGTGACCGTGGCCGGCGAGAGTGTCACGGTGGACCTCACCGACTGCGCCGACCAGGCCACCGGGCCGGTCAACTGCGGCGCCGCCCAGGCCGTGGCCGCCGTCCGGGTCGCCTACAAGCTCCTGGTCAGCGGTGAGGTGCCGCTCAACGGAGGCTCCTTCCGGCCGCTCTCGGTGGCGACCCGGCCCGGTTCGATGCTCGCCGCCGAGGCGCCCGCCGCATGCCAGTACTACTACTCCCACCTGGGGCTGGTCATCGACCTGGTGGTCAGGGCCCTCGCCCCGGCGCTGCCCGGCAAGGTCGCGGCGGCCAGCTACGGCGACTCCCTCATCGTCCAGATGTCCGGGGTGGACCCGCGCACCGGCAAGTTGTACGTCTCCCAGGAGGCGACCGTCGGCGGGTGGGGGGCCTGGGACGGCGGCGACGGCGAGACCTGTCTGATCAACAGTGTCAACGGCTCCCTGCGCGACATGCCGATCGAGGTGCTGGAGACCCTCTTCCCGGTCCGCGTGACCCGCTACGAGATCCGGCCCGGCACCGGCGGCGCCGGGCGGTGGCGCGGCGGCAACGGCGTCGTGCGGGAGTACGAGTTCAGCGGGGACACCTCGCTGTCGCTGTGGTTCGAGCGCTCGGTCACGCCCGCCTGGGGCCTGGCCGGGGGCGGCGCCGGAGCCCCGCCCCGGGTGACCCTCAACCCGGGCAGGCCGGGCGAGCGCGAGATGCTCAAGGTCAACGCCCTCGCGGTCCGCAAGGGGGACGTGCTGCGCTGCGAGTCCGGCGGCGGCGGCGGGTACGGCCCCGCGGAGCTCCGGGACGGCGCGGCCCTCGCCCACGACCTCGCCGAGGGCATGGTCACGCCGCCGGGCCGTGCTCAGGCCGGCCCGGCCGGCTCGCCCGTCCCGTCGGTGAAGTAGTTGAGTCGAAGCGGGGAGGCAGGGGAGGCGCCGCGCTCACGGCGCCTCCCCGACGTCGTCCGGCGGCCTGAGAAGACCCGCGACGACCTCCCGCACGGCGGCTCCCTGGAGTCCGGGTGACGGATCCGCGCGCTGTCCGTGAGTCGGGCGGCCGGTGACGGATGCGCTGTCAGACGGGCAGCCGGGTGAGCCAGGCCCGCCAGGCCCGCTCGGTCTCCTCGATGCCCGTCCCGTCGGAGAAGATGTGGTGGCCGATCATCAGCCCGCCCCGGAAGGCGCGCAGGAACCGGTACATCGCATCGCCCGTGCGCACGCCCAGGGTGTCGGGGTTGACGGCGTACACGACGCCCTCGACCGGTGCGAGCCCGTCCGGGGTGAAGCGGACCCGGTCGCCTTCGGTGACCGGGTCGCTCAGCCCGAGCGCGCCGACGAGCGCCGCCCGCGTCCGCTCCCAGCCGGCCACCGGCGGCCCGAACACGGTGAAGGACGAGGCGGCCCGGCCGGGGAAGTGCGTGAGGCGCTCGACCAGCGTGCGGAAGTACATCTCTCCGCCCTTGGTCATGGCGTCGTACTCCGCCTCCCAGTCGTCGCCGGGCAGGAAACCGCTGGCCACGGTCCGCAGCACGGTGCTGCCCCTGCCGCGTCCCTCGATGAGGTATTCGAACGCGACGAATCTCCCGTTCTCGCCGTCGCCGCGGTAGGCGAACTGTTTCAGCGGGTTCCACGCGGTCACGACGGACTCCTGGACATGGCCGCTCCCCATGTCCGTGCGGACCGCGCCGCCCTCGGCGGGCTCGACATGGCTGTGCCCCACGAACCAGGAGTCGATCCCCGGGCCGGTGGCGATCGCCTCCCACACCTGCTCCGGGGTCGTGCCGAGCTCGGCCTCCCGGTGTATCTCGAATTCGCGCGGCACCTTCGGAACTCCTTCGCCGTACTCGTGTCCGTCTCGATCGTGGCGGCGGGATGGACCGCGACGGTCACGCGGTGATCGCGCCCGCCTCCGGCCGCTCGGTCATGTCGCCCTCGCGCCGCTCCTCGCCCGGCTCCACCAGCCCGTGCCGCTCCAGCGGCTTCAGGCGGTGGTCCGCCTTCTGCCGCGGCGGGCCGGTCCGGGCCACCGGCAGGCGGGCCCGGACAGGCTCCGGGAAGACCCCGGCCGCCGCCGGGTCCTCGACCACCGCCACGTCCAGCATGCCCCAACGATGTCAATGGAGAGTTTTCCTGTCAAGACAGATAAAGTTTTCGGCACTGCCGGCGCGGCGGGGACCGGCTGGTCCCGTCCCACCCTCACGGCCGCTCCGGGGAGGTCAGCGCAGCACGTGGCAGGCCAGATGCAGGGCGAGCCGGGTCGCCGGGTCGTCGACGTCGAAGCCGGCCGCGCGGATCCGGTCGAGACGGGTGGTGACGGTGTTGCGGTGGACGCCGAGGCGATCGGCCGCCCGAGAGGCCCCTCCCTCGTCCAGGACGGCGGCCAGGGTCTCCAGCAGCGTCCCCTCCCGGTCCACCGCCAGCAGCGGCCCGAGGATCACCCGCGCCTGGGCGCGGAGGACGCCGGCGGGCAGCGCGGCCAGCAGCCTGGCCGGCCCCAGCCGGTCGGCGCGGGCGACCACGCCCGCCGGGGAGACGAGGGCGGCGGCCTCCGCCCCGAGCAGCGACTCCTCCATACCGCTCAGATCGGCCGCCTGGGCGCCGACGCCCGCCGAGCAGGGCGCGGGCAGGGCCCGCAGGCACTCGGTCAGGCGTCCGGCGAGCCGGTCCGGCGGCAGCCCCGACCAGCCCGCCCAGTTCCCGCCGCGGCGCAGCACGGGACCGGGACCGAGGGAGGCGGCGATGACCGGCCCGATCACCCCCGCCC
>NZ_NGFP01000267.1 GCF_002149035.1 Streptosporangium minutum
GGTGGGCGGGCTGACCAGGCCGCTGTGGGCCGGGGGGCGCCGCCCCCGGTGGTTCCCGCACGAGTTCGACTGGACCGTGGGCTGCACCTATCGGGGCATGCCCACGCGACGGGCGCGGATCCGCAATGTCATGGGCGGGAACGCGGCCTTCCGGAGGGAGGCCGTCGGCGGGATCGGCGGCTTCCACACCGGGATGGGGCGCAGTGTCCAGGGGCGCCGGAGCCGCCCGCTCGGCTGCGAGGAGACGGAGTTCTGCATCCGGCTGGCCCAGCGCCGCCCCGGCTCGGTGATGCTGTTCGAGCCGGGCGCGGTGATCGGGCACAGGGTCTCCGCGCAGCGGGCGCGCTTCGCCTACTTCCGGTCGCGGTGCTACGCCGAGGGCCTGTCCAAGGCCCTGGTCGCGTCGAGCGTCGGCGCCGGCGACGGGCTGTCGAGCGAGCGGGCCCACGTGATGAGGGCCCTGCCCCTGGGAGTGCTGCGCGGCGTCGGCGAGGCGCTCCGCGGCGACCTGCCGGGCCTCGGCAGGGCCGCGGCCATCGTCGTCGGCCTGGCCTGGACCACCTGGGGCTACGCGGTGGGCACGGCCCGCCTGAAGCTGAGGCGGGCATGATCCGTGTCCCGATCCTGATGTACCACTCGGTGAGCGACCACCCGAACGACGAGACACGGCCGCTCGCGGTCTCGCCGGGACGGTTCGCCGAGCAGCTCGGCGTGCTCCGCGACCGGGGCTTCACCCCGATGACGCTGTCGGACCTGGTCGCGGGGATGCACCGGACGGCGACGATGCCCGGCAGGCCCGTGGCGATCACCTTCGACGACGGATACGCCGACTTCCACAGCGAGGCGCTGCCGATCCTGGAGCGGTTCGGCTATCCGGCCACCGTCTTCGTGACCAGCGGCTGGGTGCAGGACTCCGGCCCCGTGTCGGCCGGGCGGCGGCCGGCTCCCATGCTGGCCTGGAGCCAGGTGCGCGAGGCGGTCTCCTGCGGCATGGAGATCGGCGGCCACAGCCACAGCCATCCCCAGCTCGACCAGCTCCCGGACCGGGAGCTCCGCAACGAGCTGCGCACGAACAAGGCCCTGCTCGAAGACCGGATCGGCCGTCCGGTGGCCACCATGGCCTACCCCTACGGCTACTCCAGCGCGCGGGTCCGCAGAGAGGTGCGCAGGGCGGGCTACTGGACCGCCTGCGCGGTGGCCAACGACGCGTTCCGGGAGGGCGACGAGATGCTGGCGCTGCCCCGCTTGACGGTTACCGAGCAGACCTCCATGGTCAAGTTCGGCGGAGCGATCGACGGACGGGGTCTCCCGGTGCTCTACATGAGGGAACGGGCTCTCACCAAGGGATACGCGCTGGTGCGGCGGACGCGTTACGCGCTGCGGCGGATCTCCTCGCACTACGCGCCCGGACGGGTGCCGGGAGGTGACTGACACGGGTCTCTCCGGCGGAACGGCGGAACGGCGGCGGGAGCGGCGGCGGAGTCTCCGGCGTGGCCGGCGGCAGGAGCGGCGGCAGGGGGCGCCGCGGTCCCTGTGGAACCGCCTCCCCAGGGACCTCAACGACCCCCTGCTGCGCAACGCCTACTCGCTGATCGTCAACGCCGGGGCCGCCGGAGCGCTCGGCCTGGCCTACTGGACGGTCGCGGTGCGGTTCTACAGCGAGGGCGACTACGGCCGCGCCTCCGCGCTGATCGCCGCGATGCGCCTGCTCGCGGCGCTGACCGCGTTCGGGTTCGTCGGCGCGCTGACCCGTTTCCTCCCCGAGGGGGGCCGGGCCACCGGACGGCTGGTCGGCTCCGCCTACCTGGTGGGCGGCGGCGCGGCGGCCGCCGCCACCGTGTTCTTCCTGGCCACGCTGGACATGTGGGGCTCCAACTTCAGCGGGCTGAACGGGCCCGGCATGGCCGGCTGGTTCCTGCTGTCGGTCTTCCTGTGGTGCGTGTTCACGGTCCAGGACGTGGTGCTCACCGCGCTGGGCAAGGCCACCTGGGTGCCGCTGATCGGAATAGCCGTCGGGGTGGTCAAGATCGGGCTGCTGGTCGTGCTGGCGCCCGCCTTCCCCAGCGCGGGGATCTTCCTGGCCTGGACGATCCCGGTGGCCCTCACCGTCGTCCCGGTCAGCATCGCGATCTTCGGCAGACTGGTCCCCCGGGCCGCCGCCCGCGACGCCCACCGGGCCCCGCCCCAGCTCCGCCGGATAGGCCGCTTCCTCGCCGGAGACTTCCCCGGCACACTGTTCATCCTGGCCAGCGTCTATCTCATGCCGGTGCTGGTGTTCGCCGGAGTGGACGCGCGGACGGCGGGTTACTACGCCGCGGCGGTCACGCTGGTCGGCGTCTTCGACATGCTGGCGCTCAACATGGCCATCTCGCTGACCATCGAGGGGTCGGGGGACCCTTCGCTGCTGGCCGGCAAGTGCGTGCTGGCGCTCCGGCGGACCATGATGCTCCTGGTCCCCGTGGTGCTGGTGGCCGCGCTGGCCGCGCCGCTCGTCCTCCGGATCGGCTGGGGCCCGTCGTTCGCCGAGCACGGGGCGGACGTGCTGCGGCTGCTCGCCCTGGCGTCCATCCCGCACGCGGTCATCGAGATCTACCTGGGGGTGCTCCGCGTCCGCAGCAGGGCGCGGGCGCTGCTCGTGCTCCAGGCGCTGCTGTGCGTCCTGGTGGTGGGGCTGTCGTTCGTCCTGTTCCAGTTCTACGGCATCACCGGCGTGGGCCTCGGCACCCTCGCGGCCCAGCTGATCGTCATGGCGGTCGTCGCCCCGGGCCTGCTCAAGGTGGTACGGGGGGCGCGGACGGCGGGTGGCGGGCTGACGCCGGACGAGACTCCGACGCTGGTGATGATGATCGTCGACGCGCAGCCCACCCTGGCCTCCGTCCCAGCCAGGGCGCCTCTTCCCGAGGTGGCGGAGCCCGCGCGGCCCCGCGTGCCGTGGCCGGTGCGGGCGCGGCGGTGGCTGCCCCCGCTGATCACCGCGGAGGGCCTGACGGCCGTCGCACTCGCCTCCGTGGCCGGCGGACCGCCGGGCTTGCCGCCGCCCGCCGTGACGGCCCTCGGCGGTGCCGGGCTGGTGGCCGTGGCCTTCGTCGCGGAGCTGGCCATGAGCCGCAGGCGGGCGGTGCTGTGGACGCAGCTCGTCGCGGTGACCCTCTGCCTGCACGGGATGGAGGCCCTGGCCGGCTCGGCCGGGAGCCTCGCCGGGAAGGTGACGCAGATCATGGTCACCGGGCGGGCCACCGGCGGGGACCGGCTCCTGGCCCTGCCCGCCTTCTTCGCCCGCGCCATGGGGCTCACCGATCCCACCCCGTTGCTGGTGTGGGCCCCCGTCGCCTTCGCCGTGGCGGCGCTCGCCCCCGCCCTGCTGGCCGCCGGAGCGCTCCTCCGCGACGAGCGGTTCCAGTGGCCGGCGGTGATGCTGGTGACGGTCGGGCTCTGGCTCGCGCCCGCCGAGCGCATCCAGACGTCTCTGGTCTGCCTGCTCGGCGTCTGCGCCCTCGCCCTGCCCCTGGCCCTGGTGCGCGGCCGGCGACGGCGGTCCGAGGCGGCGGCGGACGACGACCGGACACTGAGAAGGGCTGCCTAGTTGAACACGACCACCGACGACCTGGCCGATCTGGCGTTCTGGACACAGCCCTCGCAGGTCCGGCTCGCGGCCTTCGCCCGGCTGCGCGAGCTGCCGGAACCGAGGTTCTTCGCCGAGCGCCGCGTGCCGCTCCTCCGCTCGGGCACCGGTTTCCACGCCCTGGTGAGGCACGCCGACGTGGTGGAGGCGAGCAGACGCCCCACGATCTTCAGCAGCGAACCCTCGGTGTCGAGCCCGCAGCCTCCCGGGTGGGTGCGGCACGTGTTCGGCGAGGCGATGGTCGACATGGACGACCCGCGCCATGCCCGGCTGCGGCGGATCGTGGCCCGCGCGTTCACCCCCCGGATGCTGGCCAAGACGGAGGAGGACCTGCGCAGGACCGCCACCGAGATCGTGGACGACGTGCTCGCCCGCCGTCCGCGCGACTTCGTCGCGGCCGTGGCCGCCCGGCTGCCCATCACCGTCATCTGCGACATGATGGGCATCCCCGGCGATCTCCGGGGCGACGTGCACCGGCATGTGGACACCTCCACGGAATACTCCGGGGTCCGCTCCGACGTGCTGCGGGCGCTGCGCATGGGGGTGCGGAACGCCTCGGCCCTGATGAGCCTGCAGCGCCTGGTGATCCGCCTCGGGCGGCGGCGCAGGGAAGAGCCGTCCGACGACCTGATCTCCGCGCTGGTCCACGCGAACGTCGACGGCGAGCGGCTGACCGCGCGGGAGCTGGGCTCGTTCTTCACCCTGCTCCTCGTGGCGGGCAACGAGACCACCCGCAACGCGATCGCGCACGGGCTCCACCTGCTCTCCGTCCATCCCGGGCAGCGTGAGCTGCTGCTGTCCGACTACGACCGGCACATCCCCACGGCGGTCGAGGAGATCGTCCGCCACGCGACACCGATCATGCAGTTCCGCCGTACGGTGACCGAGGACTGCGACCTGAACGGCCACGCCTTCCGGCGCGGGGACAGGGTCGCGCTGCTCTACGTCTCGGCCAACCGTGACGGGTCGGTCTTCACCGACCCGGACGCCTTCGACATCACCCGCTCGCCCAACCCGCACCTGGGGTTCGGGGGGCCGGGCCCGCATTTCTGCCTCGGCGCTCACCTGGCCAGACGGGAGATCACCGTGATCTTCCGTGAGCTGTTCACCCGGCTCCCCGGCATCCGGGCCGTGGGCGAGCCCGAACAGCCGCCCTCCAACTTCGACAACGGCGTCCGGCGCCTGGGCTTCGACTTCTGAGAGGGCACCGATCCTCCCAAGGCCCCGACTTCTTCCAAGGGCTCTGACCTGTGAGGGGGCTCCGGCTTCCGAGAGCCCCTGCTTCCGAGAGAAAGGACCCGCCGTGGACGACTGGCCGGCGATCAGCGTGGTGATCCCGACCCGCAACCGCACCGGGCTGCTCCAGGAGACGATCGACTCGATCCTCGGCCAGGACTATCCGGGCGACCTGACCTGTGTCGCCGTCTTCGACCAGAGCCCGCCGGACGGATCGTTCGCCCTCGACGCCCCGGGCCGCCGGGTCGTGGTGACCGCGAACACGCGGAGCCCGGGGATCGCCGGGGCCCGCAACACCGGCGTGCTCCTCGACGACGGCGAGCTGGTCGCCTTCTGCGACGACACCGACCTGTGGCTGCCGCACAGGCTCCGGTCACAGGTGACCGCGCTCGGAGCCGGCCACTTCGCGACATGCGGGATCGAGCTGTTCAACGACGAGGTCGCCTTCGCCAGATGCGTGACCGCGCCGACGGTGACCCTGCGGGACCTGCTGCGCGGGCAGCTCCCCTCGATGCATCCCTCCACCTACCTGATGCGCCGCGAGGCGCTGGTCGACGGTTTCGGGCTGGTCAGCGAGGAGCTGCCCGGCGGGTACGGCGAGGACTACGAGCTGCTGCTGCGGGCCGCCCGGTACGGACCGATCACCAACCTGGCCGGGACGGGGGTGCGGGTCAGGCTGCACAACGCCTCCCACTTCTCCGTCGTCGAGTCCAGCGAGACGATCTCCTCGGCGCTGCGCTGGATGCTGGAGCGGTATCCGGAGTTCGCCGGGGCGCCGGGCGGCTACGCCCAGCTGGCAGGGAAGATCGCATTCGCCGAGGCCGCTCTGGGGCGCGGCTCGCAGGCCCTGCGCTGGATCGGCCGGACCGTGCGGCGGCGTCCCTGGGAGCCCCGCGCCTACCTGGCGCTGGCCGTCACCGCCGGGGTGCCCGCCGGGGCGATCGTCGGCCGGCTGCACCGGATGGGCCGCGGCATATGAGGATCGACGTCATCCGGCCGGAGGAGCTCGGCACGGCCGAGGTCACGGCCTGGCGCGCGATGCAGCGCGCCACCCCGCACCTGGCCAACCCGTTCCTCAGCCCCGACTTCGTGATCGCGATGGGGGAGGTCAGCACCGGGGCACGGGTCGCGGTGATCTCCGAAGGGAGCGGGCCGGTCGGTTTCTTCCCCTTCGAACGGCACTCCGGCGGGGTCGGCACCGCGCTGGGCGCCTGGGTGTCGCTCTGCCAGGGGGTGGTCCACGCGCCCGGCGCGGAGTTCGGCGCGCAGGCCCTGCTCAGGGGCTGCGGGCTGCACGTGTGGGAGTTCGGCTGCATGGTCGCCGGGCAGCCGTGGTTCCAGCCGTTCGAGGTCCTGCGCCAGGAGGCGGTCGTCCTCGACCTCGCCGACGGCTACCCGGCCTACCTGGAAGGGCTGCGCGAGCGTTCCCCCAAGTTCCTCAAGTCCACCCTCTACAAGGAGCGCAAGCTCGGCCGCGACGCCGGCGAGCTCACCTTCGACTTCGCGGTCCGCGACGAGGAGCAGTTCCGCCTGCTGCGCCGCTGGAAGTCGGAGCAGTACCTGCGGATGGGCCGCCCGGACCGGTTCGGCAGGCCGTGGGTGGTCGAGCTCGCCGAGCGGCTGCACGCGATCGACACCGCCGACTTCGCGGGCCCGCTGTCGATGCTCTACTGCGACGGCAGGCCGGTGGCGGGCCACTTCGGCCTGCGCTCGGACACGACCCTGGTCGGCTGGTTCCCCGCCTACGACCCGGCCTTCGCCAGATACTCCCCCGGCCTGATCCAGCACCTGAGGATGGCCGAGGCCGCCGCCGCGGCCGGGATCCGGTCGATGGACCTCGGGGTCGGCACCGGTTCGGAGTACAAGGAGGCGCTGCGCAGCCGGGGCGAGCCGGTGACGGAGGGATGCGTGCGGCGGCGGTCGGCGGGCGCGGCGGCGCACTGGCTGCGCAGCGCACCGGTCCGGCGGGTACGGCAGTTCATCCTCGACACCCCGGCCCTGTACGGCGCGGCCGACCGGGCCATGAAGCGCTACGGCGGCCTGCGGACCCGGATGAGGACCCGATGAGCACCGCGCTTGAGCGGACCCGGATGAGGACCCCATGAGCACCGCGCTTGAGTCGATCATGCGTGACCGCGTCGGCGCCGAGTGCCTTCACGTGCCCTCGGCCCGGTTCGGGCTCTATCTCGCCCTGCGGCACTGGTTCGAGGCGGGCGACCGGGTGCTGATCGCCCCGACCAACTGCGAGACCGTGCTGTTCGTCGCGCTCGCGGCGGGCCTGCGGCCGGTCATGGCGCCGGTGTCCGCCCTCGACGGCAACATCGACCCGTCCCGGGTGGACTGGAGCGGCCTGTCCGGCGTCCTCACCACGCACCTGTACGGCCAGCCCGACCGGGTCGGCGAGCTACGGGCCGAGTGCGACCGCCGTGGACTGACCCTGATCGACGACGCCGCGCACGCCATGCTGACGACGGTGGACGGCCGCCCGGCGGGCACCTTCGGCACGGCGGGGGTGTTCAGCCTGGCCAAGCACGGCAGGGCGATGTCCGGCGGGTTTCTCGCCGTGGAGGATCCCGGCGAGCTGCCGGAGCTGGCCGGGCTGCGTGACGGGCTGCTGCTCGGCGGCGGGGTGCGTGGGCAGGTTCTCGGCGCGCTCCGCCCGATGCTGCGGGAGACGGTCTACCGGACCGGACTGGTCCGGCCGGTGTGGCGGACGCTGCGGGCGCTCGGCGTGATCGAGTGGACCGGACACCGCCACGCTCCCCGGGAGGAGGAGCTGCGGGCCGCCCTGGAACCGGCGGCGGGACTCAGTGCGCTCGACTACTGGATGAGGATCGACCTCGACGACTGGAGGATGCGGCAGGGGCCGCTGCTGCGCGGCTATCTCCGTTCCCGCTTCCGGGTGATCGACCGGGAGCGGGAACGGCGGCTCGCGGGCGTCGAGCTGCTCCGCGGCCTGCCCTGGGCGGCGCGGGGCGTGCGTGAGGCGCCGCCCCGGCCGCTGCTGCGCGTTCCTCTGATGGTCGAGGACCGTGACGAGGTCGTCGCCCGCCTGGAGCGGTACGGCATCGTGCCCGGATTCATCTACGACCCGCCGCTGGACGACTATCTGGACCTCCTCGCGCCCGGCCCCACCCCCGAGGTCGCGCGCTGGTGGACGGGCCACGTGCTCCCGGTGGACCCGCTCCGCGCCGAACGTGTCGCCACGCTGCTGACCAGGCTGAATGTCCGTCCGGCCACCGAACCGGGACGGAACGCGTAAGGTCACGGACAGTGATCCGTCTGTGACGACGACGCTTCTCCTTATGCGGACCATAGCCGTCGGCAGCGACGATCCGGTAGAAAAATTAATTAAAATTCAAACAAGCGGAAAGTCGCGACCCATGTTGGCCATAACCGGTCTGCCGGCACCAGACGCCTGGATGATCACATGACTCTGCCCGGTAAGAGAAGGCCCGCCCGGACGGCGGGGAAGCTCTCGGTGTCGCGATGGATCCTCATCGGCCTGGCCGGCGCCCTCATGGCCACGACGGGCATCTACGCGTGCACCTCCTCCGGACGGCAGACCCCGGGCAGCGGGACGCCGGTGGTGCCGGGAGCCCGGGGCACGCCCGGATCGTGCGCCCCGACCTCCAAGCTCGTGCCGCCCTGCGGAGCCTGGTGGGGCATGCACGTGCCGCCGGACGGCGACCGCAGGCTGGTTCCCGACGTGACCGCGATGGAGCAGAAGATCGGGCGCAAGCTCGACATCACCATCAGCTACCACGACATGTCCAACAGCGACGCCGGACGGTTCCTCCGCGACGACGAGAGCGACCTCGGCGCCGACCGCATCCTGTTCCTCGGCTGGGAGTCGCGGATCTGGGACGAGGACGTCGACATCGCCTGGCGCGACATCGCGGCCGGACACTACGACCGGGCGATCGCCGACCAGGCCGCCCGGGTGAGGAAGTACGGCAAGCCCGTCCTGGTCGGCTTCGACGGGGAGAAGGACCGCGACGAGAGCGGCCAGACCCCGGCCGAGTACATCGCGGCCTACAAGCGCATCGTCGACGGCTTCCGGCAGGCGGGCGCGGACAACGCGCTCTGGGTCTGGGGCGTCACCGGCTACTACCCGTTCCGGGACCGGTGGAAGGCCTACTACCCGGGTGACGCCTACGTCGACTGGATCAGCTACGACCCCTACAACTTCGCGATCTGCCGCGGCGCCGCCTGGCAGGACTTCAAGGAGACCGTACAGCCGACCTACGAGTGGTTCCAGCAGAACGGCTTCGCCGCCAAACCGCTGATCCTCGCCGAGTACGGCACGGAGAGCCACCAGAACGACACCTCCGCGCGCGCGGAGTGGTACCGCGACATCCCCGAGGCGATGAAGGCGATGCCCAACCTCAAGGCGATCGTCCAGTGGAACAACACCGACGCGGACGACTGCGACTTCTCCCTCACCGGCCCCGGCGTCCTGGACTCGTTCGCCGAGGCGGGCAGGGATCCCTACTTCCGGCAGCCCATGGCCTCGCTACCGGCCGGCTGAGGGGAGACCCGGGAGCGGACGCCTACCCGCCCGCTCCCGGCTCCGGGGCGGGGAGGAAGAGGAAGACCTGGTCGGCCTGGCCGGTGCAGGCCTGCTGGGCCAGCTCGGCCCCGGCGCCCACATCGGCCACGCCGTACAGGGCGCCGACGCACAGGTTGCTGTGCACCGGCCTGAGCACGAAACCGCCGGACGCCCGCGGACCGGCCCGCTCCAGGAGGAAGCGCTGGTGGGCGGCCCCGGTGCAGTTCACCGGTCCGATCAGCGCCTCGGCACCGCCGGCCGCCTGGTCGACCGTCAGGCAGCCGACGCCGTGGACGGGGTGGTGCCACTCGATCTGGTAGACGTCGCGCCCGACGGCCGTCATGTAGGTGTCGGGGGAAAGCCCTCGGCAGGGCCGCTGGACGGCCAGCTCCCGGCTGGTACGGCCGTTGCGCTCGCGTCCCTCTCCCACGCACAGGCCGCGGTCGGCGACGTGGGAGGGGACCATGCGGTATCGGCCGTCGGCGAGCACGGATCCCGCCGATACGGGGCCCGGCGTCCGCACCGCCGGAGGACCGGTCGCCAGGGCGCCCTTCAGGGCCGCCGTGACGCCGATCACGACCAGCAGCGCCGCGACCCCCGCGACCACCACCGCCACCGCGGGCCGTCGCCGCCCCGGCCTCCCCACCGGGACAACGGGATCCGGCTGGGCGGGGCCGGGACCTGCGGGGCCCGGAGCTACGGGGTCCGGATCCGCGGGGTCTGACCGGGCAGGAGCTGGACCTGCGGGGTTCAGGCCTGTCGGGACCGGACCTGCGGGGTCCGGATCCGCGTGGTCCGGCCGGGTGGGACCTGGACCTGCGGGACCCGGGCCGGCGGAATCCGGGCCGGCGGAATCGGAGGCGGCGGAATCGGAGGCGGAGGGAATCGGACCGGCGGCATCCGGATCGGGGGATTCCGGAACCGCAGGATGTGCGGCTGCGGGGCTCGGGCCCGCGGAGACGGCGAGATGCCTCCGGACGACGATCCAGCGGGCGACGTCCGCCTCGCCCATCCCGCAGGCCCGGACGAAGGCGGCGACCAGTTCCTCTCTCGGCAGCGCGGCCCGGCTGAGCGCGCCGACGGCGGTGCTGGGCGGCAGGACGTCACCTGACGCCTCCGCCTTGGCCGCGAGCTGCCGGTAGCTCAGCCCCGCCCACTGCCGCAGCCGCCCCAGCGCCATGACGAACTCCGCCGGATTGGTGGCGTCCTCAGGCCCGGGGGGAGCGCCGATTGTGGACGACAACGCAGCCTCCCCGATCACCGACGATGTTTGACCAGCGGAACACTAACCCGCATCGCCGACAAAAGGCCACCCTCCAGGTCAAAGTGGAATTCCCGTGGATTCCACTTTGACCTGAAGGGCTCCAGGATTCATTTATCGCCTACATGCCGCTCCCGCCTGGCCGTTCACTGGTCCCGGCGGGTGATGTAGACGAACTCGCCGAGATCGAAGCCGGACTCCAGCCCGCCGTCGGCGTCCCACTGGTAGTGCACGCCAAGGTAGACCCGGCTGCGCGCGTCCTCCTCCGCGGCGGCGGCGAAGCTGGTGAAGGTCCGCTCCCGCACTGTGGCGTAGGGGTCTTCGGTGCGTACGGTGAAGGTGAGGTTGTGGCCGAACCACCGCTGCATGACACCGGCCCAGGCTCCGGCGAACGTGGCGTGCCCGGAGATGTACGCGGGGAAGGGGGGCGAGAAGGGGGTGCCGGCGCGATCCTTGGACAGCGGCACCCACTGCGGATCCGCCGTGGTCGCGGCGTTGTCGTCGGTGGCCGCCTCCCGGACGGCCGACTGCGGCCGCCACAGGTCGATCGGCGTGGCGTATTTCGCGTCCCACGCCACGATCGACGCGTCGGCCAGCGCCATGGAGACGAGGCCGAACAGCTCTGCGTTCGCGCTCTGCTTGAGTCCCTTCATTTTCGAGACGGTGGCGGTGATGTCGAGCAGTTGCCCCGGCGGCTTGTAGGTGCCGTCGACGTCGTTGGCCCAGAAGTGCGCCACCTGGGTCTGTTCCCCGGTACGGGTCGTGGGTGTCGTGCCGCTCCCGGACCCGAGCATCTTGACCTCGTTGACCTGGGCCGCGTACTGCGGGCTGCGCAGAAGTTGATCGTAGGAGGTGAACCCTCCCGGCAGCGGCGGCCGGAACTGCGTGCCCGATGTCATGGCGAACGGTTTGAGCCGCCCCAGATTCGGGTCGAGCGCGTTCGCCGGACCGGTCGGGCGCCAGGACCCCGGGACCCCGTCCAGGGTGTAGGCGGGTGAGAAGGCGGGCTCGTCCCCCGAGCGTTCCGCGATCATCAGAGTGGCGATCTTCTCTCCGTCGGCCTTTCCGCCCGAGACGAGGGCAGGGGCGACCCAGGAAGGGATCTGGCTGGTCGCGGCGTTCAGCGCCGGCGCGAAATCGAAGTCGGGGAAGAGGCTCTTCAGGACACCGTGCGCGGCGGCGTCCATGGTCGCCTCGATCGAGTCGTTCGGATGCCGCTGCGTGATCCTGGGCAGATAGGTCCTCGGCGCGGCCGGCCAGTTCGCGTCGTGCATGGCGATGTTCATCATCGCCGCAGCCCTCGCCAGCCGCCCCGGGGACGCCTTCTCTTTCTCGGCGGCACGGAAGGCTTTCAACAGAACGTCGTTCCAGTGCAGAACGTGATCGAACGAAGACGCCTGCGGCGGTGGCCCCGTGACCGCCGCAGTCGCCGGTTGCGGCACCGCCGCCGTCGCCCATGCGACGACGGTGGCGGCGAGCAGAGCCCCGGCACGCCTCCTTGTGAACGATCTCTTCAAATGAAACCTCCGCTTTATGCCCTAGAAGCGACATGTCGCCGAATAGAGAGAAACAAGATGGATAGTGCGCGATAAACGGAAGAGGCCACAAGATCATTGCTGTTCCGAACAGTGCGGAACAGTGCGGGCCCCCTCCGGCAAAGGCCTCAGTCGACAGGGGGCGGGAAGGAATCCCGCGGAGTAAAGTCAGCGCCAGACATTCGCATCGACCAGGCCAGGAAAGGATGCGCGTGGAGGGCAGGGAGGCCGAAGAGGTGATCGACGGATCGATCACCCGCCCGATGAGACGACCGGCCTCCGCCCCGGCCC
>NZ_NGFP01000268.1 GCF_002149035.1 Streptosporangium minutum
GGCCAGGCGGGTGGGCTGGAAACGGACCAGGGGGACGGAGACGGACAGGGCGGCGACGGCCATGCCGTCGCTGAACACCGGGGCGGCGATGCAGGCCCCGCCGAGCTGGGCCTCCTCGCGCTCGTAGGCCAGGCCCGCCGCCTGGATCTGGCCGATGGTCTCCTCAAGGCGCTGCGGGTCCACGATCGAGTGGGGGGTCAGGCGGCGCAGGGGACGGCCGAGGACCTCGTCGATCAGGTCGGGACCGGAGTAGGCCAGCAGGGCTTTGCCGATCCCGGTGCAGGTCAGGGGGAGCCGGCCGCCGACGCGGGAGGGCAGGGCGAAGGTCTCCTGGCCGCGGATCTTCTCGACGTAGACGACGTCCAGCCCGTCGCGCACGCCCAGGTGCACGGTCTCGTGGGTGGCCTCGTAGAGGTCGTGCATGAAAGGCAGCGCCGCATGTCTCAGGTCCCGTTCGAGGGGCACGATGCAACCGAGTTCGAAGAGGCGGCGGCCGAGGTAGTAGCCGTCCTCGCGGCGGGCTACCGCGCCGATCTCGGTGAGCTCGGTGAGCAGCCGGAAGGCGGTGGTCTTGGGCAGGTGGCAGCGTTCGGCGACGTCGGCCAGGCGGAGAGGGCCTCCCGTGGGGCGGAACGAGTCGAGCACGAGCCAGGACTTCTCCAGGACCGAGAGGCGGTCGGGGTTCCGTTTCACGGAACGCATTGTTGCCGATAAACCGCCTTCACCTCTATACCCGTATCTAGTGACCAAGAGGGGTCCTACCCTGAGGAGAAGTCTTGTCTGACCAGGTGACCCACTTCATCGGTGGGGTGCCGGTCGCCGAGGGCGCGACGTTCGCCACGTACGACCCGGTGACCGGCCAGCCGGTCCGCCGGGTCCACGAGGCGGACCGTGCCATCGTCGACCGGGCGGTCGCCGCCGCCCGCGCGGCCCTGCCGGGATGGGCGGCGCTGCCGGTGGCGGAACGGGCCGCCTGGATGCGCCGTCTCGCCGACGCGATCGAGGAGCGGTTCGAGGAGCTGGTGGCCGCGGAGATCGCCGACACCGGCAAGTCGATCACGCAGACCCGCACGCTGGACATCCCGCGGGGCGCGGCCAACTTCCGGTCCTTCGCCGAGATCGCGGCCCAGCGCCCGGAGAGCGCGTTCCACCTGCGGGACGTGCTGAGCTACACCGTGCGCAGGCCGCTGGGCGTGGTCGCGGTGATCGTGCCGTGGAACCTGCCGTTCCTGCTGGCGACCTGGAAGATCGGCCCCTCGCTCGTGGCGGGCAACACCATCGTGGTCAAGCCCTCCGAGCACACGCCGGGCTCGGTCGCGGTGCTGGCGGAGATCGCCGCCTCGGTCGGGCTGCCGCCCGGCGTCCTCAACGTCGTGCACGGGTTCGGCGGCGGCTCCACCGGCCAGTTCCTGGTGGAGCACCCGGGCGTGGACGCGGTGACCTTCACCGGCGAGAGCCGTACCGGATCGACGATCATGAAAAGCGTGGCGGACCGGGTCAAGCCGGTCTCGTTCGAGCTGGGCGGCAAGAACGCCGGGCTGGTCTTCGCCGACGCCGACCTGGACGCGGCCGTCGAGGGGAGCGTGCGCTCGGTCTTCACCAACGGCGGCCAGGTCTGCCTGTGCACCGAGCGGCTCTACGTGGAGCGGCCCGTCTTCGAGGAGTTCACCACGAGGCTGGCCGAGCGGGCGGGGCGGTTGAAGTTCGGGCGCCCCGCCGACGAGGACACCACAATGATGCCGATGATCTCGGCCGAGCACCGGGACAAGGTGCTCTCCTACTACGAGCTGGCCAAGGACGAGGGAGCCGAGATCCGGGCGGGAGGCGGCGTGCCGCGCTTCGGCGACGACCGCGACGGCGGCTACTACGTCGAGCCGACCGTGCTGACCGGGCTCCCGCGCGACTCCCGGGTGAACCGGGAGGAGATCTTCGGCCCGGTCTGCCACATCACGCCGTTCGACACCGAGGCCGAGGCCGTCGAGCTGGCCAACGACAGCGAGTACGGCCTGGCGGCGACGGTCTGGACCTCCAGCCTGAACCGGGCCCACCGGGTGGCCCAGTCGTTGGAGGCCGGACTGGTCTGGGTCAACACCTGGTACCTGAGGGACCTGCGCACCCCGTTCGGCGGGGTGAAGCTGTCGGGCATCGGCCGCGAGGGCGGCACGCACTCGCTGGACTTCTACTCCGAACCCACCACGATCACGATCAAGCTGGAGCCGGGACATGACTGAGTGGAGCGAGGCCACCGACGTGCTCGTCGAGGCGGCCGACCGGTTACTGGAGGCGGCGCGGAGCGGCAGGCCCTGCCCGCCGGTGCGGGAGACGCTGCCGGGCCGGACCGCCGAGACCGGCTACGCCGTACAGGAGATCAACACCAGGCGGGCGCTGCACGACGGGCGGCGGCTGGTCGGGCGGAAGATCGGCCTGACCTCCCAGGCGGTCCAGCGCCAGCTCGGCGTGGACCAGCCGGACTTCGGCATGCTGTTCGCGGACATGGCCTTCCTCGACGGCCTGCCCATCCCGACCGGCCGTTTCCTGCAGCCCAGGGCCGAGGCCGAGATCGCGCTGGTCCTCAAGGGCGACCTGGTGGGCGGACCCTTCACGGTGGCCGAGGTCATCCGGGCGGTCGACTTCGCGCTGCCCGCGATCGAGATCGTGGACAGCCGGATCGCGGGGTGGGACATCACGCTCGTGGACACCATCGCCGACAACGCCTCCAGCGGCGCCTTCGTCCTGGGCAACACGCCCGTCCCGCTCACCGGGCTGGACCTGCGCCTGGCCGGGATGACCATGAACCGGCGCGGTCAGGAGGTGTCCACCGGCGCGGGCGCGGCCTGTATGGGGCATCCGCTCAACGCCGCCGTCTGGCTGGCCAACGCGCTGGGCGGCAGGGACTTCCCGCTGCGCGCCGGGGACATCGTGCTCACCGGCGCGCTCGGCCCGGTGGTGGCCGTCGAGCCCGGCGACGTGTTCGAGGTCGTCATCGACGGCCTCGGCTCGGTGCGGGCGGTCTTCTCGTGACCCACGACGAGCCAGGCCGGGGCGCGCGGCGGATCAAGATCGCGATCATCGGCTCCGGGAACATCGGCACCGACCTGATGTTCAAGGCACTGCTGTCCAAGCGGGTCGAGGTCGTCGCCATGGCGGGGATCGACCCCGACTCCGACGGCCTCGCCCGCGCCCGCCGGCGCGGGGTGGCGACCACCCACGAGGGGGTCGAGGGCCTGGTCGGGCTGCCCGGGTTCGCCGACGTGGACGTCGTCCTCGACGCGACCTCGGCGAAGGCGCACCTCCACAACGACCGGGTGCTCAGCGAGCACAGCAAGCGGGTCATCGACCTGACCCCCGCCGCCGTCGGGCCCTACGTGGTGCCTCCGGTCAACCTGGACGCCCATCTCTCCGAGCGGAACCTCAACATGGTCACCTGCGGCGGGCAGGCGACGATCCCGATCGTGGCGGCGGTGGCCTCGCAGGTCCCCGTCCGGTACGCCGAGATCGTCGCCTCGATCGCCTCCAGGTCGGCCGGCCCCGGCACCCGCGCCAACATCGACGAGTTCACCGAGACGACCTCCCGGGCGATCGAGGAGGTCGGCGGGGCCGCCAGGGGAAAGGCGATCATCGTCCTCAACCCGGCCGAGCCGCCGCTGATCATGCGCGACACGGTCTACTGCCTGGTCGGCGACTGCGACGAGGCCGCCGTGGCGGGAGCCGTACGGGCCATGGTGGAGAAGGTCCGCGACTACGTGCCCGGCTACCGGCTCAAGCAGGACGTGCAGTTCGAGAGGATCCCGGAGGGCGAGCCGCTGCCCGACGGCGGGCGGGGCGGCGGGACCAAGGTGAGCGTCTTCCTGGAGGTGGAGGGCGCGGCCCACTACCTGCCCGCCTACGCGGGGAATTTGGACATCATGACGTCGGCGGCGCTGCGCACCGCCGAGCGGCTGGCCGAACTGCCGGGCCGTACCGGACAGGCTGTGGACACGGGGGTGAGCGCGTGAGGCTCTACGTCCAGGACGTGACGTTGCGGGACGGCATGCACGCCATCCGGCACCGCTACACCACGGCCCAGGCCGCCGGGATCGCCGCCGCGCTGGACGCCGCCGGTGTGGCGGCCATCGAGATCGCCCACGGCGACGGTCTCGCGGGGGGCAGCTTCAACTACGGCGCGGGCGCGCACACCGACGACGAGTGGATCGAGGCGGTCGCGGGAGCCGTACGGCGGGCGCGGCTGACGACGCTGCTGCTGCCCGGCATCGGCACCATCCACGACCTCAGACGCGCCCACGCGCTCGGCGTGACCTCGGTCCGGGTCGCCACCCACTGCACCGAGGCCGACATCTCCGCCCAGCACATCGCCACCGCGCGCGAGCTCGGCATGGACGTCGCCGGCTTCCTGATGATGTCCCACATGGCGCCGGCCGACGAGCTGGCGCGGCAGGCCAAGCTCATGGAGTCGTACGGCGCGCAGTGCGTCTACGTGACCGACTCCGGCGGCCGGCTGACCATGGACGGGGTCCGGGAGCGGGTCCGCGCCTACCGCTCGGTGCTCGACGAGGGCACCGAGATCGGCATCCACGCCCACCACAACCTGGGGCTGGGCGTGGCGAACTCGGTCGTGGCCGTGGAGAACGGCACCTACCGGGTGGACGCCTCCCTCGCCGGGATGGGCGCGGGCGCGGGCAACTGCCCGATCGAGGTGTTCGTCGCGGTGGCCGACCTGATGGGCTGGGAGCACGGCTGCGACCTGCACGCCCTGATGGACGCGGCCGACGACCTGGTCAGGCCGCTGCAGGACCGGCCGGTCCGGGTGGACCGGGAGACGCTGACGCTGGGCTACGCCGGGGTCTACTCCAGCTTCCTGCGGCACGCCGAGGCGGCGTCGGCGCGCTACGGGGTCGACACCCGGACCATCCTGACCGAGGCGGGCCGCCGCCGGATGGTCGGCGGCCAGGAGGACATGATCGTGGACATCGCACTGGACCTGGCACGCGCGGAGGGAACCCCATGAGGACGGCATTCCGCTCCGGCCACGGGGGAGGCCCCGCGCCCGGCGTTCCCGGCACCGCGTCCGGCGTTCCGGGCACCGTCCGGGAGGAGGGAACCCCGTGACCGACATCCACAAGCTCGCCGCCGTACTGGACGAGGCCGCCCGCACCGCCCGCGCGGTGCCGCAGCCCGAGCAGGGCTACGACGTGGCCGCCGCCTACCGGGTCCAGGAGGAGCTGCTCCGGCTCCGGCTGGAGCGGGGCGACCGGCTGTCGGGGGTGAAGCTGGGCTTCACCAGCGAGGGCAAGCGCCGCCAGATGGGCGTGCATGATGTGATCTTCGGCCGTGTTCCGGAGTCGTCGGCCATCCTTGACGGCTCATACGCCGATATATCGGGCTACATCCATCCCCGTGTCGAGCCGGAGGTCGTCTACCTGATCGGCCGCCGCATCGCCACGGTCGCCGACGCCTTCGCGCCCGGCGCCGTCGCCGCGGTCGCCCCCGGCATCGAGGTCATCGACTCGCGCTACGAGAACTTCCGGTTCTCCCTGCCGGACGTGATCGCCGACAACACCTCGGCCGCCGGATACGCGGTCGGCCCGTGGCAGCCCTACGATTCCGCCCGATGGAACCTCGGCGTCGTCTTCGAGATCGACGGCTGCCCTGTCCAGACCGGGTCCACCGGCGCGATCCTGGGAGACCCGCGCCGGGCCGTCGCGGAGGCCGCGCGCCTCGCCGGGGCGTACGGGGTGGTCATGGAGCCCGGGTGGATCCTGCTCGCCGGCGCCGCCACGCCCGCCGAGCCGCTGGCCCCCGGAGCCCACGTCAGGGTGGAGATCCAGCACCTGGGGTCGGTCTCCTTCACCGCGTCCGGGGGGCAGTCGTGACCGACGGGCTCGTCATCAAGGGGAAGGCCACCCCGCGCGGAAGGTTCCCGCACGTCAAGCGGGCCGGAGACTTCCTCTACGTGTCCGGCACCAGCTCCCGCAGGCCGGACAACACGATCGCCGGAGCCGCGGCCGACGAGTTCGGCACGGTCACGCTCGACATCGCCGAGCAGACCCGGGCCGTGATAGAGAACATCGGCGACATCCTCAAGGCGGCCGGGGCCGACCTGAGCGATCTCGTCCAGATCACCGCCTACCTGGTGAACATGAACGACTTCGGCGGCTACAACGCGGTCTACGCGGAGTACTTCGACGAGGCCGGTCCGACCCGCACCACCGTGGCCGTCCACCAACTGCCCCACCCCCACCTGCTCATCGAGATTCAGGCCGTGGCCCACCGACCGGAGGAGCGACAGTGATCCCCCCCATCGACTTCAACAAGTGGATCGACGAGCACGCCCACCTGCTCAAGCCGCCGGTCGGCAACAAGATCATCTTTGAGGGCGCCAACGACCTCATCGTGATGGTCGTCGGCGGCCCGAACGCGCGGACCGACTTCCACGTCGACCCGTACGAGGAGCTCTTCTACCAGGTCCGCGGCAACATGCACATCAACGTCATGACGCCCGAGGGGCCGGACACCGTCCACGTCCGCGAGGGCCAGATGTGGCTGCTCCCGCCGAACATGCCGCACTCGCCGCAGCGTCCCGAGGAGGGGTCGGTCGGCTTCCTGGTGGAGCGGATCAGGCCGGAGGGCGTGCTGGAGAAGTTCCGCTGGTACTGCCAGGAGTGCAGCGCCGTGGTCCACGAGGTCGAGCTCCAGGTCCGCGACATCGTGGCCGACCTGCCGCCGATCTTCCAGTCCTTCTACGACGACGAGAAGGCCCGCACCTGCGACGACTGCGGTGCGCTCCACCCGGGCAAGGGATAACCCTTGATCATTGATGTTCACACGCACCACGTCCCCAAGGGCTGGCCGGACCTCGGCTGGCCGGGGGCGCCCCGGCTCCGGGTGGAGTCCGAGCGGGAGGCCATGATCCTGCTCGGCGACCGGGAGTTCCGGCGGATCCAGGACGACTGCTGGAACCCCTCGGCCCGCCTGGAGCAGATGGACGCCGACGGGGTGGATGTCCAGGTCGTCTCGCCGACGCCGGTGTTCTTCTCCTACGAACGCCCGGCGGCGCAGGCCGCGGGGGCCGCCAGGGTCTTCAACGACCTGGCTCTGGAGATCTGCGCGTCCGAGCGGCTGGTGCCGTTCTGCCAGGTGCCGCTCCAGGACCCCGACCTGGCCTGTGCTGAGCTGGACCGCTGCCTGGCCGCCGGGCACGCGGGCGTCGAGATCGGCAACCACGTCGGGGACCGCGACCTCGACGACGAGGGGATCGTCCAGTTCCTCCAGCACTGCGCGTCGGTGGGCGCGCCCGTCTTCGTCCACCCGTGGGACATGCCGGACGGTCCCCGGCTGCGGCGCTGGATGGCCCAGTGGCTGGTCGGCATGCCCGCCGAGACGCACCTGTCGGTGCTCGCCCTGATCCTGGGCGGCGTCTTCGACCGGGTTCCGGACTCCCTGAGGATCTGCTTCGCGCACGGCGGCGGCTCGTTCGCCTTCTGGCTCGGCCGCTTCGAGAACGCCTGGCACCGCCGTAACGACCTCGTCGGGGTCTCGGAGTTCCCGCCCTCCGCCTACCTGGAGCGCTTCAGCGTGGACTCGGTCGTGTTCGACGAGCGGGCACTGCGGCTGCTGGTGGACACGATGGGGGAGGACCGCGTCATGCTCGGCTCCGACTTCCCCTACCCGCTGGGCGAGTCACCGGCGGGATCGCTGATCCGGGGGGCCGGGTTCCTCACCGACGGCGCCCGCGCCAAGCTGCTCGGCGGCAACGCCGCCCGGTTCCTCGGCCGGTGACCCCGTGCTGTCGCTGCACCGGGTGACGATGCGCTTCGGCACGGTCAAGGCCGTGGACGGGATGGACCTGGCGATCCGCCGGGGCGAGCGCCGCGGGCTGGTCGGACCGCCCGGGTCCGGCAAGTCCACGGTGATGCGGCTCATCGCCGGGGTGATCCGGCCGACCGGGGGCCGCGTCGAGTACGACGGGCACGACGTCACCGACCTGCCGGAGAGCCGCCGGCCCGGCATCGCCAGGACCTTCCAGCACGGCACCGCCGTGGCCGGGCTGACCTGCGTGGAGCACGTGGCGATGGCGCTGGGCGCGCAGGGCCGCGGCGGGCGGCCCGTCCCGCCCCCGCTGGACCGGCGGCACGCCCTGACGGTCGAGGTGCTCGACCTGCTCCGGGCCGCGGGTCTCGCCGAGGATGCCGGCGAGGCGACCGACCGGTTGCCGCCGGGAGCCCGCCGCCGGCTGGAGGTCGCCGTGGCGCTGGCCTCGCGGCCCCGGCTGCTGCTGCTGGACGAGCCGATGGCCGGGATGACCGCCGGGGAGCGCGTCCGTTTCGCGGATCTGCTCCGGGGGCTGCCCGCCGGGCTGACCGTGGTGCTGACCGGCTGCGACCGGGACGCCGTGGCGGCCGTGACCTCACACGTCACGATGCTCGAACGGCCCGAGCAGATCACGGTCCCCGCCTGGCGGGTCCGGCGCCGTCCGGCCCGCCATGTCGAGCGGAAGTTCCATGCCCCGGAACCGCCCGATGCTCTGACCTTCGCCGATGCTGGATGATAGGGAGGTTGGTAAGCACCTAACCGGGAGATGATTCGTGACCATCAGCCGCGCGGACTGCGTCGCCCTCGACGCGGGCGACCCCCTCAAGCACCTCAGGGACGAGTTCGTCCTGCCCGACGGGACGATCTATCTGGTCGGGAACTCGCTCGGCGCCATGCCCCGAGCGGCCGTGGCCGCCACGGCGCGGGTCGTGGAGGAGGAGTGGGGCCGGCAGCTGGTCGGCGGCTGGAACTCCGCCGGCTGGTTCGACCTGCCGCTGACCACCGGCGACCGCCTGGCCCCGCTGATCGGCGCGGGCCCCGGACAGGTCGTGGTGGGCGAGAGCACCTCGATCGCCATCGTCAAGGCGGTCTCGGCCGCCCTGGGCCTCCGCCCCGGCCGCCGGGTGATCATCTCTGACCTGGCCAACTTCCCGACCGACCGCTACATGGTCGAGGGCCTCGTCAAGGCGCTGGGCGGCTACGAGGTGCGCGACCTCGGGGTCCTCGACGAGGTGCTGGGCGACGACGTCGCCTGCGTGCTGATGTCGGAGGTGGACTACCGGACCGGAGAGCGCCACGACACCGCCGCGGTGACCGCGAAGGTCCAGGCGGCGGGCGCGTTGATGATCTGGGACCTGTGCCACAGCGCCGGCGCCTTCCAGGTCGACATGGCGGCGGCCGACTTCGCGGTCGGCTGCACCTACAAATACCTCAACGCCGGCCCGGGGGCTCCCGCGTTCGTCTACGTCAATCCGCGTCACCACGACAGGGCCGAGCACATGCTGACCGGCTGGCACGGCCACGCGGCGCCGTTCGCGTTCGAGCCGGGCTACCGCCCCGCCGAGGGCATCCGGCGCTTCGCCGTGAGCACCCCCCACGTGCTGTCCTACGCCCCGCTCAACGCGTCGCTGGACATCTGGGAACGGGTGGACCTGGGACAGGTCCGGGCCAAGAGTGTGGCCCTGACGTCGCTCTTCATCGACCTGGCCGAGGAGCTCCGCGAGCCGTACGGGGTCGAGCTGGTCACCCCCCGGGACCCGGAGCGCCGCGGCAGCCAGGTCAGCCTCCGCCATCCCGACGGCTACCCGGTCATGCGCGCGCTGATCGACCGCGGCGTCCACGGGGACTTCCGCGCCCCCGACATCCTGCGGTTCGGCTTCGCCCCGCTTTACATCCGTTTCGCCGACGTCTACGACGCGGTCGCCACGCTGACCGAGGTGCTGGAGAAGGAGCACTGGCGCGACGAGCGCTACCAGCGGCGCCTGGCCGTCACCTGAGCGCCGACGTTCCGTGAGATGGAACCCTTCCGGTTCCATCTCACGGAACGGGGCGTGGCCGGAGGGGGACGGAACCGAGAGCCTGAGGGTGTTCCTCCCTTTCCTGTGAAAGGTCGCGCCATGCGCCACTTCCTCCGGCATGCCCTGATCACCTCCGGCGTCGCGGGTCTCGTCCTCGCCTCCGGTACGGCGGTGCGGGCAGCGGCCCCCGACGATCCGAACATCCCCTCCGTCTGCGGTGACCGCCGCCCGGCGGACCCCCAGGCCGGCACGTACGGCATGCAGCTAGACGGCACCTTCCGGCACCCCTCCCTGACCCCGGCCGGCGAGGAGCGCTTCTCCTTCCCCGGCGGCGCCCAGGACCTGTTCGGGAAGACCAAGGGCTACGACCCGAAGTCCTACCTGGAGGGTCCGATCAAGCTGGAGGCCGCCTACCGGGGCGCCGAGTTCACCCCGGACTACTTCCACAGCTGGCAGAACATCGTCGACTTCGACGGCCGCCGCTACCTGTTCCAGTACGACCGGAGCGAGGGCCGCGTCTACGACGTGACCGACGTCAAGAAGGTCAAGATCGTCGAGTCGCTCAGCCGCAACGACATCAAGGCCGAGTACGGCGAGAACGTCGAGCTCAAGGACGGCAAGGACTGGAAGGCCCACGACTATTGGGGCGCCGCCACCATCCAGTGGAACGCCAAGCTCGGCGCCTACGTCATGGTCCAGAGCTTCGAGCAGAAGCGCCAGGTCGGCGAGCTGGGCGACTCGGTGGAGCACTCCAAGTTCCACAACGCCGAGGGCGTCAAGAAGCTCCGTGAGACCACGAGCTTCAAGGGCTTCAAGGTCTACCGGCTCAACGGCCCGCGCAAGAAGGACTGGAAGCTGCTGGCCACCGTCACCACCGACGGTTCGGCGGCCAACCCGCTGAACGCGCCGGTCGACGGGCCGCAGCAGGGCTCGGGCTCGCTGGACGTGCCGTACTGGACCGGTGGCAAGTACATGTTCGTCGCCGCCGCGCCGCTGGACACCTGGAGCAACACCGAGGTGCCCACCTACCTGTACTCGGCCGGTTACCAGGCCTACGACATGTCCGACCCGGCCAAGCCGAAGAAGATCGGTGAGTGGCACAGGAAGGGCCAGGTCGCCGACGAGTCCGCCGCCTACGCCAAGAACCCGCGCTGCGGCAACCAGACCTCCTGGATGGGCGCGCGCATGCCGCTGTCCGTCCCCAAGCCGGTCGAGGAGGGCGGCAAGTACGGCTTCGCGGCCCTGGGCGGCTACGGCCTGTCGGTGCTGGACATCTCCAACCCGGCCAGGATGACCGAGGTCGCCCACCTGGACCTGCCCATGTCGGTCGGCGGCACCGAGGCGGACAACGTGGACGTCTCCCAGTTCGAGAAGACCGGCATGATCTACGTCTCCGGCTACCCGCTGGGCGAGGACTGCCACGAGCCCTACAAGGACATCTTCCAGATCGACGTCCGCGACCCGGCCAAGCCCCGCATCGTCGGCGCCCTGCCCCGGCCCGAGCCCGCCGCGGCGGCCCCGTTCGGCGACTACTGCCAGCGCGGCGGCAGCTTCGGCCCCAAGCGCTCGGGCTACTACACCTCGCCCGGCGAGCCCAGGCAGGGCCTGCTGCCGTACGCGTTCTACAACGCGGGCGTGCAGTTCTTCGACACCCGCGACCCGAAGCACCCGAAGATCGTCGCGCAGTTCGTCCCGGCGGGCTTCGCCAAGGGCGTGCCCGACTACGCCCTGGGCAACCAGACCCACGGCACCTACGTCGAGTGGGACCGCAAGATCGCCTGGGTCTTCACCAACGACGGCATCTACGCGATCTCCTCGAAGAAGCTGCTCGGCACCCCCAACCTGGGCAAGCCGGCCAAGCCGTTCCGCACCAGCGTCCGGTGACGCCTCACCCGGCCGGGGCGCTCCCGCTCCCGGCCGGGTGACCGCAGTGACTCCCCGGAGCGTCGGATGCGCGCGCGCAAGGCGCTTCGCGTCATCCGGCGCTCAGGGAGTCACCCGTTCCACGCCGGCGACCTCCGCGGTCACGGCCGGCGCGCCCTACTTCTCGGACAGCTTGCGTCCCTTGTACATCGGGTGCCTGGTCTCCCAGTAACGCCAGCCCTCCACCCGCGCGGGGACGCTCGCGATCCCGGTGACGACCTTGTGCCTGCTGCAGTCGGAGAGCTCGCGCCACTGCGAGAAGCCGACCCGGTAGCCGAAGACGCGGTACCACATGTTGCCGTACATGCCGTCGCTGATCTCCTGCGTGTACTCGTGCCCGGCCTCGACGATGAGCTCCTCGGCGAGCAGGGGGTTCACGTTGTTGCGCAGCCGGCGGATCAGGTTTTTCGTGTCCACGGCGTCGGTGGTGTTCGTTTCGGCGGTGGTCGTGCCGGCGGCGTTCGGGGCGGTGGTGGTGGTGGTGGCCCTGCTCCTGCTCCTGGCCCTGTCCCTGTCGATCTCGGAGCCCTTCTCCCTTTCGATCTCGACCTCGAAGTAGACGCGGTGCTGCCGCCTGACCGTCGCCGTCATCGAGCCGCCGGGGCCGTCGATGAAGTGGGTGCGGGGGACGAAGAAGTTCCTGGGCTCGAAGTCGTGGAACCTGAAGAAGTTCCTGGGCGAGCACTTCCTGTCGGCCTCGTCCCTGATCGAGTGGTTAAAGGGGACCGGAGGGGGAC
>NZ_NGFP01000269.1 GCF_002149035.1 Streptosporangium minutum
GCCCGCCACCGCCGGCGCCGAAGATCCGGCCGAGGCCGTTGTAGCCGATGACCAGGTCCCAGACGGAGTTGTCGGTGCTGCCGCCGATGTAGGGACGGTCGGAGGCGGGCCACAGGTCCACGATCGCCATCCACCACGCGCTGGAGACCACCAGCGCGACGCCCGCCGCGAGCAGGCGGCCCAGGCGGCGGAGCACCGTGCCGGGGGCCGTGGCCAGGTAGAGCGGGGTGAAGGCCGGGAGCACCAGGTAGGCCTGGAGCATCTTGGTGTTGAAGGCCAGGCCGACGAGGACGGCCGACAGGACGAGCGTGCGCATCTGGCCGGTGCGGATCGCCTCCTGGCAGAACCAGGCGGCCAGGACCAGGAGCAGGACGAGGACGGTGTCGGGGTTGTTGTCCCGGTTGATCGCGACCGTGATCGGGGTCAGCGTCATCACCAGGGCCGCGAGCAGCCCCGCGGCATGGCCCGGCGTGCCGGGCAGCGCCCGCCGTACGGCCGAGTGGACCACGGCGACGGCGGCGACGCCCGCGAGGGCCTGGGGCAGGAGCATGCTCCATGTCCCGAACCCGAAGACCCTCGCCGGCAGCCCCATCACCCACAGCGCGAACGGGGGCTTGTCCACGGTGATGAACGACCCGGCGTCCAGGGCGCCGAAGAAGAAGGCCTTCCAGCTCTGGGTGCCCGACAGGATCGCGGCGGAGTAGTAGTCGTTGGCGTAGCCGTTGCGCCCGAGGGCCCACAGGTGGAGGACCGCGGCCAGCGCGAGCACCCCCCACAGGCCGGGCCGCGCCCAGCGCGGGTCGCCGGGCGTGCCGAGGACCGCCCGCCGTACGGCGGCGCCGGTCCCCGCCGTACGGCTCCTCGCCGCGCCGGCGCCGTCGTCGGAGGAGACCCCGTGGCGGGGGGGCGCGGCACGGCCGTCCGGGGGCATCGGGCCGGCGGCGGGCCCAGGTCCCTGGCCGGAGACGGCCGCGCCGGCGGGCGCAGGCCCCTGATCGGAGACGGCCGCGCCGGCGGGCGCAGGCCCCTGATCGGAGACGGCGGGGGAGGGAACGGACGGGCCGGGGACGCGGGAGGTCATCGGGCGCCCTCCTTCGCGCGGCGGGGGTTGAAGACCCAGACGCGGAGCAGGAGGAAGCGGACCAGCGTGGCGAGGGCGTTGGCGGCGACGACCGCGGCGAGCTCGACGGCGGTGGAGGCCCCGGGGACGAGGTGGCCGAGCAGGGCCAGGCCGCCGGTGCTGAGCACGAGGCCGATGAGGAAGGCCAGGCCGCCTTCGAGCTGGTGACGCAGGGCTCCGGCGCGGCCGGTGACGCCGAAGGTGAAGCGGCGGTTGGCGGCGGTGTTGGCCACGGCGGTGACGAGCAGGGCCAGGCCGTTGGCGACCACGGCGGGCACCACCAGCCGCAGGGTGACGAACAGGGCCAGGTGCGCCAGGGTGCTGATCACGCCGATGACGGCGAAACTGGGGAGCTGCCGGGCCATGCCGTTGGGCAGCCGGGCCTTCTGGACCCGTGGCGGCACCGGGATCCGGGCCGCGCCCGACAGGGTCCTCCGCGCCACCCTGGCCATCCCCCGCAGATCGTCCGCGGCCGTCCTGACGATGTCCACCCGACTGTCGGGGTCGTCCACCCAGTCGACCGGCACCTCGTGGATGCGCAGGCCGTGCCGCTCGGCGAGGAGCAGCAGCTCGGTGTCGAAGAACCACTCCTCGTCCTCGACCGCGGGCAGCAGCGCCTGGACGATCTCGGTGCGGGCGGCCTTGAACCCGCACTGGGCGTCGGAGAAGCCGGCACCCATCGCCGAGCGGAGCAGCAGGTTGTAGGACCGCGAGATGAGCTCCCGCTTCGGCCCGCGGACCACGTTGGCGCCCCTGGACAGCCGCGTGCCGATGGCCAGGTCGCTGTGGCCCGACAGCAGCGGGGCCACCAGCGGCAGGAAGGCGTCCAGGTCGGTGGACAGGTCCACGTCCATGTAGCTGACCACGTCGGCGTCGCTCTCGGACCAGACGCGGCGCAGCGCCCGTCCCCGCCCCTTGGCGTCCAGGTGGACGGCGCGCACGTGGGACAGCTCACGGCCGAGGTCGGTGGCGATCCGCCAGGTGGCGTCGGTGCTGGCGTTGTCGGCGATCGTGATGCGGAAGCCGTAGGGGAAGGTGCCGGCGAGGTAGGCGTGGAGGCGGCGGACGCTCTCGGCGAGCACCCGCTGCTCGTTGTACACGGGGACCACGATCTCGACCAGCCGGGTACGTGGCGGTGCCGTCAACTGCTTCACGCTTCCCCCCATGAGTGACGACTCGGATGTCTCATGCCCTCAGGCTCGCCGGGGGATCTTGAGTGAACCTGAGGCGATCATTAACGGCCGGTGAGAAACCCGAAGAGCCTCCAGGATGGCCGGACGCTCATGGGAATGACTAGATACAAGAGGATTTCGGGCGATCTTCTCAGCTGCGATGGGGAGAGCCCGGCAGGCGCACCCTGGCCAGGGTCCCGCCGCCCGCGGCGTTCTCCAGGGCGACCTCTCCCCCGGCGTCCTGTACGGCCTGCGCCACGATGGCCAGTCCCAGCCCGGAGCCGGGCATGCTCCGGGCGGAGGAGGACCGCCAGAAGCGGTCGAACACGTACGGCAGCTCGTCCTGCGGGATGCCCGGCCCCCGGTCCCGGACGGTCAGCTCACCGGCGCGCAGCCGTACGGCCACCGGGCCCGCGGAGAACTTCACCGCGTTGTCCAGGAGGTTCACCACCGCCCGTTCCAGGGCGGCCTGGTCCCCGTGGACGTACCAGGGCCCGAGGCCGACCTCCATCGGGGTCTCGGGGGCGCGGAGCCGGGCCCGGCGCACGGCCGACTCGACCACGTCGTGGAAGGCCACCTCGACGTACGGCTCGTGCTCGTCCTCCGAGCGGGAGAGCTGGAGCAGGTCCCCGACCAGCGTGGACATCTCCTCGAACTGAGCTTTGAGGTTGCCCAGCAGCCTGCGCTTGGGGTCCGGGGCGAGCGGGCGGCCGGTGTTCTCGCTGCGCAGCAGCAGGTCGATGTTGGTGCGCAGGCTGGTGAGCGGGGTGCGCAGCTCGTGCCCCGCGTCGGCGATCAGCCGCCGCTGGCGCTCCCGGGACCCGGCCAGCGCGCTGGTCATCGCGTTGAAGGAGGCGCCGAGCCTGGCGATCTCGTCGGTGCCCTCGACCGGGATCCTGGTGGCCAGGTCCTCGGTCCTGGCGACGTGCTCCACCGCCTCGGTCAGGCGGCCGACCGGGCGCAGCGCCGTACGGGAGATGAGCAGGCCCGCCAGGGCCGCGCCCAGGACCCCGAGCGCGGCGACCCCCGACAGGATCCCGGCCAGCCAGGTCAGCGTCGACTCGGTCTGGGTCAGCGACCGTGACTCCATCATCGCGACGCCGGGCGCGACGTTCGCGGTCCGCACCCGCACCGGTTCGCCCTCGTCGGTGACGCCGTTGCGCAGCCCTGCGTCACCGGGCCCGGCCGCCGCCACCGCCCTGTCCGCCCTGGTCACCACGACCGCCGTCGGGCCGAGCACGCACTGCCGGCCGTCCAGGTAGACCACCTGCACCAGGGGCAGGAAGGGACGCAGCCCGTCGCCGCCGGCCGGGGACGTCCGCCCTGCCGCGCACAGCTCCAGGACCCGGGACAGGTCCCGCTCCTTCGGGGGCCCATCCCCGGGCGGCCCTCCTCTCGGGTGGCCCTGGAGCGTCCGGTCCACCTGGTCGTAGAGCTCGTCGCGGACGATCAGCCAGCACGTCCCGGCGCAGGCCGCGATGGCGAGGGCCACCGCCACCGTGATCAGGGCCGTGAGCCGGGAACGCAGGGAGCGGCGGCCCCTCAATGGGAGCTCCGCAGCACGTAGCCGACGCCCCGGACGGTGTGGATCAGCCGGGGCCGCCCGGCGGCCTCGGTCTTGCGGCGCAGATACATGACGTAGACGTCGAGCGAGTTGGAGGACGGCTCGAAGTCGAAGCCCCACACCTCGCTGAGGATCTGCTCACGGGTGAGCACCTGGCGGGGGTGGACCATCAACAGCTCCAGCAGCAGGTATTCGGTCCTGGTCAGCCCCAGCGGTTCGCCCGCGCGGGTGACCTCGCGGCTGGCGGTGTCCATCCGCAGGTCGCCGTAGCGGAGCACGCCGTCCTCGTCGGCCGCGACGGGCGCGGTCAGGGCGCCGCGCCGCAGCAGCGCCCTGACCCGGGCCAGCAGTTCGTCCAGCTCGAACGGTTTGACCAGGTAGTCGTCGGCCCCCGCGTCCAGCCCCGACACCCGGTCGCCCACGGCGTCGCGGGCGGTGAGCATGAGCACCGGCACGTGGTTGCCGGCGGCCCGGAGCCTGCGGCAGGCGGTCAGCCCGTCGAGGCGGGGCATCATCACATCGAGCAGGACCAGCTCATACGGCTCGCGCTCCAGGGCCTCCAGCGCGCCCAGCCCGTCCGAGGCCAGGCCCACCCGGTACCCCTCGTACTCCAGGCTGCTCTGCAGCGCCTCCCTGAGCGCGGGCTCGTCGTCCACGACCAGCACCCGCGCCGCCTCACCGTCACCCATGCCCCAACGCTAGAGCCTCACCATGAGAGCCCCATGAACGCCCTCGGCCATGTCCGTGCCCGGCCCGCGGCGGTCAGGACAGCAGTGCCATCGCGGCGTTGTGGCCGGGGATGCCGCTGACGCCGCCGCCGCGCCGGGCGCCCGCGCCGCAGAGCAGGATGCGCTCGAAGGCGGTCTCCACGCCCCACTTCCCCGGCTCGCCGAACGGCCAGGACAGGTCGCGGTGGAAGATGTGGCCGCCCGGCAGGCCCGCCTCGTTCTCCAGGTCGACCGGCGTCTTGGCCTCCAGGCAGGGACGTCCGTCGGGGGCGCGCAGCAGGCAGTCCTCGATCGGCTCGGCGAGCACCCGGTCGATCGAGGCCAGCGTGGCCCTCAGCGCGGCCTCGCGCGCCCCGGCCGGGTCCTCGCGGAACAGCCGGGCGGGCATGTGGAGGCCGAAGAGGGTCATCGTCTGGGCTCCGGCGGCGCGCAGGCCGGGACCGAGGATGGACGGGTCGGTGAGGGAGTGGCAGTAGACCTCGGCAGGGGGCAGCTCCGGGATCCGCCCGGCCGCCGCCTCCGCGTAGGCGCGGGCGAGCTGGTCGCGGCCCTCGTTGATGTGGAACGTGCCGCTGAAAGCCGCCACCGGGTCCACGTCGGGGTCCCTGAGCCGGGGCAGTCTGGACAGCACCATGTTCACCTTGAGCTGGGCGCCCTCGGGTGCCGGCTCGCCGGCTCCCAGCAGGCGGCCGAGCACGGCGGGCGGCACGTTGGCCAGGATCCGCTCGCCCCGGACCGTGTGCTCCCCGTCCGCGTCGCGGAAGGTGACCTCGCCCGACGGGTCGACGGCGACGACCTCGGCTCCGGTCAGGATCTCGGCTCCGGCCGCGCGCGCGGCTCCGGCCAGGGCTCCGGAGACCGCGCCCATGCCGCCGACCGGGACGTTCCAGTCGCCGGTCCCGTCCCCGATCACGTGGTAGAGCAGGCAGCGGTTGGCCAGCAGGCCCTGGTCGCAGGGGTCGGCGAAGGTGCCGATCAGGGCGTCGGTGAGCACCACGCCGCGCACGGTGTCGTCGGCGAACCGCTCGTCCACGACCTCGCCGATCGGCCGTTCGAACAGCTCCCGCCACGCCTGCACGCCGACGAGGTCCCGCATCGCCGCACGGTCCATGAGCGGCTCCAGCAGGGTGGGCGCGACCCGCTCGGCGACGTCGGCGGTCATCGCGTAGAAGCGCCGCCACGCCTCCAGCTCGGCGGTGCCTCCGGTGACCCGGGCGAAGGAGGCGGCGGTGCGGCCGGCGTCGCCGTTGTCCACCAGCAGGCCGGTGTCCCCGGCGGGGGTGTAGGAGGCGTAGCGGCGGCGGCGCAGCTCGACCTTGATCCCGAGGTCGGCCACGACCTTGGCGGGCAGCAGGCTGACCAGGTAGGAGTAGCGCGAGAGCCGGGCGTCGACGCCGGGGAAGGCCTGTGCCGACACGGCGAGGCCGCCGACGTGCCCGAGGCGTTCCAGGACGAGGACCTTGCGGCCCGCGCGGGCGAGGTAGGCGGCGGCGACCAGGCCGTTGTGGCCGCCTCCGATGATCACTGCGTCATGGCGGGAACGGGACACGGGGACATCCAGGGGTCAGGTGCGGGCGTGACGGGGCGAGAAGGGATCCGCCCAGGTCAGAGGCCGGTCTGCCAGTGCGGATCTGGACGGGGCACACACGAGACGTCAATCGACACCATGCGCCGCACCATATAGCGAACTCGACAAATCGGTCTATGGTGCGGATCGGCCCGCGGCCGGAGCGGCCCGGGGCCCCCGCTCGCTCGCCGCCGTGGACAGGGTGATTCTCAGGAGGGTCGCGGCGGGGCCGGTGGGCGTGCGGCCCCGCCGCCAGATCGCGCGCAGGCGGCGTTCGAGGTCGATCCCCCGGGTGGTGACCTCGGCCAGGCGGCCGGTGGCCAGCTCGGCCTCGACGGCGTAGCCGCTGAGCACGGCGGGGGCGGCGCCCTCGCCCGCGGCGCCCTTGACCGCGGCGTTGGACCCCAGCTCCAGCCGGGGGGCCGCGGCGGCATGGCCGTTCAGCGCCAGGTCCAGGGTCTCGCGGGTGCCGGAGCCGCGCTCGCGGACGACCAGCGGGGTGGCGGCGAGCTCGGCGGCCAGCAGCACCGTACGGCGGCGCGCCCAGGGGTGGCCGGGGGCGACCACCACGACGAGCCGGTCGGTGGCCACCACCCGGGAGACGAGCCCCGGCGGGACCGAGGGCCCCTCCACGAAACCGAGCTCGATCCCGCCTCCGACCAGCCTGGCCACCTCGGCGGAGTTCTGCACGTCCAGTCCGACCTGGACCTGAGGCTCCCGGTTCTGCAGTTCGCCCAGCCAGCGGGGCAGCAGGTATTCGGCCACCGTCATGCTGGCCGCGATGTGCAGGTGGGCCGCCCTGCCGTGCCGCACCGCCTCCGCCCCGCGCATCAGCTCCTCGGCCGCCGCCAGCACCTGCGCGGCCCAGGCCGAGACCATCACGCCCTGCGGGGTGAGGGTGGAGCCGCGCGGGGTGCGCTCCAGCAGGGGCAGCCCGAGACGGCGTTCCAGCAGCGCGATCCGCTTGCTCGCCGACGGCTGGGCGATGCCCGCCGCCCGGGCCGCCTGGCCGAGACTGCCCAGGCGGTCCACGTCGACGAGCAACCGCAGGGACCCGAGGTCGGGCAGCTCGCTCATAGCCCTAGGCTATGACCTTCCAGGGAGATGACGGCTACTGGCCGCGCCGACCTGCGGCAACACTCGAATCATGGCTTTCCTCCCGTTCACCGGCCCCTCCGGACACCTCACGGACAGGCATGCCCCGACCGCTCCCCGGCCCGGCCCGGTACGGCGGGCGGCGGCGGAGCTCGGCGCCCTCGCGCCCGGCCTGGGCGTGGTGGCCGTCGCGGTGGCCCTGTCGACGTCGCTGAGCCGGGCCGTCCCCGGGACGAGCGCGGCCGTCATCGCGGTGGCCTGCGGGGTCGCGCTCACCAACCTCGGCGGATTCCACCGGTCGCTCCGCCCGGGACTGCGGTTCGCGGGCCGGCGGCTGCTCCGCCTGGCGATCGTGCTGCTCGGACTGCAGATCGCCCTGCCGGAGGTGCTGGCCCTCGGCTGGCGGGCGCTCATGGTGATCGCCGCCGCCACCGGTGGCACGTTTCTCGCCACGCGGTGGATCGGCGGGCGGATCGGGGTGAACCCGCGCAGGTCGCTGCTCATCGCGACCGGGGTCTCCGTGTGCGGGGCCGCGGCCGTGGCCGCCATGCACGAGGTGGCGGACAGCGACGACGATGACGTGGCGAGCGCGGTCAGCGTGGTCGTCCTGTACGGCAGCGCCACGATCGTCGCGCTGCCGCTGCTCGCGCGGCTTTTCGGCCTGACGCCGCACCAGTTCGGCGTGTGGGCCGGCGCGTCGGTCCACGAGGTCGCCCAGGTGGCGGCCATCGGGGCGGCCGCCGGGGCGGGGGTGCTGGCGAGCGCGGTGGTGGTCAAGCTGGCCCGGGTCGTCCTGCTGGCCCCGATCGTGGCACTGACCTCCGTCACGCTGCGGCGCGGCGCGGCGACCCGGCCGTCCGGGGCTCCCGGGACCGCGGTCACGGAAGGCGGCGTCGCGGCCAGGCCGGGCCCATCAGGAGACGTGGACACGCCGGAAGGCGCGGACACGCCGGGGGACGCGGACACGCCGGGAGACGCGGCGAGGGCCGGGACGGGCACGCCCGCGGGTGCCGGGACGGGCTCCACGGCCGCGGGTGCCGGCCGGCGCCCGCCGGTGATGCCCCTGTTCGTGGCGGGGTTCCTCACGATGGTGATCGCGCGGAGCACGGGCCTGATCCCCGCCGAGGTGACCCGGCCGCTACCCGAGGTGACAGGAGTGTTGCTCGCAGCCGCACTCTTCGGGCTGGGGACAGGCGTCAACCTCAGGGAGCTGGTGCGCGGCGGCCGGTCCCTGCTGCTGGGCGGGGTGGCCACGGCGGTCATCGGCGTGATCTCACTGCTGGGTGTGGTCATCATCGGCTGATCTTCGAGTGGACGTCTCCTGACAACCCCCGTAACGTGCACCTTTGAACCAGGGAAACCCATTTACATCGCTCCAAAAGGGTGACCATCCGGTCCGGACGAGGAGACAGAACCCGCTCATGCGTACCACCCAGCAGCCCATCGACAACGTGCTCCGGCCCTCCGACGAGGTGGCCGAGGCACTGGCGCAGGGCGCCCCGGTCGTGGCACTCGAGTCCACGATCATCTCGCACGGCCTGCCCCAGCCCCGCAACCTCGAGGTCGCGCTGGAGCTGGAGGAGATCGTCCGTGAGGCGGGGGCGGTGCCGGCGACGATCGCGGTGCTGGACGGCGTCGCGCACATCGGCCTGGACCAGCGTGAGCTCAAGCGGATCGCCACCGAGTCCGGCCTGCGCAAGCTGGGTTTCCGCGACCTCCCCGCCGCCGTCGCGCTGAAGGCCAGCGGAGCGACCACGGTCTCGGCGACCTCGTTCCTGGCCGCCCGGGCGGGTATCCGGATCTTCGCCACCGGCGGTCTCGGCGGCGTGCACCGCGGGTGGGCCGAGAGCCAGGACGAGTCCGCCGATCTCGACATGCTGAGCCGTACCCGCATCACCGTGGTCTGCGCGGGCGTGAAGTCCATTCTGGACGTCCCGGGGACCCTGCAGCGGCTGGAGACCCGCGAGGTCAGCGTCGTGGGCTTCCGCACCGACGAGTTCCCCGGCTTCTACCTGCACACCTCCGGCGAGCCGATCGACTGGCGGATCGAGACCCCGGCCGAGGCCGCCGACATCATGCGGGCCCAGGACGCGCTCGGCGGCCCGGAGACCGCGCTGATCGTGGCCAACCCGGTGCCGGTGGCCGAGCAGCTCGACCCTGCCCTGCACGACCGGGTCCTCGCCGAGGCCCTGGCCGCCGCCGACCGGGAGAGGGTCACCGGCCAGGCCATCACCCCGTTCCTCCTGGAGTACCTGGTGAGGGGCACCGACGGCGCCTCGCTTGAGGCGAATCTGGCCGCCGTACGAGGAAACGTCCGGATAGCCGGGCAGATCGCGGCGTCGTGGAGCCGGGGAAACTGAGGAAGTCGTGACCCGAACGGGCCTGCTGGTCATCGGCGACGTCGTCACCGACGTCGTCGCACTCCACGGAGGGCCGGCCCTGACCGGGCTGGCCCTCGGCACGGACACCGCCGCCGACATCGTGCTGCGCCCGGGCGGCTCGGGGGCCAACACGGCCTCCTGGGCCGCGCGTCTGGGCGCCGACGTCCGGATCCTGACCCGGGTCGGCTTCGACACCGGCGAGTGGCACGCCGCCGAGCTGCGGCGCGTCGGGGTCCGGCCGCACCTGCGGATGGATCCCGACCGCCCGACCGCGGTGGTGATCGCCATGGTCGACACGAGCGGGGAGCGTTCCATGCTCACCAACCGGGGCGCGGGCGGGCACATCGGCGTCGACGACTGGGACGCGGCCCTGCTCGACGGGGTCCGTCACCTGCATCTGTCCGGATACACGCTGTTCGCCGAGCCTGGACTGCAGCTCTCCCGGCTGGCCATGGCCGAGGCCACCCTGCGCGGCGTCACGATCAGCGTCGATCCGGCCTCGACCGGCCCCCTGCGCGCCTTCGGCCCCGAACGGTTCGTCCAGGAGACCCTGGCCGCCCAGCTGATCATACCGAACCTGGACGAGGCTCTGCTGCTCTCCGGTGAGAGCTCCGCCGAGCGGGCCGCCGAACGGCTGAGCCTCCGGTACGGCGCGGCGGCGGTGAAACTCGGTTCCCAGGGCGCTCTGATGGCGAAGGACGGAAAGTTGACCGCTCGGGTTCCCGGAATCGCCACGGAGGTGGTTGACTCGACCGGAGCGGGGGACGCGTTCGCCGCCGGCCTGTTGACCGCCCTGCTGAGGGGGGCCGACGACGAGGCCGCGCTGGACGCGGGACGCCGGGCCGGAGCCGAGGCTGTGACAGCCATAGGCGGCCGGCCCCGCATCCTCGCGTCCGAATTGGGTACGGACCAGCTTTACCCTCTTAACACCAATTGATAGCTTGCGGCGTAGGCTGCACCATTAGCCACATGCGTCACTTTGGGGAGGTTGCGGTCCGCCGATGGATGCCGAGTCATCGATCTGCCTGAGTGATCTGGTTCCGGCCCTGCGCTGGAGCCGGCCACAGCAGATCGCCGAAGCCCTGGCCGATCCCCGCCTGCCTGCGGGCTGGTGGTCCTCGGTCACCCTGCCCAAGGCCCTCGGCGTCGCCGGGCTCGACTGGGTCTGCGACCGGCTGGCCCGGCTCTCGGTGTCCCGCTGGGACCACCTGCCGCTGAGCGACGTGCTGCCCGCGCTGCACGTGCACACCGTCGATCCCACCCTGCCCGGCTGGTCCGAGCCCGCGCGCTCGGCCCTCACCGGGCTGGGCGGCTGGTCCCGGCTGCGCCGCCTGACCACCGGAGACCTCGGCGGCCCCTCGGCAGCCGCCGCTCCCGAGGTCGTGGTGACCGCGATGTTCCACGAGGTTCTCAGCCGGATCCCGATGATCACCGAGCAGCCCGCGGAGGCGCCGGCGGAGCAGGCGCCGCAGCAGCAGGTCCCGGTGGTGCCGCAGCAGGCTCCGGCCGTACCGCAGCAGGTCCCCGCCGCACCACAGCAGGCTCCGGCCGTACCGCAGCAGGTCCCCGCCGCACCACAGCAGGCTCCGGCCGCACCGCAGCAGGTCCCCGCCGCACAGCAGGCTCCGGCCGCCGAGCCGGCAGCCGAGCGCCAGGTCAATCTCAACGACTACCCGCTGGTCCGCCTGGTGGACAACATGTTCCGCGACTGGGGCCCGCTGGAGCGCGCGGTCGCCGTGGAGCGGTTGTTCGCCGTCGACCCGATCAGCCTGCGGGCGCTGGCGCACAAGCTGAACGCCGACCGCGACGCGCTGTCCATGGCCCAGCGCGCCGCCGAGGAACGCATCCTGCTCTGGTTGCGCTCCTCCGAGTCCGCACCGCTCACCGGCCACATGTTCGGGCTCACCGAGTGGCTGGGCGCCGCCGCCACGCAGGACCAGCTCATCGGCGCCGACCCCGCGCACCCCGTCGAGGTCCCCACGCTCCGCACCCCGCTCTGGCGGGTGCTGGTCACGCTCATGCCCGACAGGCGGCTCCAGGACGGCTGGCTCGTCGTCGGCGACCTGGGGGGCCTGCGCGACCGCACCCGGCAACTACTGGCGGGCAAACCCGTCGACGCCGACATGGTCGCGGTCATGGAGCACCAGCTCGGCATCCGCACCCACTCCGCGCAGGCCTGGCTGGACGCGCTCGCCACCAGCGCCACGCGGGACGAGACCGTCCAGGACGCCTCCCCCGAGGGCGGCAAGCAGCTCCCCCGCCGCACGCCGGGAGCCAACGGCCACCACCACCGCGGCGGCCAGCCGATCCCGCAGGTGAACGCCAACTCCATCGATCCCCGCACCGCGCTGGCCGCGCTGTCGGCCCTGTCCGGCGGCAACACCCGGCCCCACCTCATCACCAGCCAGCGCGCCCCGATGCACCCGCCGACCACCCCGGCCACCGATCCGAGCCGCTGGCAGCGGATCGAGGTGACCAGCGAGCACCTACGGGGCGGCCCGGTGGCGGTCCCCGAGGGATACGCCACCCAGCTCGGCATGCGTCCCGGCACGCTGCTGTCGGTGACCGGCCCCGGCGACAACGCGGTGGTGCTGGTCTGGCGTGACCATCCGGTCTTCGACTCCCTCCAGCCGGTGCTGATGCGCCTGAACGCCCGGCCGGGCGACCAGGTCTACGTCACCGTGGACGGCTATCGCCTGGACGCCCAGCTACCCAGCTGACGGGTGGGGCGGCTCACGGAGCCGCCCGGCCGGCCGTGATCCCCCGTCGGCCATGGTCGGGGCCGGCCCCGACC
>NZ_NGFP01000027.1 GCF_002149035.1 Streptosporangium minutum
CACCACGCCGGCCCCGGCCGAGTCGCCCCTCGCCGCCGCCCCGGCACCACGGCCGGCCGCGCCGCCGCTGCCCGCTCCGCTCCCCGCCGACGTGCTCGACGACCCGCCGGCGCCGACCGCGGGCTTCCCCCCGCTGGAGGACCTGTTCCGCCCTCTCACCCCCGAGACGCGGGCGGCCCTGGCCTACACCGACAAGCTGGTCGCCTCCGCGCCCCGCGAGGAGCCGATCCCCGCCGCGTTCGCGACCTGGCCCACGCCCGTGGCGCCGCCGGAGCCCCCGGACGCCGCACCGGTCCCGGCGGCCCCCGGCGGGACCGCCCAGGCGCAGCCGCCCCTCCCCGGCTGGCCCCTGCGCCCGGACGAGCTGGACGGACCGGCCCACCAGCACTGGACGCCCCCCGCGGAACGGCCCGGCACCGGCCGGACGCCCTCCGTCGAACAGCCCACCAACAGCCGGACGACCCCCGCCGAACAGCCCACCACCGACCGGACGACCCCTGCCGAACAGCCGAGCGCCGACCGGACGACCTCCACGGAACGGACTGCCACCGGCCAGACGACCTCCACGGAACGGGCTGCCAGCGGCCGGGGGCCGTACACCAGGCGGCCCCGGCACGCCGCCCCGTCCGGCGTCGCACGGCCGGACGCCCCCGGGCCTGAGGCGATCACACCGGACACCGCCGGCACCGCCGGCATCACCGGTGCCGCCGAGGCGGAGGCCGGGCCGGCGCGGGTCTCCCGGCCGGCGCGGGCCGGCAGACGGGCACGTCGCAGGCACAGGGCGGCCGGTGGCGGCCACCGCCACCGCCACCACGACTGGATATGGGAGCTGGTCGGCTTCCTCATCTGCGTGGCGATCGCGATGATCGTCTTCTTCGCGGTCCCCACGATCGTCACTCCCTGAGCACAGGTCCCGGCGGCCGTCGATGACGGCCCGATCCGGGCACCCCGAGCTGTCGCATTAGCGACATGTCATATTTTCGGCAGGCGGTAAATCGTGACGTGAGGGAGTCCTGTCGCCCACTCTCGTGATCAGCAGTACCGAATCACGGAAGGCCACCCCCTCATGCACTGGCTCGCGCGTCTTGCCGCCACCGGAGCGGCGCTCTCCCTCGCCCTACCGGCGTTACCGTCCGGGGCCGAGACCGCTTCCGCCCCGTCTCCGGCCACCGGCCTCCACCGGGTCACCCTGATCACCGGCGACGTGGTGACCGTCCGCCAGGCCGCGGCCGGGAAGTGGGCCGTCACGGTCGATCCCGCCAAGGGCCGGGAGAAGATCAAGTTCACCACCCACGACATCGACGGGAAGCTGCAGGTGCTGCCCGACGACATGGTCCCGTACGTGGCCGAGAACCTGGTCGACAAGGGTCTTTTCGCCGTCGGCGACCTGATCGAGCAGGGATACGACGACGCGGGCAGCCGCACGCTGCCGCTGCTGCTCGCCTACGACAAGGGCGCGCGGACCTCCGGCGCCCTGCCCGGCGCCAAGGCGGGGACCGAGCTGGAAAGCATCGACGCGCGGGCCGTGGACGCCGGCAAGGGCGAGCTGGCCGCGTTCTGGAAGGCCGTCGAGGCGGCGCCGTCGGCTCGCTCCGGCGGGCCCCGGCTCGCCTCGGGGATCCGGAAGATCTGGCTGGACGCCAAGGTCAAGGTGGACCTGGAGCACAGCGTTCCGCAGATCGGCGCCCCCGAGGCCTGGAAGAGCGGGTTCGACGGCAAGGGCGTCAAGGTGGCCGTCCTCGACACCGGCGCCGACGAGAACCATCCCGACCTCGCCGGAAAGATCGCCGACAGGCGCAACTTCACCGCCGACCCCTCGACCCAGGACGGCCACGGGCACGGCACCCACGTGGCGACCACCGTCGCGGGCCTCGGGACGGCCTCCCAGGGCCGCCGCAAGGGCGTGGCCCCCGGCGCCGAGCTGATCGTCGGCAAGGTGCTGGACAACGGCGGCTCGGGCCAGTTCTCGCAGATCATCGCGGGGATGGAGTGGGCCGCGGCGTCCGGCGCCGACGTGGTGAACCTGAGCCTCGGCGGCGAGGCGACCGACGGCACCGACCCCGCCAGCGCCGCCCTGAACGCGCTGACCGAGCAGACCGGCACCCTCTTCGTCGTCGCGGCCGGCAACGAGGGCGAGGAGTACTCCGTCGGTACCCCCGGCGCCGCGACCTCCGCGCTGACCGTCGGCGCGGTCGGCGCCGACGAGACGCTCGCCTCCTTCTCCAGCCGTGGTCCGCGTCTCGACGGAGGCGCCAAGCCGGACATCACCGCCCCGGGAGTGGCGATCGTGGCCGGACGGGCCGAGGGCACCTCGATGGGCGAGCCCGCCGACGAGCGCTACACCGCCGCGTCCGGGACCTCGATGGCGACCCCGCACGTGGCCGGCGCCGCCGCGATCCTCAAGCAGCGGCACCCGGACTGGAAGGCCCCGCAGCTCAAGGACGCCCTGATCTCGACCGCCAAGACCGCGCGGGACCTGACCGTCTACGAGCAGGGCGGCGGGCGGGTGGACCTCGCGCGCGCCGTACGGCAGGACGTCACGGCCACCGGCGTGCTCGACCTGGGCACCCACCAGGACGGCGACTCCACGAGCCCCGCCGGGACCGTCGCCTACACCAACTCCACCCAGGCGCCCGTCTCCCTGGCGCTGACCGCCACCCTGAGCAACCTGGACGGTGACGCCCCCGCGCAGGGCGCGCTCACCCTGGGCTCGGCGTCGGTCACCGTCGACGCCGGCGCCACGGTCACGGTCCCGGTGAGCGCCGACCTGGCGAAGCTGGCCCATGGCCGGCACTCCGGCCATCTCACCGCGACCACCGCGGACGGCTCGGTCGCCCTGCAGACCACGCTGGCGCTGACCAGGAGTCCCCGCACCCACAAGGTGCGCATCAGCGCCGTCGGCAAGGACGGCAGGCCGTCGAGCATGAGCACCATCTTCATGTTCGGCCCCGGAGCGCAGGACAACCTCCTCACCTACATCCTGCCGTGGGAGGCCGAGGAGGGGAAAACCTTCGAGATCCCCGAGGGCACCTACTACGCGCAGGGCCAGTTCGGCGAGGAACGGTCGGGCGCGCGCGTCATCGACATCAAGATCGACATTCCCGAGTTCCCGGTGACCGGTGACGCGGAGCTGGTGTTCGACGCGCGGAAGACGCGGCCGATCGTGATCAAGACGCCGCAGCCGGTGGTCCAGGAGGGCATCTCCACGTTCGCCAGCTACCGCGACACCGGGACCCGGAAGATCTCCTCGTCGTACATGAACTTCCCCTCGGTCGAAGAGCTGCACGTGGCCGAGACGCAACCGGTCCGCCAGGGCGCCTTCGAGTTCACCTCGCGCTGGCAGTACGGCGCGCCGAGGCTGTCGTCACGGGTCAGCGGCCTCAAGGGGCCGCTGGACATCTCCCCGACGGTGAGGTCACCGGAGTGGAACGGCAGGTACCGGTGGGAGCTCGTCGACGGCGGACACGGCACCCCCGAGGAACTCGGCGCTCTCAAACTGCGCGGCCGGGCAGTCATCATGTCGAGCGCCTCGCAGGACGACCCCCAATGGGACGAGATGATCGCCGCCGCCGCCGAGGCGGGCGCCGCGGCGGCCGTCGTCGTACCGGCCGCCGACGACAACCCGTGGCAGTACTGGTCGCCGGTCATGGACAGGCAGGCGATCCCGGCCGCCACGATCCCCCATGAGCAGGGGAAGAAGCTGCTGGAGCGGGTCCACAAGGGCAAGGCCGTCCTCGACGTGACCGGGAACATGGCCATCCCCTACGTCTACGACATCTCGCAGGTCTCCAAGGGGCGGATCCCGGAGCAGATCGTCTACGAGGCCAACGCCTCCAACCTGGCCCGGGTGGACACCGGCTACCACGAGACCGGCGGCTTCGGCTGGGCCAAGGAGCAGCGGTTCGGCTGGCGGCCGTGGCAGGTCTTCGCCAACGAGGGACAGCGGTGGGTCCGCACGGGATCCGCGCGCACCGAGTACGTCACCTCGGGCGACACCGAGTGGGAGCACGTGGCGCAGCACATGTTCACCTGGGAGGCGTTGCGCCCGCTCTCCCCCGGGCTCACCGGCGGGCTGCGCGGCTACGCCGCCGGTGAGAAGGTCGGCGAGCGGTGGTTCGGTCCCGTCGTGCGGCCGGCGGTCCCGCCGGGCAGGCCGGAGTTCACCCCGACCCGGACGGGGGACACGCTGAGGCTCGACATCCCCGAGTTCGTCGACGCCGCCGGCCACTACGGCTACGCGTTCACCTCCGACGAGGAGGACACGGTCTCGGCCCGCTTCTACCGCGACGGCACGCTCGTCGAGGAGCCCCGACGGGCCGTGGGGAACTTCCCCGCCGTTCCCGGGAAGGCCACCTACCGGATGGAACTGTCCACCAAGCGCTCGTCGGAGGAGTGGACGTACGCCACCGAGACCAGCACGGCGTGGACGTTCGGTTCCGCCCGCCCGAAGTCCGGCTCCGAACCGCTGCCGCTGCTCGGCGTCGACTACACCGTGCCCGCCGACCTCGACGGCCGGGTCCGCCGGACGCTGCCGATCCCGCTGGACTTCGGCGTGCGGAGCACCGCGCCCGGCCTCGCCCTGCGGCAGGTCACGGCCGAGCTCTCCTATGACGACGGAAAGAGCTGGAAGCGCCTGGTGCTGCTGCCCCGCGGCAAGGACCGCTACTCCACCCTGGTCTCCCACCAGGCGCGCAGGGGACAGTACGTCTCGCTGCGGGTCACCGCGGAGGACAGCGCCGGGAACGCGGTCAAGCAGACCGTGCTCCGCGCCTACGGGGTGAAGTAGCGGCCGTGCTCCACGTTCACGGCGTGGAGTAGGGCCGACTCTCCGGGGCCGACGTCGAGGTTCTGCCTCCGGAGCGGGCGAGCCCTCCACGGACCCGTCGCGGATGAGAGCGGAGCGGACCTTCCAGCTGGAATGGCCGGAGAGATTGTCGGTGATGACGGTGGCGCCGGGACGGCCGGACCGTGAAGCGCCGCGGGAGGACTTCCGGTGCCGCGTCCGGTCAGCCGAGAGCGGCCCGGGAGCGGGCGATCTGGTCGCGGGTGCGAGCGGACCAGACGTGTTCGTTGAGCGGGTCGAGCCGGTGGAGGCAGGTGGTGAAGTGGGCCAGCGCGGCCCGTTCGTCGCCCCGCCACCGGCTGATCTCGCCCAGCGTGTAGGAGATCAGCGCCTCTCCCCGAGTGTCTCCGGCGTTGACGGACATCTCCGCGCACCGGAGGAGGATGCCGGTGGCGGTGTCGTGGCGGCCCAGCGCGGCCTCGGCCTGGGCCAGCCGGTGCAGCGCCAGCCGCTCGCCGGTGCTCCACCGCAGGTCCCGGCAGAGATCCAGGCAGGCCCGGTAGTAGCCGATCGCCTCCTCGACGCGGCCCGTCTCGTAGCAGGCGATGCCGAGCATCCGCAGGAAGCGGGCCCGGTGGACGGCGCTGTGTCCCTCGGCGCGGGCGAGGGCCCGGCGGCAGATCGCCGCGGCGGCGTCGTGGCGGCCCAGGAAGAACTGGATCGCGGCGATCTCGGTCCACGCGCTCAGCAGGCCGTGCCCGTCGCCCAACGCGTCGAACCGCTCGGCGGCCAGGGTGGCGGCGGCGAGCGCGGACCCCAGGTCCGCCTCCAGGGTGGCGGCGACCCCGAGCGACGCGTACGCGGCGGCGTGCTGATCCCCCGTCCGCGAGCAGCGGTCGAGCAGGTGGCGGAACTCGTCGGCGACCCCGCCGGCGCGTCTGCGGTCCACCTCGGCGTCGGCGCGCACCAGCCGCAGGCGCGTCTCGGCGGCGGCGTCACCCGCCGCGGCGGCGGCGTCGGCGGCCGTCCCCAGCATGCGGACGGCATCGTCGTGGAAACCGCGCACGATCAGGAACGGCGCCAGCGCGTAGGCGAGTCCGGCCGCCTCGCGCACCAGCCCGGCGCGGGCGGTGGTCTCGGCCACGTCCCGGGCCGTGGCGGCGACCCGGCGTAGCGCCGCCACCCTGCTCCGCCCGCTCTCCTCCGTGACGAACAGCTCGGCGGCGAAGCCGCGCAGCAGGTCGTGCATGCGGTAGCGGGGCTGGTCCGCGGCGTCGGCGTCACCGGCGGTGATCAGTCCGGCGGCGGCCAGCTCCTCCAGGGAACCGTCCACGTCGCGCACGGTCGCGTCCGCCAACGCGGCCACCGTCCAGGCGGCCACGCCGTCGGCGGCCACCGATCCGAGCAGCCGGAACGCGCGCCGCGCGGGCGCCGACAGCGCCGCGTAGCTCGCCCCGAACGTGGCGCGGACGTCCAGGTGGCCCGCACGCAGCTCGCTCAGCGCCGGGGCGTCGGCCAGCCGCCGCGCCAGCTCGGCCAGCGGCCAGGCAGGACGGGTCACCAGCCGCGCCCCGGCGATGCGCAGCGCGAGCGGCAACCGCCCGCAGGCGCGTACGATCGCCTCCGCCGATTCGGGGTCGCTCGCCACCCGGCTCGCCCCGGCCACGCCCGCGAGCAGGTCGCGGGCGTCGGCGGGCGGCGGCACGTCCAGTGCGTACGCGATCGCGCCGGGCATCGCGGGCAGCGGCCCCCGGGAGGTGACGAGGACCGCCGACCCGGGAGTCCCGGGGATCAGCGGTTCCACCTGGGCCTCGCCGGCCGCGKCGTCCAGCAGCACGAGCACCGCCCGGTCGGCGACCTTGGCCCGGTACATCGCCGCCCGCTCCTCGACGGAGGAGGGCAGGCCGGCGGAGTCCACGCCGAGCGCCCGCAACAGCTCCGCGAGCGCGTCGGCCGGGTCGCGGGGCGACGCCGAGGCGTCACACAGCCGGACGAACAGCTGGCCGTCCGGATACCGCTGCCGCACCAGATGCGCGACATGGACCGCCAGCGCGCTCTTCCCGACGCCGGGCGGCCCCGACACCGTCACGATCACCGGCGCCGTCCCGGTGCCGTCCAGCGCGGCGACCAGGTCACGGGTCTCGCCCTCGCGGCCGGCGAAGTCGGCGATGTCGGCCGGGAGCAGGCAGATCCCCGTCCAGGCGGGTTCCCGGACCGTCTCCCACGCGGGAGCCGGGACGGGGGCGTCGTCGAGGACCGCCGCCTGCAGGCCGCGTAGTTCCTGGCCGGGTTCCACGCCCAGCTCGGCGACGAGCGTCGAGCGGGCCCGCCGGTACGCCTCCAGCGCCTCGGCGCGCCGGCCCGCCCGGTGCAGCGCCAGCATGAACCGGTGCCACAGGCGTTCGTTGAGCGGCGCGGCCTCCACCAGCGGTGTCAGCTCACCGACGAGCTCGTCGTGCAGGCCGAGCCGCAGGCGCACGTCGATCCAGCCGAGCCGGGCGTTCTCCCGGCGCTCCTCCAGCTCGGCGACGCGCGCCTGCATCGTCGCGGCCAGCGGCACGTCCTCGGCCGGTCGGCCGCGCCACAGCGCCAGCGCCTCGGCGAACAGCCGGTTCGCCGTGGCGGCGTCGCCGCCCGCCGCCTCCAGCCGGGCTCGCCGTACGGCCTCGTCGAAGGCGAGCAGATCCAGCCGGTCGGGGCCGAGGCGCAGGCGGTAGCCGTACGGCACGGTCTCGACCTCGATCGCGGCACGGCGCAGCGCGGTCAGGTACGTCTGAAGGTTCGGCAGGGCGGACCGGGGCGGGTCGTCCCACACCGAGGCGATCAGCCGGTCCCTGGACAGCACGGTGTCCGGATGGAGCAGGAAGACGCCGAGCACCGCGCGCACCTTGGCGGCCAGCCGGAGCGGCTGCCCGGCATCGGTGACCCGGACCGGTCCGAGGACCGCGAAGTCCACTTCGTCTCCCGGAACGATCAGCGGTTCTGCAGCTTCTATGGCGACCATATGCGGTTTCTGTGGGCGAAGGGAGGAGCTTGATCAAAGACATCCGGAAGGAGGTGGATGAGATGAAGATCGAGGTTCGCAAGGTGGAAGCCGTCAAGGCCACCCAGTTCATGACCTGAGGCACCGCCTCTCAGCCGGTCGGGAGGTGGCACGGCCGCCTCCCGGCCGGCTCCGTCCCGACGAGCGATGCGGATGAGCGATGCTGGTGATGTTGAAAGAGTGCGCCTGGGAGTCTCTCGGTGACGAACTGGTGGTGGTCCACGACCCGCGCGAGGCGTACACGCTGGCTGATCCGGACGGCCGGATCGCGGCTCTCCTCGACGAGCTGGCCCGCGGGCCGGCCACGGCGGAGGAGCTGAGCGAGGCGCTGACCGCGCGAGGCGTGGCCGTCACGGGAGACAACGTCCGCGACGGTCTCACCGGGCTCGACTCCCTCGGCCTGGTCGAGAACGCCGACGAACGCCTGCTGGGCGACCCGGACGCCGACGAGCGGCATTTCTCCAACCTGACGTTCTTCGGGGTCTTCGCCCGGCTCGGCAGGTCGCGAGCGGAGTTCGTCCGGCGGCTGCGCGACTCCCACGTCCTCGTGCTCGGTGCGGGCGGCGGCGGCTCGTCCCTCGTGCAGTGCCTGGCCGGGCTCGGCGTCGGCGCGCTGACGCTGGTGGACCGCGACGACATCGCTCCGCGCAACTTCGCCCGCCAGTTCCTCTACCGGCACGCCGACATCGGCCGGTCGAAGGCGGAACGCGCCGCCGAATGGGTGCGCGAGTACGACCCGGGCATCGAGGTCCGCGCCGTGGACCGGTGGATCTCCGGCCCGGACGACCTCAAGGACCTGACCGGGGACGTCCATGTGATCGCCGGCGGCCTCGACGGCGCGCTGGACGCGAACCTGTGGGTCAACGAGGCGGCGCTGCGCGCGGGCGTCCCCTGGGTGGCCGGCGGGATGACCCGCACCCAGCTCATCTACTTCTCCGTCGACCCGGGCAAGAGCGCCTGCCTGCGCTGCGACGAGTCCGACCTGCCCCGCCTGGACGAACGCACGACCGCGGCGGTCGCCCATCGGCTCACCCGCGGGCTGCGGCTCGCCAACGGCCTCACCGGGCCGATGGCGATGCAGGTCGGGTCGCTGGTCGCCTACGAGGTCATGCGTTACCTGACCGGCGTCGAGCCGCCGCGCGCGGCCGGGTTCCGGGTGGTCGTCGACCTGCTCAACGGGCTCGTCCCAGTGTGGCGACCGTTTCCCCGTGATCCCGCCTGCCCGGCGTGCGCACTGGCCCGGCGGTGAGCCGATGAGCGGCAGGGTCCCGCTGCGCCCGCTCAGCGTGGTCGAGGAGGACGATGAGGTACTGGTCGGCGATCCCGCCACCGGCACCTTCGTGACCATGCCGGCCGTGGGCGGAGTGGTGATCTCGGCGCTGCTGCGCGGCGCGACCGAGGAGGAGGCCGCAGCCGAGGCCGAGGCGTTCGCCGGTGAGCCCGTGGACATGCCGTCGTTCGTGGCGACCCTCGCCGAGCTGGGATTCGTCGACGACCGGCCCGACGTGGAACGCCGGGCCGTACGCACCGCGCCCATCCAGATGCGGCGCTGGATGGCGGGGGTCAGCCAGCGCGCGGCCCGCCCCTTCTTCGGACCGGTGGCCTGGACCTGCTACACCGTCCTGGCGCTGTTCTGCCTGGCCGTCTTCGCCGCCTCGCCGTCCCTGTTCCCGAGCCCGGCCCGGGACGCGTTCCTGCTCGACGACGTCGGGCTGAGCGCGCTGCTGCTCGTGCCGTTCGTCCTGGTCTCCACGGCTCTGCACGAGGGCGGCCACTGGCTCGCCGCCCGGGCGATCGGCGTCGAGTCCCGGTTCGGGATGGACCGGCGGATGATGCTGCCCGTCCTGGAGACCGACCTCTCCCAGATCTGGACGGTGCCGCGCCGCCGCCGCTACGGGCCGCTGCTCGGCGGGACGGCGGTGGACGTGGTCCTGCTCAGCCTGCTGCTGGGCGCCCGCCTGCTGATCCGGCAGGGGACGTGGTCACCGGACCCCCTGGTGGACGCGACGCTCTCGACATGGGTGTTCGTGAAGCTGGCGGGCCTGCTGTGGCAGTGCATGGTCTTCCTGCGCACCGACCTGTACGGGGTGCTGGTCAACGCGCTCGGCTGCCGCGACCTGTGGCGGGTCAAGACGCTGATGCTGCGGCGCGCGTTCGGCAGGCTCACCCCGGCGCAGGCGGCGGAGCTGGACTCGGCCGCGCCCGCCGACGTGCGGGCCGGGCGGTGGTTCCGGTGGCTGTGGCTGGCCGGGTTCGCCGGGGTGCTGGCCTGGTCCGTCTTCTTCGTGGCCCCCGTCGTGGTGACCGTGCTGGTGTGGGCGGCCGGGGGGCTTCTGCTCGGGCCGCTCAGCTCGCGGTTCTGGTACGCGTTGCTGTGCGCCGTCCTGCTGCTCGGCCCGTACCTCCTGGCCGCCTCCCTGGCCGTCCGGGAGTACACCCGGCGGTAGACGGGGGCATCGTACGGCAACCGGCTCGCGAGCCTCGCCGGTCGGTACGGCGGGCGGCCCAACAAACCTGATCAAGGAGTTGACGTGTGGGAAATCAACGGTCGTCGGGGAAAGGCCCTGCGTGGCGCCGGCCTCGCGCTGCTTCTGGCGGCGGTTCTCGCGGGCTGCGGGGACGGCGACGGACGGTCCGCGGGCCCGGCCGGATCCGCGTCCCGTGCGCCGGAAGGATCGGCGTCCCCTACGACGGAAGGGTCGGCGTCCGCCACGCCGACGGTTTCCAGGACCGGGCTGCTCTACCGGGACAGGGAGATCTCGCTGAGTGACATCCAGGCGATCAAGAACGGATGCCCGTCGGACATCTACGTGGAGTTCGCGGACAGCGGGCCGCGCGTCCTCGGGTCCGACGAGTCGAACCCGCGCCTGAATGACTACGGGGATCAGACGGAGGAGGGCAGGCCGCCCATCCTGGCGTGGTCGCCCCCATGCTCCTCGGCGAACGGGCGGTTCGACTTCGACGACGTGGCCGTCGCCAAGGCGGCCGCGGACGCCGGGGACCTCGATGAGGCGGGCTGCCGGGACGCCGCACGGGCGGCGGTCGGCAGCGGTACGGACATCGACCGCTACGGCACCCAGGCCCTGGCGGTGGGAGACCGGTTCTGTGAGGACTTCGCCGCCGAGGGCCGCGTGGTCCTCCTGCGTGTGGTGAAGGTGAGCGGCTCCCCGGTCGCGGAGCTCACGTTGTCGGCGACCCTGTGGGCCGGGCCGGCCAAGGCCGAGGGCCCGCCGGCGCAGCCCGGTGACAAGGTCTACGAGAACCAGCCCTTCACGGTGGCCGACGACGTGGCCAAGACACAGGACTGCGGCATCGGCGGTGTCGGGATCGGTTCGGACATGCCGCGCGTCAGGTATCGGCACACACTGTCCGGTGGCGGAGGGGACGTCGAGTACTTCCCGAGCTGCCTGTCCGGAAGCCCGAAAGTGCGGTTCGGCGGATACGTGGCCCGGGTGGAGGGCGGCGCCGACCCGGACATCACCGCCTGCCAGGACGCCGCGGCGCGCGGCGAGCGCGACGACCTCGACGTGCCGGTGTCCGAACTGCGGACCGGGGACCGGTTCTGCATGTTCGACAGCTTCGAGAAGTACGTCGCCCTGTTGAAGGTGACCGCCGTGACCGCCGAGGCCCCCGTGTCCGCGACCTTCTCGGTCACCCGCTGGGAAGCTCCCGAACCGTCCTAGTGCCGCGTTCCTCATAGCAGGTGGACGAACTCATGGCGCAGGACCCGGGAGCGCCTAGAGCCATCGTTCCCGGGCGGCGTGCCAGGCGAGCTGCATCCTGGTCTGCGCGCCGGCGAGCTCCATGATGTGCGACAGGCGCCGCTGCACGGTCCGCTGGCTGAGCCCGAGCTGGCTGGCGATCGACTTGTCCGGCACCCCGGCGACCAGCAGCGACAGCAGGTACAGGTCGTCGGAGTTCAGCGGGCAGGGATGGGTTCCCTCGGTGAGGGCGCCGTCCTCGGCGATCCGCAGCGGCGTCGCCCGGTCCCAGTAGCTGTCGAACAGCGCGATCAGCACCTCCAGCAGCTCGCCGCCCCGGATCAGCGCGGCCGTCGGCTCCGCCGTCCCGGCATGCCGTACCAGCGGCATCAGGCCGACCTCCCGGTCCACGACCATCAGGCGGACCGGCAGCCGGGGCAGGGCTCGGGCGCTCTCCCCCAGCTTGACGCCGTAGGCCACGTTGGCCTGCATCCCCGGCTCCTCCAGCAGGTCGCGCTCGTAGATCACCCGGTAGACCACCCCGCGGCGCAGCGCGTCGAGCTCCTCGTCGTTCTCGGTCGCGTGCATCACGATCGCGCGTCCCCGGCAGAAGCAGAGAACCTCCTCGCGGGCGTTCTCCTGCAGGTGTTCGAGCTGCTCGCGCATGGCGATCCGGTTGGGGAGCACCTCGACGAGCCGGTCGGCGTCGCGGCGGCGGGCGTTGCCCCGGTGTTCCTCGGCCAGTTGCTCCACCTCGCGCCGCGCCCAGTCGAGCGACTGCTGCTGGCGCAGCAGCCGGGCGCCCAGCACGATGTCGGGGGCCACCGCGGTGAAACGCCGCTCCGCCGGGGCGGCCGGCTCCGGGACGGCCGGCCGGACCAGGCCCCTGGCCTCCATCGACCGCAGCGCCGCCTCGGCCGTCGCGATGTCGAGCCCGAGCTCGCCGGCCAGGTCGGTGACGTCGGCCTCGGCTGCCGTGACCAGGAACCGGTAGACGCGTTCCTCCAGCGGATCCAGCCCGACCGTTTCCAACATGTCGCAATAATGCCATCCGAAACACGCATAACGGACGCAACTTCACTTCAGAGCCGAGGCCGCCGTGGTGGGCGGTGGAGCAAATCCTCCGGCTGCTCGTGACACCCGAGCGTCTGCCGGAGAATCCGTACGAGAAGGGAGCGCGCCTCCCCTCCTGACCTCGCACGCGGGTACGGCCGCCGCGCGTCACGGACGGCGGCCGTCACTCCGCCGACAGGATCAGGCCACTGGTGGGCACGCCGGTCCCGGCGGTGACCAGGACGTTACGGACCCCGGCGACCTGGTTCACCGAGGTGCCCCGGATCTGCCTGACGGCCTCGGCGATGCCGTTCATGCCGTGGATGTAGGCCTCGCCGAGCTGGCCGCCGTGCGGGTTGACCGGCAGGCGGCCGTCGATCTCGATGCCGCCGCCGGCCACGAAGTCCCGCGCCTCGCCCCGGCCGCAGAAGCCGAGCTCCTCCAGCTGGGTGAGCACGAACGGGGTGAAGTGGTCGTACAGGATGGCGGTCTGGATGTCGGCGGGCCCCAGGCCGGACTGCTCCCAGAGCCGGCGGCCGACCACCCCCATCTCCGGCAGGCCGGTCATCTCGTCGCGGTAGTAGCTGGTCATCATCAGCTGGCCGGCCCCGGCGCCCTGGGCCGCGGCGCCGATCAGCGCGGGCGACCGGCGCAGGTCCCTGGCCCGCTCGGCGGAGGTGACCACCAGGGCCACCGCACCGTCGCTCTCCTGGCAGCAGTCGAGCAGGTGCAGCGGCTCGACGATCCACTTGGACGCCTGGTGCTCCTCCAGCGTGATCGGGCGGCCGTGGAACCACGCCGCGGGGTTGGTGGCCGCGTGCCGGCGCATGGCCACGGCCACCCGGCCGAAGTCCTCGGACGTCACACCGTAGGCGTGCATGTAGCGCCGGGCGAACATGGCGACCCAGGCCGCCGGGGTCATCAGCCCGTACGGCACGTGCCAGCTCATCTCAAGGCCCTGCGACGAGGGCTCGCCGCCGATCCGCGCGTCGGGCTGGCCGAACCTGCGCCCCGAGCGCTCGTTGAACGCGCGGTAGCAGACCACGGTCTCGGCGACCCCGGTGGCCACCGCCATCGCCGCGTGCAGCACGGTGCCGCACGCGGCGCCGCCGCCGTAGTGCACGCGGGAGAAGAACGTCAGATCGCCGATGCCCACCTCGCGGGCCACGGCGATCTCCTGGTTGGTGTCCTGGGTGTAGGTCACCAGCCCGTCCACGTCCGAGGGGCTCAGGCCCGCGTCGTCCAGCGCCGCGAACACCGCCTCGGCGGCGAGCTGGAGCTCGGACCGGCCTGACTGCTTGGAGAACTCGGTCGCGCCGATGCCGGCGACAGCCGTACTCCCCGGAAGGGAGACCACGGTGATGGGTGCCTTTCTTCGGATGGAGCGCGCGGAGGCCGCGGTCAGCGGTCGGGGAGGGCGAACCGGACGGTGCCGGAGGCGTGGTCGCCGAGGCTGACCTTGCCCCGGACCTCGACGGTGAACTCGCCGTTCTCGCAGGCGACGACGGTGCCGGTGAAGGTCAGCGTGTCACCCGCGTAGGCGGGGACGCCGAGCTTGACGTTGATGCCGCGGATCAGCGCCTCGGGACCCGCCCAGTCGGTGACGTAGCGCTCGACGAGGCCCATCGTGGTCAGGATGTTGAGGAAGATGTCCTTGGAACCCTGTGCTCTGGCGCGTCCGACGTCGTGGTGGACCGGGGTGAAGTCCATCGTCGCCAGCGCCGTCGAGACGATCGCGGTGGGCGTCAGCTCGATCACGAGATCGGGGAGGACGGATCCGATCTCGACCTGGTCTCCGGTAAGCGTCCGCATCACGACTCCTGGGGGACCCACATGGGCAGGATCAGCTCGTCGTCCATCTGGCGATACGTCACACGCACCTGCATACCGATACCCACTTCTTCAGGCGGACAGTCCACAACATTGCCTACGATCCGCACACCTTCCGGCAGCTCCACCACTGCGACCACGAAAGGGGTGCTCCGCCCCGGGACCGGGGGGTTGTGGTGCACGACGTAGCTGTAGACCTCACCCACGCCGCTCGCCACGACGTGCGTCCGCTCGACCGAACGGCACGACGGGCAGACCGGCCCCGGGGGGTGCCGGAGCTCACCGCAGTCGGCGCATCTCTGGATCCGCAGCTCGCCTCTGCCGACACCCTCCCAGAAGAACGCGGTGTCCTTGTTGATCGCGGGCTTGAGCGGGTACGGCTCGCGCGCCTCGGGCTTGGTTTTCCGCTCCCGGGGGCGAAATTTCAGTACCCGGAACAGCATGTCGGCCACGGGCTCGTCCTGGGAGTACCACGTGATGTTCCAGGTGACGAAGTAGCCCTCGCCGAGCGCCGTCCTCTTCGGCCCGGAGAGCCCGGCGAACCGGGTGGCCGGGACCGGCCGCTCGCCGAGCCTCAGGTAGCGGTGGTAGGTCTGCTCGCAGTTGGTCGCGACCACCCCGGTGTAGCCGCTGCCGTCCAGCGCCCGGAGCACGTCGTCGACCGGGGTGGTCGCCTGCCTGCCGTCCCTGTCCACGCCGGGCATGGTCCAGACCTGGATCATCGCCGGAGGCGCCACGATCTCCCCGTGCGCGCTGCCCGCCGCGGCCTCCGCGTCGGTGTAGACCGGGTTGGCGTCCCCCATGGCCGCGGCCCAGTGCCGGATCATCGGGAGGTTCACCGGGTCCGCCGCCGCGACGCCCCGGACCTCGCCGACCGCGATCTGCCGCTCGGCCAGGGCCATGAGCCGGTCGTGGAGGTCCGCCTCCGCCGTCGCGGTCATCGGGGCGGCCTCGGCAGGCTCAGGCCGAGCATGGCGATCAGCTCGCGCTGGACCTCGTTGACGCCGCCGCCGAAGGTGAGCACGATCGCGCCCTTGACGCCGTGGTCGAGACGGCCGATGAAGTCGGCCGTCGCCGGGTCGGCCGGGTCGCCGAAGCGGGCCAGGACGTCGCCGACGATCCTGCCGACCTCCTGCATCCGCTCCGAGCCGTAGATCTTGGTGGCCGAGGCGTCGGGGGCGCCCAGCCAGCCCAGGTCCATGTTGGCCGCGACCTGCCAGTTCAGCAGCTCGTTGGTCCGGAGGTATGCGTAGACCCGGCCGAGCGCCCGCCGTACGGCGGGCTCCTCGATCAGGCCGGTGTCGCGCGCCCAGCGCAGGAAGCGGTCGTAGGTGTGGGCGATGTTGCCCGCCGGGCCCAGCGTGACCCGTTCGTGGTTGAGCTGGTTGACGATCAGGTCCCAGCCCTTGTTCTCCTCCCCCACCACCATGTCCACCGGCACGCGCACGTCGGCGTAGTAGGTGGAGTTGGTGTGGTGCCGCCCGTCCATGGTGGTGATCGGGGTCCACGAGAAGCCGGGGTCGGCGCAGTCGACGATCATCATCGTGATGCCGCGGTGCTTCTTGGCGGCCGGGTCGGTGCGGGCGGCCAGCCAGATATACTGGGAGTAGTGCGCCCCCGAGGTGAAGATCTTCTGGCCGTTGACGACGTAGTGGTCCCCGTCGCGGAGCGCGGTGGTGCGCAGGGACGCCAGGTCGGTGCCCGCCTCGGGCTCGCTGTAGCCGATCGCGAAGTGGCACTCCCCCGCCAGGATGCGCGGCAGGAAGAACTCCTTCTGCGCCGCCGTGCCGTACTGCATGAGGGTGGGGCCGACGGTCTGCACGGTGATGATCGGGTAGGGCACCTCGGCGCGGGCGATCTCGTTGGCGAAGATCTGCTGCTCCAGCGGGCCGTACCCGCCGCCGCCGTACTCCTTCGGCCAGCCCAGCCCGAGCTTGCCGTCGCGGCCGAGGTTGCGGCAGTGCTCCATGTAGGTGTGGCCGAACGGGTCGGTGGAGATCTTCTTGCGGTCCTCGGCGGTCAGGCAGCCCCGGAAGTAGTCGCGCAGCTCGTTGCGGAGCCGCCTCTGCTCGGGGGTCAGGTCGATCAGCATCAGACGAGCGCTCCGATCGTGTCGAGCCGGGCCTCCACACCGCCCAGCAGGTGGGCGTGGTGCTTGCCCCAGGCGAAGTAGCGGTGCAGCGGGTAGGTCACGTCCAGGCCGATCCCTCCGTGCAGGTGCTGACAGGTGTAGAGCGCCTTGAGCACCGGGTCCGTCACGGTGAGGGCCGCGACGGCCAGGTCCGTCTCGGCCTCCTCGGCCGATCCCTCGGCCAGCCGCCACGCCCCGGACCACACGGCCACGTCCAGCGCGCGGCCGGCGATGTAGACGTCGGCGATCTGCACGGTCACCGCCTGGAACTCGGCCAGCGCCCGGTCGAACTGCCTGCGGGTCCTGATGTACTCCGTGGTCAGCGCCAGTGCCCCGGCCAGCACGCCGGAGGAGACGGCGACGATCCCGGCCAGCGCCAGCCGCCGCAGCCCGGCGAACGCCTCGCCGTCCCGCGCGCCCACCGGCTCGCCCGGGGCGCCGTCCAGCGTGAGCGTGGCGGCGGGCTCGCCGGTGGAGACCGGCTCCGCCCGCACGGTCATCGCCTCCGGGGCGACCAGGAACAGCCCGACGCCCTCCTCGGTGGTGGCGGGGACGAGGACCTTGGACGCCTGGGCCGCGTACGACACCGTGCTCTTGCGCCCGTGCAGCACCCATCCGCCGCCCTCCTCCCGTGCGGTCGCGGCCGGTGCGGCGCCGAGGCCGCGGCCCGGCTCGCGCAGCGCGGAGGTCAGCACGAGGTCGCCCCCGGCCAGGGGCGCCAGCGCCTCGCGCTGCTCGCGGGAGCCGTACCGGGCGATGGCCAGCGCGGTGACCAGGCTCTGCTGGACGGGGACCGGGGCCACGCGCGCGCCGATCTCCCGCAGGACGACCGCCAGCTCCACCGGTCCGAGCCCGGCGCCGCCCGCCTCCTCCGGGAGGCAGGCGCCCAGCAGCCCGGCCTGGGCCAGGGAGCGCCACAGCTTCGCGTCGTACGGCGCGCCGCTCGCCTCGTGGGCTTCGAGCCTGCTGGATGTCACCTCGCGGCCGAGCAGCTCGGCCGCGAGGTCGCGCAGGTCACTCTGCGTCTCGTCAAGGTTGAAGTCCACTAGCGCTCCAGGGGGTGCGGCCGGCCGTGCCGGACGAACTCGTCGTCGATCTCGGTGATGTCGTCGGGGGTCAGCGGCCGCCATCCCCGCCGGCCCGGGGGGCGCCACCAGACGGGGTCGCCGGTGTGCCAGCCCTCCGCGGCGAGGATCCGCTTGACGACCTTGTTCGAGGCGGTCTGCGGCAACTCCTTACATATGCGGATATATCGAGGTATGGCTTTCGGGCCGACGTCCCTCCGGCCGGCCAGGAAGTCCTCGAAGGCCGCCTGGTCGAAGCCGTTCTCCAGCACCAGGGCCGCCATGACCTGGTCGCCCGCCGCCGCGTCGGGCACCGGGTAGACGGCCGCCTCGACCACGCCGGGGAACTCGCGGACGACCGCCTCGATCGGCGCGACCGCCAGGTTCTCCCCGTCCACGCGGAGCCGCTCGGTGCCCCGCCCGGCGAAGAACACGTAGCCCCGGGAGTCGGCGTAGGCCAGGTCTCCCGACCAGAACACGCCCTCCCTGATCCGCTCGCGGTCGCCCTCGGGGTCGTTGTAGTAACCGTCGAACAGGCCGGGCCCCTCGGTGTTGACCAGCTCCCCGATCGCCTCGTCCCCGTTGAGCAGCCGCCCGTCCTCGATGACCGCGGCCGGGCACCTCCGCCCGTCGGCGGGGTCGCGGATCTCGACGCCGTCGGGCAGCCTGCCCAGGCAGCCGCTCGGCCCCGCGGGGTCGGGGGTGATCGCGATCGCGGTCTCGGTGGATCCGAACGCGTCGATGACGTGGCAGCCGAACCGTTCCCCGAACCTGCGGACCGCGGTGGCGCTGCCCTCGTTGCCGAAGGCGATCCTGAGCGTGTTGTCCCGGTCGCCGGGCTCCGGCGGGGTGGACAGGACGTAGGAGAGCGCCTTGCCGACGTAGTGGAGGTACGTGACCCCGTAGCGCCTGACGTCGGCCATCAGCCCGGACGCGGAGAATCTGCGCCGGATCACCAAGGCCGCCCCGGACGCCACGGCCGGCGCGTACGCCGCCATGACGGCCCCCGAGTGGAACAGCGGCATGGAGCAGTAGACGACGTCCTGCGGCGAGAGCATCGCCGCCAGGTTGACGCCCGGGACGGCGATCTTCCGCTGCGTGACCCGCACCGCCCGGGGCCGGCCCGACGTCCCCGAGGTGAAGATCAGCATGACCAGCCCGTCTCCGGTGTCGCGCTCGGCGGGCGGCGGCGCGGCCCGGAGTCCGGCGACCTCCTCGGCCAGCTCCGCGTACGCCGGTTCGTGGACGATGAGGTCCACATGGGTCGCGTCCGCGTCGCGGGCGAGCTCGGCGGCGCTCCTGGTCGTGTTCAGCGCGACGAGCACATGGCCGGACAGGGCGGCCCCGCCCAGCAGGAAGAGCATCTCGGGAACGTTGTCGGACAGCACCCCGACATGCACGGCCCGGCCTCGGGCGTCCATCCGGGCGCCCCTGACCCGGCACTCCGCGACGTACTCGCGCCAGCTCCACACCTGGTCCTCGAAGAGCAGCCCGGGCCGATCGTCCCCGGCACGCCGCTCCAGCAGCTCCGCCAACGTCTCCCCGGACATAACGCCTCCCAGCAATGAAGCTCAGGCCAGCAGTTCCGAAAAGTAGAACACATTCTATTATTTGTCCAGGGGCGGCCGGCCGCAATAAGCCGCGACATGCCGATCAAACGCATATGCGGTGTAAGGAAGGGGCGCCTTTGTGACCGGCGAGTAACCCATCGGATCATCCGGAAATCAGATAACGTGTTCTCATGCGTACCCCGCATGTGACCATCGAGGCGCCGGTCGCCTCGCGCCTCCCCGGCCCGCCGCCCCCGAGCGCCGCCGGACCGGCCAAGACCAAGGGGGCACCCGGCGTGCAGAGCGAATCGGCGTCCACCGGCGTCCGCACGAGAAGCCAGCATCAGCGGCGCAAGCGCATCGTCCAGGCGGCCGCCGCCCTCGCCTCGCGCGGCGGCGTCGAGGCCATGCAGATGCGCACCGTCGCCGAGCGCGCGGGAGTCGCCCTCGGCACCCTCTACCGCTACTTCCCCTCCAAGATGGATCTGGTCGTCGCCGTCGTCGGCGAGGAGATCGACCTCCTGGAGAGCAGCATCGAGCGGCGTCCGCCCGGCGCCACCACACCCCCGGGCCGCGCCGTCGACGTCCTGATGCGCGCCACCCGCGGCCTGATGCGCGAGCCCGAGCTCGCCGACGCGCTCATCCGCTCGCTGATCATGGCCGAGGTGGACACCCCGTTCGGGGACCGCATGGCGGGCCTGCTGCTCCGCGTCGCCGGAGACGGCCTCACCGCCGAGACCGCGACCGAGGAGCAGTTCGCCCTCGCGGGCTCGCTGGCCAGCGTCTGGGTGCACGAGCTGCTGGAGATGCTCCGCGGCCGCCGCACGTACGAGCAGATCCAGCGCCGCATCGAGATCGCCGCCACCCGCCTGCTCGTCGATTTCCAGCCCCCTCCTTCCGCCTGAAATTAGAACGCGTTACAGTCACAGTCGGAAGACGACCAGAGCGACGTTCTAGAGCGACGCGCCGAGGGGCCGGCCTGCGGACGCCGGCCCCGGGCCGCCGGGCGAGGGGATCGTATGGGTGCAGTGATCGTCGAAGCCGTGAGAACCCCGATCGGCAGGCGTAACGGCTGGCTGGCGGGGCTGAAGCCGCAGGCGGTGCTCGCGGCGGCCCTGACCGGCCTGGTGGACAGGGCGGGGATCGACCCGGCGATCGTGGGCCAGGTCTTCGCCGGGTGCGTCACCCAGGCGGGCGAGCAGGGCGGGCACGTGGGCCGGCACGCCTGGCTCTACGCCGGCCTGCCGTACCAGACGGGCGTGACCACGATCGACGCGCAGTGCGGCTCCTCCCAGCAGGCCGTCCACCTGGTCGCCGCCCTCATCCAGTCGGGCGTCGTCGACGTCGGCATCGCCTGCGGCGTCGAGGTGATGAGCCGCGCCCCGCTCGGCAGCAACGTGCTCCCGGCCCGCCCCCGGCCCGACGACTGGGCCGTCGACCTGCCCGACCAGTTCACCGCCGCCGAGCGGATCGCCCAGCGGCGCGGGCTGACCCGCGAGCGGCTCGACCGGTTCGGCGCCCGGTCCCAGCGGCTGGCCGCCGAGGCGTGGGCCGAGGGCCGGTTCGACCGGGAGATCGTCAAGGTGACCGCGCCGGTCCTCGGCGAGGACGGGCAGCCGACCGGCGAGAGCCGCACCGTAGACAGGGACCAGGGGCTGCGCGAGACGACCGTCGAGGGGCTGGCCCGGCTCAAGCCGGTGATGGGCGACAACGGCCTGCACACCGCGGGCACCGCCTCGCAGATCTCCGACGGCGCGGCGGCGGTGCTGCTGATGAGCGAGGAGGCCGCCGCCCGGCACGGCCTGCGCCCCCGGGCCCGCATCCTCGCCCAGGCCCTGGTCGGCGCCGAGCCCTACTACCACCTGGACGGGCCGGTGGACGCGACCGCCAAGGTCCTGGCCGCCACGGGCATGACCGTCGCGGACATCGACCGGTTCGAGGTGAACGAGGCGTTCGCCTCGGTCGTCCTCTCCTGGGCGTCGGTGCACGGGCCGGACATGGACCGGGTCAACACCGGCGGCGGCGCCATCGCCCTCGGCCACCCGGTCGGCGCGACCGGTTCCCGGCTGATCACCACCGCCCTGCACGAGCTGGAGAGGTCGGATTCGTCCACCGCGCTGGTGACGATGTGCGCGGGCGGGGCGCTCGCCACCGCGACCGTCCTCGAACGACTGTAAGAGCAAGGAGCACCGTTTGAAATCCCGCCGCAGGCCGTACAGCGAGCAGCGTCCGATCGACGTCGGCGGCGGGGTGTGGAGCGTGCCCGTCCCGATCCCCGGCAACCCGCTCGGCTACACCCTGGTCTACGCGATCGAGTCCCCCGCCGGGCCGGTGCTGGTCGACGCGGGCTGGAACCACCCGGAGGCCTGGCTGGCGCTGCGGGACGGGCTGGCCGCCGTCGGGATGGACGTCCGCGAGGTCCGGGGGGTGGTGGTCACCCACTTCCACCCGGACCACGCCGGGCTGGCCGGGCAGGTCCGGGAGGAGTCCGGGGCGTGGGTCGCCATGCACGAGGCCGACGCCGCGCTGGTCAAGCTCATGTGGAGCTTCGGGGAGGGCGCGCAGCGCGACCTCCAGGCCGACATGCTGCGCCGGGCGGGGGCCGCCAAGGTCGAGGTGGAGGAGGTGACGGCGGAGCGGCCGCGGCCGCCCGCGCCGCCCGACCGGACGCTCCACGACGGCGACCTGGTCGACCTGCCCGGACGCGCGCTCCGCGCGATCTGGACCCCCGGCCACACCCCGGGTCACATCTGCCTGCACCTGGAGGACACCGGCCGGCTGTTCACCGGCGACCACGTGCTGCCGGCCATCACCCCGCACATCGGCCTCTACCCCTACGACCGCAGCGACGTGGATCCGCTCAGCGACTTCCTGGACTCGCTGGCGAAGGTGGCGGACCTGGGCGAGCTCGAAGCCCTGCCCGCCCATGAATGGATATTTCAAGATACGGCCGCTCGGGCGACGGAGATCCGCACGCACCACGAGGAGAAGCTCGTACGGCTGACCGCCCTGCTGGCCGAGGCCGGGGAGCCCCTCACCATCTGGGAGACCGCCGGCCGGATGAGCTGGAACCGCCCCTGGGAGGAGCTCCCGGCGATGCTGCGGGGCATGGCCGCCGGGGAGGCGGCGGCCCATCTGCGCACCTTGGAGGTCCGAGGTGTGATCCGCCGCGTACCCGGGGTGGACCCGGTCCACTACGCCCTACACTCTTAGACATCCGATGTCTGAGGGACCCGAGGATGGTGAAGCGTGGCGGTCACCGACGCCGCTATCGACAAGATCAAGCAGATGATCCTCTCGGGCGAGCTCGCTCCGGGCAGCAGGCTGCCGAAGGAGGCCGACCTGGCCGAGCGGCTCGGCCTGTCCCGCAACTCCCTGCGTGAGGCCGTCCGCGCCCTGGCCCTGATCAACGTACTGGACGTGCGCCAGGGCGACGGCACCTACGTGACCAGCCTGGAGCCCCGGCTGCTGCTGGACGCGATGTCGTTCGTGGTGGACTTCCACCAGGACGACACCGTGCTGCAGTTCTTCCAGGTCCGGCGGATCCTGGAGCCGGCGGCGACCGCGATGGCGGCGACGCGGATGAGCGAGTCCGAGGTCGCCGAGCTGCGCAAGATCCTCGCAGAGCTGCCCGCCGACCCGAGCGTCGAGCAGCTCGTCGCCAACGACCTGGAGTTCCACCAGCACATCGCGGCGGGCTCGGGCAACGCGGTGCTGTGCTCCCTCATAGAGAGCCTGTCGGGCCCCACCACCAGGGCCCGGATCTGGCGGGGCCTGACCCAGGAGAACGCGCTGGAGAAGACCCGCGAGCAGCACGCCGCGATCTGCGACGCCATCGCCTCCCGGCAGCCCGAGGTCGCCCGTGCCTGGGCGACGGTCCACATCGCCGGGGTCGAGGAGTGGCTCCGCAGCGCTCTCGCCTGAGCCAATCGCACATCAGGAAAGATCACGAAGTCGTACTCTTGGGGCGGACCGGTCCCGCGACTACGAGGATGACCCGATGCAGCCACTCGACGGAGCCGATCTCAGGGTGGTCGCCGCCCTCCAGGTGAACGGGCGGGCCACCTGGGACCGGATCGGCCGGGTGCTGGCGGAGCCCACCCGCAACGTGGCGCGCCGGGCGACCCGGCTGATGGATTCGGGCGTGCTCTCGGTGATCGGGCTGCTCGACGACCGGCGGCTCAGCTCGGCCGCGCTCCGGCTGCGCTGCCGCCCCGGATCGGTGATCGAGGTGGGAACGGCCCTCACCGAGCTGCCGCAGACCCGCTCCGTCGCGCTGGTCTCGGGCTCGGTGGACTGCGCGGCGGAGCTCTCCGTGGCCGACGAGTCGCTGGTGGACCTGCTCTTCCGGGACATCCCGGCGATCGACGGCGTGCTGGAGAGCACCGCGTATCCGGCGCTGAAATACTTCAGCACGCCCCTCGACTGGCACCTCGGCGTGCTCACCCCGCAGGAGGTCGAGGGGCTGCGCGAGCGGTACGCCCCGCCGGAGCGCTCCCCGCGCGGGGTCGAGGAGCCCTCCGCCGAGGACGGGCGGATCATCGCGGCGGTGGTCACCGACGGCCGCGCCACCCACGCCGAGGTCGCGGCGGCCACCGGGATCAGCGAGTCGACGGCCCGCCGCCGCCTGGACTCCCTGCTCCGCAGGGGCGTCCTGCGCATCCGGGCCGAGATCGAACCCGCCTACCTGGGGCTGCCGGCCGAAGCCGTGCTCTGGCTGCGGGTGGCCGAGAACGAGGTGGAGGCCGTGGGCCACACGCTGGCCGCCCGCCCGGAGGTCAGATACGCCGTGGCCGTGGCCGGCGACCACCAGCTGGTGGCGCAGGTCGCCATGCCCGGCCGGACGGAGCTGTACGGGTTCCTGCGGGAGATCGGCGGGATGCCGGGCATACGGGCCATCGAGACGACCATGATGCTCCGGCCGCTCAAGCGCGGCTTCATGATCAAGCGAGACGGCCGGGTGGAGCGCTGGGCCGGACCCATCGGCTCTCCGTGACGCCCAGCGCGGCGGCGACGCAGGCCACGGGGATCGCGGGCAGCACGTAGCGGTGGTCGAAGTCCAGTGCGGCGACAGGCGCGACGAGCAGGAACACGGCCGCCGCCCACGGCAGCAGCGCCACCCGCCGCCGGCCGATCGAGCCGAGGCCGCCCAGCAGCAGCACGATGCCGAACAACGGACCGTGCAGCACGGCGGGATAGGCGTAGGCGGCGAGGACGCTCCCGTACGGCTCGACAGAGGACATCCCGCGGATGCCGCCGTCGTACTCCCCGCGTACCTTGTCGATCAGCGGGAAGGCGGGCAGCGGCCACGAACCGTGGGGGAACGTCAGCGCGGGCGAGACGCGCAGGGGGTGGCGTACCGGGGTCCACGCGAAGGTGAGCGAGGTGTCGTGGACGACCTCGCCCAGGTAGTCCAGCGGCTGCGCGGCGATGGCGCGCAGGGCGAAGGAACGGGCCAGGTCGTTGTGGGCGAAGCGGCCGCCCGGCAGCCTGTTCAGCGAGGCGTCCGCTGCCCACACGTACTCCGAGGCGGCGTCGACCACGGTGCCGTTCGGGCAGAGCTTCGCCTCCTCGTCCGGCGGCTTGATCACGGAGCAGTCGGCGAACGTCATCGTGCGCGCCCACAGCGCCACACCGTCCGAACCGCTGAGCGCGAACCGGCCGTGATGCGCCTGGTACCACCCCGCGTAGCCGGCGAGAGGGAGCAGCCCGGCGAGGGCGAGCGCGATCAGCTGCCGGCGGCCGGCCCGCTGGATGATCAGATGGATCAGGACGAGGCCGAGCAGCGGCACCGCGACCGTCCGGGTGAGCCCGGCCAGCGCCAGCAGCAGGCCCACCGCGGCGCAGGCGCGCACCGACGGCCTGGTCCGCCACAGCAGGACGGTCAGCGCGGCCACGACGAGGAAGATGACCTGGGTGTCGGAGAGCACGGCGTGTTCCAACCTCAGGAACGCCGGGTCGAACAGCACGGGCAGGGTGGCCGGCGTCGCCCCCCACCCGGGAAGCGACCGGCGGCGGAGCACCAGATAGATCATCGAACCCATGCCGATCCCCATGACGTGCTGTACGCCCGCCACGAGTTCGACGCTGTGGAACGGCAGGAGCAGCTTCAGGAAGAAGGAGTACCCGGCGGGGTGGAACGCACCGCCGGGCTGGAGGTGGACGGCGGTGTCCAGGTAGGTGAAGGAGTCGTACCAGTAGAGCTGCGCGGTGTCGTAGCCCAGCATGACGAGGCAGCGAAGCGCCGCCGCGAGAGCGAGCACGACGGCGAAGACCCCGTGGCCGGTGGCGAAGAACCGGCGGGGGAAGGACGGTCTGCCCTGGTCCACGGGGTGGACGGCCTGGGCGCCGGCGGTGGAGACAAGCATGGTCGAGCCCCCGATCAGGCGCCGGGCGGTCCCGGCGCGGTGAGGGCAGTCCAGCGATCGACCGATAACCTTGGCGTGATCAAATCCGGTTATGTCGGCGTTATGCCGCCTCTGGCACGCTGGCACGCTGCACGATCCAACGATCAAGGAGCTGCCGTGCGGGTACTGGTCGCCGAGGACGAGCGCATGCTCGCCGACTCCATCGGTGCGGGGTTGCGTGGCGAGGCACTCGCCGTCGACATCGCCTACGACGGCGAGACGGCGCTGGAGCGGCTCCGTGTCCACGACTACGACGTGCTCATCCTGGACCGCGATCTGCCGGGCGTGCACGGTGACGACGTGTGCAGGGCGCTGGTGACCGACGGCGCACTGGTCCGCGTCATCATGCTCACCGCGTCCGGCGACGTGCGCTCCCGGGTGGAGGGCCTGTCCCTCGGCGCCGACGACTACCTGCCCAAGCCGTTCGCCTTCGAGGAACTCGTCGCCCGCGTCCACGCGCTGGGCCGCCGGGTGCGTCCGGCCGACCCCCCGATGCTGGAGCGGGCCGGCATCCGCCTGGACTGGGCGCACCGCCAGGTGTTCCGGGACGGCCGCTACGTACCGCTCGCCCGCAAGGAGTTCGGCGTGCTGGCCGAGTTGCTGCGCGCCGACGGAGCGGTGGTCTCCGCCGAGACGCTGCTGGAAAAGGTGTGGGACGAGCACATCGACCCGTTCACCAACACCGTGAGGACGACGATGATGAAACTACGGCGCAAGATCGGCGAGCCGGCGGTCATCGAGACCGTCACCGGGGCCGGGTACCGCATCCCGTGAAGACGAGCGTACGGCTGCGCTTCGCCCTCGCCTGCGGCGTGGTGTTCGTCCTCGTCGGCGCGGTGCTGCTGGTCGCGGTCTCCTTCGTCGTGCGGCAGAGCCTGGAACCCCGTGACGGGCTGCGCCGGCCCGAGTTCATCACGGTCGCGGGCAAGAGATACGTGCCCCCGCCCACCGATGCGTACGCCCTGAAGATGTTCTACTCGTCGGGGCAGTCCGATGCGTACTACGTGGCCCAGCAGCGGGTTGCGCAGGTCAGGCGGGTCTACCAGCGCGACACCGTCAAGAACGTGCTGACCGTGGGCGGTCTCGGGCTCCTCGCGGCCGGCGGCCTCGCCACCGCGGCCGGCTGGCGGGTCGCCGGATGGGTGATCCGCCCCGTCAGGTCGATGACCGCGAGCGTGCGACAGGTCGCGCAGAGCCACGATCTCGCCGAACGCATCGCCCATGACGGGCCGCAGGACGAGATCAAGGAGCTCGCCGACGTCATCGACGGCGTCCTCGGCCGTCTGGCCCGCTCGTACGACGGCCAGCGGCGCTTCATCGCCAACGCCTCACACGAGCTGCGCACCCCGCTGACCATCAACCGCACGCTCGTGGACGTGGCGGTCCGCCGGCCCGACGCGACCGAGGACGTCAGGCGCCTCGGCGAGTCCCTTCTGGTGGTCAACACCAGGCACGAGCGGCTGATCGACGCGCTGCTCGCCCTGTCGGAAGGCGAGCGCACGGTTCTCGAGCGGCGCCCCTTCGACCTGGCCGACGTGGTCGAGCACGTGCTGGACCTGGCGGCCGAGGAGGCCGGGGACAGCGAGGTCACCGTCCACCGGCTGCTGGATCCCGCGCCGACCGCCGGCGAGGCGGTGCTGGTCGAGCGGCTCGCGCAGAACCTCGTGGAGAACGCCATCCGGCACAACCACCCCGGCGGCGAGGTGTGGGTGTCCACCCGGCAGCGGGCCGACCGGGTGGAGCTGGTGGTGGCGAACACCGGGCTCCCCGTGCCTCCCTACGAGATCGAGACGATCTTCGAGCCGTTCCGGCGGCTGCACGGCGACCGGCTGCGCTCCGACCGCGGCAGCGGCCTCGGGCTGTCGATCGTCAGGGTCGTGGCCGAGGCCCATGGCGGCGACGTGACCGCCAGCCCTCGCGAGGAGGGCGGCCTCACCATCGCCGTCGAACTGCCACGCGAGCGATTGTGAACGCCTCCCGGTCACGCGGCCGTCCTCGCCGTCGAACTGCCACGCGAGCGATTGTGAACGTCCCCCGGTCACGCGGCCGTCCTCGCCGTCGAACTCACGCGGTTCGGCCCCGGCCGCTCGCCCCGGTTCACTCAGGCGGCCCCTCCACTCCAGCTCGCCCGGGCGGTGCGGCCGTCCGCGCCAGGCCCGCCCGGATGGTCGTCTCTCAGACGACCCAGGCCGGCAGGATCTTGTCGCCGTCGGGGACGGCGCAGTCCGCCGAGACCCGGGTGTCGTCGACCACGTAGGCGCGCATGCCCGCGGGGGCGGCGACGATGGCGGCGAGGCCGGTCGCCGGGTCCGCGCTCAGGCGGCGCGGCACGTCGGCCGGGAGGACGAGGGTGTCGCCCGGCCCGACGGCGAGCTTCTCGCCGCCGAGCTCGACGGTCGCGCCGCCGTCCAACAGGGTCCACACCTGCTCGGTGTCGATGGCGTGCAACGGGCCCGCCTGGCCGGGGCGCATGTCGACGCGCCAGACGGCCTGCCCCGAACCTCCCTGGGTCGGTGAGGCGAGCGTGGTCATGACGGCGTTGGCCGTCTCGGTCCGGCGGCTTTCCGCATGGCGGATGACAGTCATCGCGTGATCCCCTAAATTAGACAACGTGGTTGCCCAAATAGTGAACCAGGTTGTCTATCGTGTCAAGTGACCCTCCCGGATTCGAGCTGCCGCTCCGGCTGTTCCTCGGCTTCCGCGTCCTCATCGACGAACTGCACGCCGAGCTGGCCCGGCAGGGCCATCCGGACATGCGGCCGATGCACGGCTTCGTCTTCCAGGCGATCGGCGTCGACGGCACGACGGCGGCCGAGCTCGGCCGCCGCCTGGGGGTGTCCAAACAGGCGGCGGGCAAGACCGTCGACGCGCTGGAGCGGCTCGGCTACGTGGAACGCGGCTCCGACCCGCACGACGCGCGGCGCAAGGTCGTACGGCTCACCGAGCACGGCGTCGACTCCCTGGTGCGTTCGGCCCGCATCTTCGACGAGCTGCGGGCCCGCTGGGCCGAGACGCTCGGCGAGGAGCGGCTGCGCGCGCTGGAGGCCGACCTGCGCAAGGTCACCCCGCCGGACGCCTTCCCGCTCGACGTCCCCGGCTGGTTCGGCGGCCACTGACCGGCGGTCGCCCGGGGCCGCCTCCACACGGGCAAGCCCGGGGCCGCCTCCACACGGGCAGGCCCGGCCGGCTCCCACGCGGGCAGGCCCGGCCGGCTCAGCCGGCGATCGCCGGCCCATGAGGGGCGACACCCCTTCACGCCGGAGCGGCCGGCCTTCCCTCAAGCCCCAGACTGCGGGTGAGGTCGCGCAGTTCGTCGAGGTATAGCCGCCCCGCGTCCTTCGTCTGGCCGCGCAGGTGGCCGTAGACCTCAAGGGCGACCAGACCGTGCATACGGCCCCAGACGCGTAGTGCCAGCGCCACCGCCGCGGGAGGCAGTCCGGGGAACTCCGCACGGACCAGGCCCGTCAGGATCGGATCGAAGTCGGTCCAGTCGTATCCGCCCGGCTGCCGGGCCACCGCCTGCGGCCAGGCTGCGGCCACCAAGCCGGTGAGACCCGCGCAGGCGCGGTGCGCGGCCTCGGCGGCGGCCCCGCCCTCCGGCGCCTGGTAGCCGGGGACCGGGTCCCCGTAGATGAGCCGGAAGCCCTCGGGATTGGCCAGGGCCCACTCCCGCAACGTCTGCCCCCAGGCCAGGATCCGGCCCGCCGCGTCGTCGGCGGGCACGGCGTCGCGCGCCGCCTCCACCGTGTCGACCAGCGAGGTGTAGACGTCCGTGATCAGCGCGCTGACCAGCGTGTCGCGGGTCTCGTAGTAGCCGTAGATGGCTCCCGCCGTCATGCCCATCTCACGGGCGATGGCCCGCAGCGTGATGGCGTCGGGCCCACCCTCGGCCATCAGCCCGAGCGCGACCGTCTTGATTTCGGCGGCCGTCTCCGCTCGCAGGCGTTCCCTGCGGCTCGGCGTCGAGACTCCCATGGTTGACACTCTACAGGGTTGCGCTACCGTACGGCGTGTTCTAACTTAACGCCGTGTAGTAAATGTTCGGCATGCAGAGAAAGCTCAACGCGTGAATGCGAAACGACTGATCCTCCTGGCGTTCTCCCAACTGATCGTCGCCCTCGACTACAACATCGTTTATGTCGCGCTCCCCGATATCGGGCGTGAGCTCGGTTTCTCCCCCCAGAGCCTCCAATGGGTCGTCAGCGGCTACGCCATCGGGTTCGGCGGCTTCCTGCTGCTCGGTGGCCGTGCGGTCGACCGGCTCGGCGCGCGGCGCATGCTCGTCCTCGGCCTCGCGCTCTACGGCATCTCGTCGCTGGCCGGAGGGCTCGCCGCCGGTCCGGGCCTGCTCGTGGCCGCCCGCGCGGTCCAGGGACTGGGCGGCGCGCTGCTCGCCCCCGCGACCCTGGCGCTGATCTACTCCGGCTTCGCCGAAGGGCCGGCGCGCAACCGGGCGCTGGGCGCCTGGGGAACCGCGGGCAGCGCCGGCCTGGCCGCGGGTGCGCTGCTCGGTGGCGTGCTCACCGCGACGTGGGGCTGGCAGTGGGTCTTCTACGTCAATGTCCCGCTGGCACTCGTCGCGATCATCGCGGCGCTGCGGCTGCTGCCCCCCGACCCGGCACGCGGGCACGGCGGCTTCGACGCGCTGGGCGCGCTGCTGGCCACCGCCGGCTCGACGCTGATGGTGCTCGGCCTCGTCAGCGGCCCCGAGGCGGGCTGGACCACACTCCGCGGCCTGGGCTCCCTGGCCGCCGGGGTCGTCCTGATCGGAGCCTTCCTCCTGGTCGAGGCCCGTGCCCGGGAACCACTCGCCCCGCCGCGCCTGCTCGGCGACCGCAACCTGACCACCTCGATGCTGGTGATCCTGTTCTTCCAGAGCGCGCTCGGCGGCGGCTACTACCTGCTCACGATGTACCTGCAGCCCGTGCTCGGCTACAGCGCCCTGCAGGCCGGTCTGGCCTTCCTGCCGCTGACGCTGCTGTCCATGGTCGCCGCCGGCCGGCTCGCACCCGCCCTGCTGGGACGGTGGGGAGTGCGGACCACCCTGATCGCCGGAATGCTGGGCAGCGGCGTCGGAATGGCCGTCCTCTACGCGGGCATGTCGGCGGACGGCTCCTTCTGGGCGCTCATGCCCGGCACCGTGATCTGGGGCCTGTCGGGAGGCTTCACCTTCGTCGCCATGTTCGCGGCGGCCGGGTCCGGCATCGCCCCGACAGAACAGGGCGTCGCCTCGGGGCTGGCGACCACGGCCCAGCAGATCGGCGGGGCCATCGGCCTGGCCGTCATCATCGCGGTGGCCAACGCGGGCGAGCCGGGAGCCGGCGGCCTGCGTACGGCCGGCTGGGTGGCGGCCGCGGCCTCCATCGCGGGCGCCCTCATCGCACTCACCCTCAAGCGACGGCCGACCGCCGCCGCGCAGGAGACGACCACCACCTCCATGGAAGGGATCAACAGGTGAACCGCACCAACCTCGCACAGAAGTACATCGAGATCTGGAACGAGAGGGACGCCGGCCGCCGCCGGTCCGCGATCGACGCGGTCCTCACCGAGGACAGCGTCTACAGCGACCCCGACTGGGAGGCGGTCGAGGGCCGCGACGGCATCGACACCATGATCGGCCGAGCCCGGGAGAAGTTCGGCGACCTCGCCTTCAGCCTTGGCGAGGTGATCAACGAGCGCCACGACCTCATGCTGTTCACCTGGCACCTCGGGCGGCCCGGCGAGCCGCCGGTGGCCACCGGCTACGACGTCGTCCGTTTCGAGAAAGAGTCGATCCGCCGGATCGACGGCTTCTTCGTCTGATCACGCCCGCGCGTCGGTGCCGGCCGGCCGGCCGCCGCCCCGTTCAGCCGGGGATCAGGTCCTCGGCCGCCAGTTCGGCCCAGAGGTCCTCGGGGACGGGCCTGGCGGTCAGGGCGGCGTTGCGGGTGACCTCGGCGGCGGACCTGGCGCCGACGACCACCGAGGCGACCGCCGGGTGGCGGAGCGGGAAGGCCAGCGCCGCTTGGGGCAGGGTGACGCCGTGGCGTTCGCACACGGCCGCGATGCGGCGGGCGCGGGCAAGCAGCGGCTCGGAGGCGGGGGCGTAGTCGTAGGTGCCCGACGGCTCGTGGGTGGCGAGCAGTCCGCTGTTGAACACTCCGGCGGCGACCACCGAGACGCCCCGTTCCTGGCAGAGCGGCAGCAGCTCCTCCTCCCCCGACTGGTCGAGGAGGGTGTGGCGGCCGGCCAGCATGACCATGTCCACGCCGGTCTCCCGGACGAACCGGGTGAGCATCTCCGACTGGTTCATGCCGACCCCGACGGCCTTGACGACCCCCTGGTCGCGCAGTTCGGCCAGGGCCGGATACGCCTCGGAGACGGCCTGTTCCCAGTGGTCGTCCGGGTCGTGGATGAGCACGATGTCGACCGCGTCGAGACCGAGCCGGAGCAGGCTCTCCTCCAGCGACCGCCGTACGCCGTCACGGGAGAAGTCCCACACCCGGCGGAGGTCGGCCGGGACGTCGAACCCCTGGTCGTCCCGGGCGGCCGGGACGCCGGTGGGCGCCGGCACGAGCAGGCGGCCGACCTTGGTGGACAGGGTGTAGGAGTCGCGGGGCCGCCCGGCCAGGGCGGTGCCGAGCCGCCGTTCCGACAGGCCGAGCCCGTAGTGGGGCGCGGTGTCGAAGTAGCGGAACCCGGCGTCGTAGGCGGCGTCCACCGTCGCCCTGGCCTCGTCGTCGCCCACGGCGGTGAAGAGGTTGCCGATGGGGGCGGCGCCGAAGCCGTACTCGCTCACGGAGAGGGTCATGACCGCCGATCCTGTGCCTTGCCGTAGTCCCCCGGGGAGAGGGATGGTCGATCCTGCGCGTTGCCGTAGTCCCCCGGGGAGGGGGTGGTCGGTCCTGGGCCTTGCCGTACCCGCCTGGGAGCGGGAGCGATCCCCGCTCCCGCGCCCTGCCGTACCCGCCCGGGAGCGGGTACGGCCGTCGTCAATCCTGTGCCTTGCCGCCGGCGAGGCGGCTGATCATCAGGGCGACCAGGATGATCGAGCCGTAGACGAGCTGCTTCCACTCGCCGGGGACGCCCTTCAGCGTCAGGATGTTCTCGACGAGACCGATCACCAGGACACCGGTGAGGGCGCCGAGGATCGTGCCCTTGCCGCCGTCCATGCTGACCCCGCCGATGACCGCGGCGGCGAAGGCCATGAAGATCCAGCCGACGCCCTGGTTGGCGCTGATGCCGCCCAGGCGGCCGGTCTCCAGCACTCCGGCGAGCGCGGCGATCACGCCGCCGATGATGAAGACGATCCACAGGACCCGCTCGACCCGGATGCCCGCCGCGCGGGCGGCGTCGGCGTTGCCGCCGATGGCGTAGAGCGAGCGGCCGGCCCGGAAGTAGCCGAGCGCGACGATGGCCGCGGCGAAGAGCAGGCCGGTGATCCAGATGGCCGCCGGGAGGCCCAGCCAGGTGGCGCTGCCGAGGTAGAGGAACGACTCGGGCAGCTCGAACAGGCTCTTGCCCTGGGTGAGGCCGAGCTGGAGTCCGTGGACGACGATCATCATCGCCAGGGTGACGATGAAGGCCGACAGCTGGAACCGCATGATCAGGAAGCCGTTGAAGGCTCCGACCAGCCCGCCGACCAGCAGGCAGAGCGGGATCGCCAGGATGCCGGGGAGCTCCAGGCCGAACCCGCCGGCCGCGACCGGGATGACCAGCATCACGCCGACGGCGGGGGCCATGCCGACCGTGGACTCCAGCGACAGGTCGAACTTGCCGGCGATCAGGATCAACGCCTCGGCGAGCACCACCAGCGCCAGGGCCGACTGCTGCTGGAGGACGTTGGTCAGGTTGCCGGCGGTGAGGAACACCGGGTCCACGAACGACCCGACGATCAGCAGCACGATGATCACCGGGACCAGCGTGAGGTCCCGGAACCGCCCGAGCTGGAACCGCCGGCCCTGTGCGGGCAGGGTCGCCACGGGCGTCGTCTTTGTAGTGGCCATCAGTGTTCGATACCTTCCATCGCCGCCACCAGCTCGCTGTCGGTCCAGCCGCGGGGCACGTCCTTCACGACCTTGCCGTGAAACATGACCAGGACCCGGTCGCAGATCCGCAGGTCGTCGAGTTCGTCGGAGACCAGTACGGCTCCGGTCCCCTGGGCCACCGCGTCCTCCACGGCGCCGAGGAGCGAGTGCTTGGCCTTCACGTCCACCCCTGCGGTCGGGTTGATGACCACGAGCGCCCGGGGGTCGTCCGCGAGCGCCCTCGCCAGCACGACCTTCTGCGCGTTGCCGCCGGACAGGTCGGCCACCGGCTGGTCGGGTCCGGTCGTCTTGATGTCCAGCTCGGCGATCATCCGGGCGCCGTGCTCGCGCCGTCTCGCCGGGGAGATCATGCCGTACCGGCCGAGCTTGCCCGCGATCGGGATGGTGGCGTTCTCGGCGATCGACAGCAGCGGCACGAAGCCCTCGTGGTGCCGGTCCTGGGGGACGAAGCCGAGACCGGCGGCGAGCACGGACGGCACGTCTCCCGGCTTGACCTCGGTGCCGTTGACGGTCACCGTGCCGGCGTCGGCGCGGCGGAGGCCGACCAGCGTCTCGGCCAGGCCGACCTTGCCGCTGCTGCCGGACCCGGCCAGGCCGACGATCTCCCCGGACCTGATGGCCAGGTCCACGTCCTCGTAGCGGCCGTCGAGGCTGAGCCCCCGGGCGGCCAGGACGACGGGGGCGGAGGCGTCGACCGTACGGGAGCGGTATTCGTAGGCGGCGGTGGCCTCGCCGGTCATCGCGTCGACCAGCTGGGCGTGCGGGAGGTCGCCGACCGTGGTGGTGACGATGTGCCGGGCGTCGCGGAAGACCGAGACGCTCTGGCAGATCTCGTACACCTCCTCCAGGTGGTGCGAGATGAACATCATCGTCACACCCTGTTCCCGGAGGGAGCGCATCCGGTCGAAGAGCCGCTGGATGGCCGGGCCGTCGAGCTGGGCGGTGGGCTCGTCCAGGATGATGAACCGGGCGCCGAACGACAGCGCCCGGGCGATCTCCAGAAGCTGGCGCTGCTCGACGCTCAGGTCTCCGGCGAGGCCGTCGGCGTCCACGTCCACGCCGTACTGCTCCAGGAGCTGCCTGGCCCGCGCGCGCAGGCCGCGCCACTTGATCGCGCCCCGGTCGGTCTGCCGGTTCAGGAAGAGGTTCTCCGCGACGGTGAGCGTGGGGATGATCGTCGACTTCTGGTAGACGCACGCGACGCGCTGCCGCCAGGCGTCCCGATCGGCCAGCGGCGGCGCGAGCTCCCCGCCGAAGCGGACCTCGCCCTCGTCGGGGCGCTGGAGCCCGGTCAGGATCGACACCAGCGTGGACTTGCCCGCGCCGTTCCGGCCGACCAGCGCGTGCGTCTCCCCCTCGGTGATGGCGATCCCGGCACCGTTGAGGGCGGTGGTCGGGCCGAAGCGCTTGGTGATACCAAGCGCTTCAACCGCTTTAACGGAAGATGTCATCACTTGACCTGGTTGCCCCAGAGGCTCTTGTCGTCCACGTTCTCCTTGGTCACCAGCGGGGCGGGAAGCTGGTCCTCAAGGCCGTTCGGCAGCTGGATGATCGTGCTGTCGTGGTCGGTCGGGCCCGGCTGGAAGGTCTTGCCCTCGATCGCGGCCTTGGCGTAGAAGAGCGCGTACTTGGCGTACAGGTCGGCCGGCTGGGAGAGCGTGGCGTCGATCTCACCCTTGCGGATCGCCTCGAACTCCTGCGGGATCCCGTCGTTGGAGATCACGAAGACGTGCTTGGGGTCCTCCGGCGGCGCGATCAGGCCCTTGGCCTTGAGCACCTGCAGGGTCGGGGCCAGGTGGACGCCTCCGGCGTGCATGTAGATGCCCTTGACATCCGGGTGCTGCTGGAGGCGGGTCTGCAACATCGAGGCGGCCTTGGTGCCGTCCCACTCGGTCGGCTCGTCGAAGACCGTGATGCCGGGGAACTTCTCCTTCATGCACGCGCCGAACGCCTCGGCCCTGTCCCTGCCGTTGATCGAGGACAGCGCGCCCATGAGCTGGACGATCTTGCCCTTGCCCCCCAGCTTCTCGCCGAGGAACTCGCACGCCCTGGTGCCGTAGGCCTTGTTGTCGGCCCGCACGACCATGAAGATCTTGCCCTTGTCGGGGCGGGTGTCCACCGAGACGACCGGGATGTTCTTGTTCTCCAGGGTCTGGAGCGTGGAGGCGATCGCGCCGGTGTCCTGCGGGGCCATGACGATCGCCTTGGCGCCCTGGCCCATCATCGCCTGGGTGTTGGCGACCAGCTTGGCCACGTCGTTCTGGGAGTTGGTCGGCGGCATCAGCTCGACGCCCAGCTCGCCGGCGAGCTGCGGGACGTACTTGTTGTAGGAGTTCCAGAAGTCGGAGTCGGCGCGCGGGAAGTCGATCCCGACCTTGCCGCCCTTGGCCCCGGCGTCGGCCGCGGGCTTGGCGCTGCTGTCCGCGCCGGTGGTCTCCGACGAGCCGCATGCCGAGACGGTGAGAGCGAGCGCGAGCAGTGCCGCACCCGTCGCCGCAGTTCCGAGTTTCATACCGTTGCCTCGATTCGAAACCATGTGGGGGGTGAATTATTTCTAGACCGATATCTCGTACATCTCATTGGGCGGCCGGCCTCCGGAGGGAGGCCCCCGCCGTGTCACGCCACGTCGCGCCGTGTCACGTCGCGGGCCGGAGCCTGAGTCCCTGCATGCCTCCGTCGACCGCCAGGGCCATGCCGGTGGTCGAGGCCGCGAGCGGGCTCGCGAGGTAGGCGATCGCGGCCGCGACCTCCTCCGCGCTCACCAGGCGGCCCATCGGCTGACGTCCCTCCAGGGCCGCCCGCTCGGCCGCCGGGTCCGCCGCCGCGTCGAGCAGGCGCTGCACCCAGGGGGTGTCGGCGGTGCCCGGGTTGACGCAGTTGACACGGATGCCCTCGCGGACATGGTCGGCGGCCATCGCCAGGGTGAGCGACTGGATGGCCCCCTTGGACGCGCTGTAGAGCGCCCGCTGGGGCAGGCCCGCCGTGGCGGCGATGGAGCAGGTGTTGACGATCGCCGCGTTCGCCGAGCGCCGCAGGTGCGGCAGGGCCGCCCGCGTCACCCGGACGATGCCGAGGACGTTGACGTCCAGGACCCGGGACCACTCCTCGTAGGGGTTGTCCTCGATCGTCCCGGCCGCGCCGATCCCGGCATTGTTCACCAGGATATCCAGGCCGCCCAGCCGTTCGGCCGCCTCTGCGACCGCCGTACGGACCGCGTCCTCGTCAGTGACGTCCGCCGTGACCGGGATGAACGGCTCCCCGGGCGGGTTGAGGTCCAGGCAGGCCACCGCCGCTCCGCGCTCGGCGAGCAGGGTGGCGGTGGCCAGGCCGATGCCGGAGCCGCCGCCGGTGACCAGGACGCGCAGGCCGTCGAACTCAGCCATTGAGGGACCTCCAGACGGGGCCGTCGGGGTAGGTGTGGTCGGTGATCGACCGGGGGTGCATGGCGGCGCCGAAGCCGGGCAGACTCGGCGCGACGTAGGCGCCGTTCCTGATCACCACCGGGTCGGCGAAGTGCTCGTGGAGGTGGTCGACGTACTCGATCACCCGGTTCTCCATCGAGCCGCTGACCGCGACGTAGTCGAACATCGACAGGTGCTGGACCAGCTCGCACAGGCCCACGCCGCCCGCGTGCGGGCAGACCGGGACACCGAACTTGGCCGCGAGCAGCAGGATCGCGACGTTCTCGTTCACGCCCGCGACCCGGGCCGCGTCGATCTGCAGGTAGGAGATCGCCTCGGCCTGCAGGAGCTGCTTGAACATCATGCGGTTCTGCACGTGCTCGCCGGTGGCGACCGGGATCGGCGCGATGCCCCGCGCGATGGCGGCGTGGCCGAGCACGTCGTCGGGGCTGGTCGGCTCCTCGACCCAGTGCGGCCGGAACTCGGCCAGGGCGTTGACCCAGGCGATGGCGGAGTCCACGTCCCAGCGCTGGTTGGCGTCGATGGCGATGGGGAAGTCGTCGCCGCAGGTCTCACGCGCGATGCGCATCCGCCGCCGGTCGTCCTCCAGGTCGGCGCCGACCTTCAGCTTGATCTGGGTGAAGCCCTCGGCCATCGCCTCCTTGCACAGGCGGCGCAGCTTGTCGTCGCTGTAGCCGAGCCAGCCCGGCGAGGTGGTGTAGGCCGGGTAGCCGTGCTCCCTCAGATGGGCGATCCGCTCCCGCCGGCCCGGCTCCGCGGCGCGCAGGATCTCCAGCGCCTCCTGCGGGGTGAGCGCGTCGCTGAGGTAGCGGAAGTCGACCAGCGCGACGATCTCCTCGGGCGACATCTCGCCGAGCAGCAGCCACAGCGGCTTGCCCTCCCGCTTGGCCTTCAGGTCCCAGAGCGCGTTGACCACGGCGGAGATCGCCATGTGCATGACGCCCTTCTCCGGGCCGAGCCAGCGCAGCTGGGAGTCGTGGACCATGTCCTTCCAGAGCGCGCCCAGGTCCTCGACGTCCTTGCCGATGACGTACGGCTCCAGCGCCTTGATGGCGGCGGTCTGCACCTCGTTGCCCCGGCCGATGGTGAAGGCGAAGCCGTGGCCCTCGAACCCGTCGTCGGTCTTCAGCACCAGGTAGGCGGCCGAGTAGTCCGGGTCCGGGTTCATCGCGTCGGAGCCGTCGAGCTCCAGCGAGGTGGGGAAGCGGATGTCGTAGGTCTCCAGCGCGGTGATGCGGTAGGCGCTCATGCCTGCCCCACCGTCTGGCGCTGGCGGCCCAAGCCGTCGATCTCCAGCTCCATGACCTGGCCCGCGCGCAGGTACGGCGTGCCCGGCAGGCCGAGCGCGACGCCGGCCGGGGTGCCGGTGTTGATGACGTCGCCGGGCTCCAGGACCATGAACCGGCTGAGGTAGCGGACGACCTCGGCGACATGGAAGATCATGTTCTTGGTGTCGCCGTTCTGGTACGGCTCGCCGTCCACCCACAGCCGCAGCCCCAGGGACTGCGGGTCGGCGATCTCGTCGGCGGTGACCAGCCAGGGGCCGAGCGGGTTGAAGGTCTCGCAGGACTTGCCCTTGTCCCACTGGCCGCCGCGCTCGAGCTGGAACTCGCGCTCGGAGACGTCGTTGGAGATCGCGTAGCCCGCGACCGCCGCGAGGGCCTCCTCGTGGGTCTCCGCGTAGCGGACGGTCCGGCCGATGACGACGGCCAGCTCGACCTCCCAGTCGGTCTTCACGCTGTCTCTGGGGATCAGGACCTCGTCGTAGGGGCCGACGACCGTGTTGGGGGCCTTCATGAAGATGATCGGCTCGGCCGGGATCGCAGCGCCCGTCTCCTCCGCGTGGTCGCGGTAGTTGAGCCCGATGCACACGATCTTCCCCGGCCTGGCGACGGGCGGGCCGATCCGCAGCCCCTCGGTCTCCAGCACGGGCAGTTCGTCCCGTTCCAGCGCCTCGCGGACGCGCGCCACTCCCCCGGAAGCGAGGAAAGCCCCGTCGATCTCGGGTTCCGAGATTGCGCGGAGGTTACCGGCCTCGTCCATGACGGCCGGGCGCTCCTGGCCGACGGGTCCAACTCGCAGCAGCTTCACACCGCACCCTTCAGTCATACATCGGATGTCTTGTCTCGTGATGCTGAACGACACCGAACCTCTATGTCAACCCTTCAGCGGGGTATACATCCGATCTGTTATAGAGGATAAACCGCAGGTGACAGTGGTATAGCGGGATCTTCCCCACACTCCCTCCATCAGTCATCGGATTTAACCGGGCGGGCGTCGGCGAGGCTCACCTGTCGGATCCTCCGGTGTGAACGGCGATCCCGTTGATCGATAACTCCCAAACATCGGAGGATGAGCCTTGTTGCAGCGGGGTTTCGGTGCTATCTCCTTGAGACAGGCCGGTCCTGTGATCGGAGGAATCGGTTATCTCACCCTCCAAGACGACGGCTCGACATCACCCTGCCGGCCACACCCACTCTCGCCACCTGCCTTTATGGGCAGCACATGGCCCACGCGGAGCCGGAAAAGAGCACAGCAGCCGTACAGACACCCGATGATTTGACGCTCTGGTACGACAAGCCCGCCACCGACTGGGAGACGCAGGCGCTGCCGATCGGCAACGGCGCGCTGGGCGCCATGGTGTTCGGCGGGGTCGCGAGCGAGCAGATCCAGGTGGTCGCCCAGCACCTGACCGGAGCCGTCGACCGCATGGCCATCCTCCCGGAGCGCACTGCCCCGGCACCTGGCGCGACCCGGCCTTCCGACCCCCGCCCCGGCTGATCCGCACGCCGCCTGCGGGGCTCCCGCGCCCCGTTTCCGGAGCTCCCGCGCCCCGGAGGGGGCGTGCCCTCACTTGACTCTCCCGCCCACCCGTAATAGAACACGTTTCAGAAAGCTGTCCGGCCAAGCGCTTGATCAAATGGTCGGCGCCGCACCCGCCGGAGAGCGCGGCGGGCGCGTTCCGGTTCCGTCAGCGGCATCGGGGAGATGCGCGTACGGTTCGCCCAGGAGGATCAATGGACATCAATCTTGTCGACCAGGATTTCTACTGGCAGAACGGCGCGCCTCACGACCAGCTCGCCTGGCTGCGGGCCAACGCGCCCGTCTACCCGCACCCGGGCGACGCCGAGCGGGGATGGCCCGGGTTCTGGGCCGTCACCGGCCACTCCGACGTGGTTCACGTCTCCCGCCGCTCCGACCTGTTCTCGTCGAGCAGGAAGCTCGCGCTGTTCGACGAGATGCCCGAGGACCAGCGCGCGCTCCAGCGGATGATGATGCTCAACCAGGACCCGCCGGAGCACACCCGGCGTCGCTCCCTGGTCAACCGGGGCTTCACCCCGCGCATGATGGGCGCCCTGGAGCAGCACATCCGCGACATCTGCCACGAGCTGGTGGACGAGGCCAAGGGACGCGGCTCGGCCGACTTCGTCAGGGACATCGCCGCCCCGCTGCCGCTGTACGTGATCTGCGAGCTGCTCGGCGCCCCCGTCGAGGACCGGGACAAGATCTTCAACTGGTCCAACCAGATGATCGGGGCCGAGGACCCGGACTACGCGGCCGACTCCTCCGGGGGCCCGGACGCGGCCATGCAGGTCTACGCCTACGCCAACGCCCTGGCGGCCGAGCGGCGCGAGCGTCCCCGTGAGGACATCGTCACCAAGCTGATCATGCCCGACGCCGCGGGCGAGACGCTCACCGAGGAGGAGTTCGACCTGTTCGTGCTGCTGCTGGTGGTCGCGGGCAACGAGACCACCCGCAACGCGGCCTCCGGCGGCATGCTCGCCTTCTTCGAGCACCCCGAGCAGTGGAAGCGCCTGGTCGCCGACCCCGCCCTCGCCCGCACCGCGGCCGACGAGATCGTCCGCTGGGTCTCCCCGGTGAACCTCTTCCGCCGTACGGCCACCACTGACACGACGATCGGCGGGCAGGAGATCAAGGAGGACGACAAGGTCGTGGTCTTCTACAGCTCGGCCAACCGGGACGAGAAGGTCTTCGCCGACCCCGGCGTCTTCGACATCGGCCGCGACCCCAACCCGCACATCGGCTTCGGCGGCGGCGGGGCCCACTTCTGCCTCGGCAACCACCTCGCCAAGCTGGAGCTCCGGGTGCTGTTCGAGGTCCTGGCCGAGCGGCTGCCCAACCTCACCCAGGCCGGTCCCGCCCGCCGACTCCGCTCCAACTTCATCAACGGCATCAAGGATCTGCCGGTCACCCTCACCTGACGGCCCTCCGCTTTGCGGGCTGGCCTGAGCCACTTGGCCTCGGAGGTGAAGCCGAGCACGGCCTGCATCATCGCGAGGGTGACCGGTTCGGCATCGCTCAGACGGGGAGCGATCCCGACCTGCGGACGCCGAGGCGCCAGGCCGGGACGCTCTTTCAGCAGGTCATCCGTCGTCGCGTAGAGTGCGGTCGCGAGGGTGTCTAGGTTGTTGGTCACAAAACGATCTTTGACACCCTCGTTCTCGTCTCCGCAGGCACCCCTTGGGATAGATCATCCAGCTCGCACGACGCGTACTGGTCTGCCAATGACCGAGCGTGCGCGGGATTCCCCCAACCACGCATGCTCGCCGGCTATCTGATCTTGATGATCACCTTTCCGAACGGGCTGGCCGATTCGTAGTACCCGTACGCTGCCACGGCTTCTTCGAACGGGAACACCCGGTCGAGGACTGGTCGGAGCCGATGCGTGGTGATGACGTTGTTCATCGAGATGAACTGGGCGCGACTGCCGACAGCCAATGCGCGGACCGTAGCGGCGACGCCGAACAGCAGACGAGGGTCGACCGGTGGCCAGTTGCCGGAGACGGACCCGACGAAGGCGATGTGCCCGTCGACGGCGACTGACTTCAGCGACTGCTCCAGTGTTCCGGCGGTGTCGACGACGCGGTCGACCCCTCGCCCGGCGGTGAGTTCACGGGTAGCGGTGTGCCAGTCCGGGATGTCGCGGTAGTTGATCACCTCGTCGGCTCCCAGATCGCGAAGGCGCTGTTCCTTGTCCGCGCGGCTTGTCGTGGCGATCACTCTCGCGCCCAGGAGTTTGGCGAACTGCACCGTGAACAGCGACACGCCGCCGGAGCCGGTGACCAGCATGGTCTGTCCGCGCTGGATTCCGCGGCCGTCGCCGGTCAGGGCGTTCCATGCCGTGACGGCGGCGCAGGGAAGAGTTGCCGCCTCGGCGTAGGAGAGGTGGTCGGGGATGTGCACGAGCGCGTCCTCGGGGAGGATGGCCAGCTCGGTCAGCATTCCGTCGAGCGAGCCACCCAGTTGCGGCAGGTATGCCGGTTCCAGCGGGCCGTCCAGCCACCGCGGGAACAGTGCGGCGGCGACGCGGTCGCCTGGGCGCACCCGCCGGACATCCGGCCCAACGGCGACGACCTCGCCGGCACCGTCCGAGACCGGTATGACGTCCGGTTTGACGGGCAGCACGTACTGCCCCCGTAGCACCAGAAGTTCGCGGAAGCTGAGTGAGGTGGCGTGGACCGCGACCGCGACCTCCCCCTCCCCGGGTGTGCGTGGTTTGTGCGTGCGCAGCGACAGGCCGTCGATACCGCCGCCGATGGTGACGTGGTAGCTGCGCACCATCGATGGGCGTATCGCCATCGTCGCGGTCATCCCTCGATGAACTGGTAGTCGCTGACGATGCGGCCGTCGGGGCCGAGCATGAGGATCTCCAGCCCGACGCCGGCGACCTCACCCCCGTCCCGGGGTGCCATCTCCCAGTTGAACTTGACAACGTCGTGGAGCCGGTCGGCGTTGCCGCGCGACCGGAAGACAAAGGTGCCTGGCGCGACGAACTCCTCGTGGGCGCGAGTCACCCGGAACTCCAACGCGTGGTGCCCGCGCGCCTCCAAAAGGAGACGGTTGAAGCCCAGCCCTTCAGCGGTCTGCAGGATCTCCTTGGGAGGCTGCAGCACATGGACGGCGTCGGCGGACCACAGCTCGCGAATCGAGGCGCGGCGGCGCTCCGCATCGGGTTCGTTCCACACGGCAACGTAGCGGTCGGTGAGGTCGTGGATGTCAATGTCAGCCATGGTTGATCCCCTAGGTTGCGCATGGTCGGCGTGCGGCAACGACCTTGCTGCGCCGGCTGTCGCGCGGCAATTCCTCGCAGGGAATCGCGGGTCAGCAGCCGATCGGGTTCCACAAGAGGGGTGATCAGCGAATCGACCAGAGGCGGGCTCGCCGGAGCGTTGCGTGAGTGGCGCACTCGGCGGCGCGTCAGCCAGCTGGAACTGGCCATGCGTGCCGGAACCACCCAGCGGCCGTCCCGGAAAATTCTTCAAAGAAATCCGGGAGGCGGTGTCGGATCGGGGCGGTGGTGTTCGTAGCAGGGGTGAGGCCGCCCGCAAGGGGGGCGGCGCCAAGGCAAAGGAACCGCGATCATGAAGCTGACGACCATGACTCAGGTCACCCTCGATGGCGTGATGCAGGGAAACGGCGCCGCGTCGGATGACCGCAGGAACGGATTCGAGCGCGGCGGCTGGGCCCTGGGTAAGGGCGACGACGAGACCAGGACGTACATCACGCAGACCTATCAGCGCGCCGAGGCGTTCCTGTTCGGCCGGCACACCTACGAACTGTTCGCCGGCTCTTGGGGATCAATCGACCAGATGCGCGCACATCCCATCGGCGTGGCCTTGAACGAGGCCCCCAAGTACGTTGCCTCGAGCACGCTCACCGCGCCGCGTTGGAAGGACACGACCGTTCTCCGCGGTGACCTCGCGGCGGCCGTCAGTGAGCTGAAGGCCAAGCCCGGGGGTGAGCTGCAGGTGCACGGCAGTGGCGCCCTCATCCGGTGGCTGCTGGAGAACGATCTGGTCGACGAGATGACTCTGATCGTGATCCCGGTGGTCGTCGGCCAGGGCGCGCGGCTGTTCCCGGAGTCCGGTCCGGACCTTGCGCTCGACCTGGTCGAGTCGCGGGTCGACTCCAAGGGCGTGTCGATCCAGGTCTACCGGCCGGCTGGGCGCCCGCGGTATGCAACGGCTTGAAGTCCCTGACCAGCGAACTACGCTGTCTTGACACCAGAGGAGTTGATCTTCAGATGCAGTACCTGGTTTCCGTGATCGATGACAAGAGCAATCCCGGCAGCACGGACAGGCGGCCCGCCATCAGCACGTTCAACGAACGACTGATCGCCGAGGGCTACTGGGTCTTCTCGGGCGGACTCGCGGACACCGACGCGGCCACGGTCATCGACAACCGGGGCGAGCAGGCGGTGTTCAGCGACGGGCCTTTCGTGGAGTCGAAGGAGTACCTCGCCGGCGTCTGGGTGTGGGAGGCCCCCGATCTGGATGTGGCGCTCAAGCTCGCCGCCGAGGCGTCGAAGGTCTGCGACCGGAAGATCGAGGTGCGGCCGTTCCAGTGAGTGACGTCGAGGAGGCGATCACCCGGGCCCACCACAACGAGTGGGCCCGGGTGGTCGCCGCCCTGACCAGGCGTTTCGGTGACCTCGACATCGCAGAGGAGGCGGCCGCCGAGGCGTTCGCGACCGCCGTCCAGCGGTGGCCGGCCGACGGCGTACCCCCCAACCCCGGCGCCTGGCTGACCACCACCGCCAACCGCAAGGCCATCGACCGGATCCGACGCGAGAACAAGCGCGACGACAAGCACAAGGAGGCTCAGATGGTGTACGGCGACGGCCCGCCCGAGCCTGTCGGCGCCATCGACGACGATCGGCTCCGGCTGATCTTCACCTGCTGTCATCCGGCGCTGGCGATGCAGACCCGCGTAGCGCTGACGCTGCGCATGGTCGGCGGTCTGACCGTGCCTGAGATCGCCCGCGCCTTCCTGGTGCAGGAGACCGCCATGGAGCGGCGGATCACCCGCGCGAAGGCCAAGATCAAGGCGGCCCGCATCCCCTATCGGGTACCGGCCGTGGAGGATCTGCCGGCACGCGTGTCTGGCGTCCTCGCCGTGCTGTACCTGGTGTTCAACGAAGGCTACCTGGCCACCGGCCCCGACACCGATCCCCTACGTCACGGCCTGACCGCCGAGGCGATCCGGCTCACCCGCCTGATCCGTGCCCTCCTGCCGGGCGACGGCGAGGTGGCCGGGCTGCTGGCGCTGATGCTCCTCACCGAGGCCCGCCGCACCGCCCGGGTCTCGGCCGGCGGCGAACTGGTCCCCCTGGCCGAGCAGGACCGTGGGGCCTGGGACACAGGCCTGATCGCCGAGGGCCACCGGCTGGTGCGCGAGCGCCTCGCCGCTGCCGCCGCCGGGGCGGCTGCAGGCCGCTACCAGATCCTCGCCGCGATCAACGCCGTGCACACCGCCGCCCGCGACGTACGCGACACCGACTGGTCACAGGTCCTCGCCCTCTACGATCAGCTCGTCCGCCTCGACCCCTCGCCGATCATCGCCCTCAACCGGGCCATCGCGGTCGCCGAACTCGACGGCCCGCAGGTGGCATTGGCGGCCGTCGACCGCCTTGAGGACAAGCTGGCCGGCTATCACGCCTACCACGCCACCCGCGCCGACCTGCTGCGCCGGCAGGGCCACAGCCAGCAGTCACGCGCGGCCTACGACCGGGCTATTGAGCTGGCCGGCAACACCGCCGAGACCGCCTACCTGACCCGCCGCCGCGACCAACTGCGATAGCGCCCACAGATCCCCATCAAAACCCCGCGCGCAGCGGCGGCCGACCCGGGCGCCCTGCCGATGCATCCCGCAACCTGTCGCGCCGGCGACGGGTCTCTGCTTCTTGGCACGGTCGACTCCAGCCCGGCCGTATCCCACGCTTCCCACCGGCGAGGACAGGGCCGGACGAAAGGTCTTCTGTGCTTCCGCGCGGGCCCCGGAGGACCTCGGCCGACTGTGCCCAGGGCCGACGTGGGCGCTCGGAGCGGCGGCGAACGGCGGTACGCGTCTGGCCGTAGCGTGGTTCCACGGTAGGGCACCGGTGGCAGAGGGGCCCTTAAGGACGGACTGAACCAGCAGGGTGTTGATGAACACCAGCGCGGACTGCAGCAGGCGCAGGCTGAGCATGGAGACCTCCTGGTGTTCCTTGTCGCTGCCGGGCAGGGTGCCGGCGCTGCCGTAGAACAGGTCGGTGTTGGCGGAGTTCCAGTTCCCCACGACCTGCAGGTCCTCGTGGATCTTCCGGCGCAGCTCTGGGGCGGTGACGTACTCGGCGACGAAGATGCTCTTGACCGCCTTGCCGAGTTCCTCAATGGCCTTGTAGGTGGGGTGCTTGGGGCCGCCGCGGGTGAAGCGTCGCAGCACCTGCTCGGCCTCGGCCGTGCCCAGCCGAAGGGCGGTGGCGTACTTGACCATCTGGTCGTACTGCTGAGCGATGATCTTCCAGTCGATCGGCTTGTCGGCCACCATGCCAGTCAGGCCGGACGGGACCTGGTCGACGGCAGCCTTGGGTACCTCGCCCGCGTGCCGCGGGAACCGTCCCTCCTGCTCGAAGAATTTCAGCAACACCGAAACCCAGTCGCGTCGCGCCCGTCTTGTTCCCCACCAGTCCCCAGTCACCGTCCAGCAGCGTCCAGGCCGCGATCAGCTCCTCCGACTCCCACTCTCGACGCATCCCCGCCGTTCCCTTCGCCCGACCCCCGAGAACAGGGCAACACGATCGAACGGGGAACACTCCCTACGCCCCGGTACGCGCGCTTCGTGACGACCACGGACCGCAACCTTGATCTAGCTCATCGCTACTTCGGGGCTGGGGACACGTTCGGGAGCGGAGGGCCCTGACGAGCAGCGACTCCGTCCAGTCGACATAGGCGGCCGGCAGGCCGTACAGGGTGGCGGCGATCTCCGGGTCGGCGATGACCGGGAGCGAGGCCAGGGCGTCGGACGCCAGCCCCCGGCAATACTCCAGGGTGTCGTCGATCATGCGGCCGCTCCGCAGGCGGGTGAGCAGGACCGTGATCTCGTCCTCGCTCAGCCGCCTGCCGAGGAAGGGCCGCAGGTCTCCGTGGTCGTGCTGGAGCGCCAGCAGCAACGGGAGGGTGTAGACACCCTGCCTGAGGTCGTTGCCGACCGGCTTGCCGAGCCGCTCGGCGGTGGAGGCCAGGTCCAGCAGGTCGTCGAGGACCTGGAACAGGACGCCGAACCGCTCGCCGTACTCGGCCATGCTCCGCCCGTCCGGGTGTGCGACCAGGCAGCTCGCCCGGAACAGGGACGCGGTCTTGCCCGTGATCGACCGCAGCGCGTCCTCGGGGGTGCGGCCGGGGTCGAACAGCTCGGCGATCTCCTGGAACTGCCCCTCGGCCAGCTCGACGACCACGGATGCGAGCGTCTGGGCGACCGGCTTGGAGACCACGGAGAGCGCGGCGAGCCCGGCCCTGGCGAGCATGAAGTCCCCGACCACCAGCGCCCTGGCGTCACCGAGCTCGGCGTTGAGGGTCCGCACCCCCCTGCGCTCGGCCGCCTTGTCCATGAGATCGTCGTGGACCAGCGACCCGGCGTGGATCAGCTCCACACACGCCGCCGCGGTGACCACCCGGTTGTCGATCCGCCCGCCCAGGGCGAGCGCGGTCGCCAGGGTCAGCGCGGCCCGCAGCCGTTTACCCCCGGCACCGGTGATGCGCCCGGCCGCGCCGTTGATGAGCGGCAGCCGGGAAGAGGTGCTCAGCCGGTGGATACGCTTCTCCACCCGCAGCAACCCGGCCGAGACCGCCGGGCTGTTGAGGATCTCCTCTGGACGCGCGACATGGGTAAGCACGGCACTCTCTCTCCTCGCCTCGGCCCCCTGACCGACCGCCTCCCACGCTGCCCGATGATCGCTGTGGCGACGCTGAGCGTCGCTGAGACCCTTCTCAGATCGGGATGTCGCAGTTGCCGGGGAGGAATGTCTGCCCTTGTGGAATACGCGGCGGATCACGCGCCGGAGCCCCGGTCCGTCCATGGTCACGGCCGCGGCAGCGCCCGCCGGGAGCGAGACGACCACGTACCGTATGTGATCACCCAGCGTTCACGCTCGCACCGACCGGCCCCGGCCGCCGAGAGGCCGAGCGGGAACGACCTCAGATCGATAGGCGGATTTTTGAGCACCGTGAACTCCCCCCGCGTCCGAAGGAAGACGATCCTGCCCGTCCTCGTGGCCACGGCCGTCATCTTGGTCACGGTCGCGATCACGTCGAGCAGGCCCGACGGCATTCCCGCGAACGCCGCCACGCCATCGGATCTGATCACCCTGCGGCCCGACGGCAGCGTCGTCATGGCCCAACGCGGCGTGAGAAGCCCTGTTCTGGAGGTGTACGAGGACTACCAGTGCCCCTACTGCCAGGAATTCGAGCGGACCAATGGCGAGACCATCAAGCAGTGGGCGGTTCAGGGCAAGATCAAAGTCGTCTATTATCCGATGACCATTTTCCACAAGGAAAAATCGCCCGTCACTCACGCCAACTCACACCGCGCGCTGAAAGCCTCGTTGTGCGTGACGGATCCCCGCAAATGGCTGGCCTATCACGACGAGCTGTACACCCACCAGCCGGAGGAAACGGCGGAGGGCGGGTTCGCCGTCGAGGATCTGGTGACCTACGCGAGGAAGGTCGGCATCGCCGAGGCCGATTTCGCCGCGTGCCTGAACTCCCGGGAGAGTTCCGACCGCGCCGAAGAGGTGTCCGAACTGGCCCTCACCCGGAAGGTCGAAGGGACGCCGACAGTACGCCTGAACGGTGAGGACATCGACTGGAGCACGCCCTGGGCCGGCACCCAGCAGCAAGTCTGATCACGCGGCTGAATCCGGTCGTCGGCAGGTGCGGACGACCGGGACTTCGTTCCCGATGACGGTGTGGGCGTCTCCTCGCGCGTCACAGGGCGGGGAAGTCGAACTCCCCGTCCTTGACGCCGCCGATGAACGCCTCCCACTCGGCGCGGGTGTAGACGATCACCTGGCCGTCGGGGTGATGGCTGTGCCGTACGGCGACCCGCCCGCTGCCATCGGTCAGCGGCCCGGCCTCCACGCAGCTTCCGCCGCCGTTGTCGCTTCTCGTGCTGATGTGCCAGGCAACATTGGCCAAGTCCTCGGGGGTAGGCATGCCATGCCCTTCCATCCGGTTCACCGCGACAGCTCCTCTGCCGTCGCGGAGATCAGCTCAACCGACTCCTCTGGCGTGAGGGCCAGCTCTCGCAATTCATCGTACGTCCGTGCGAAGCGCTGGGTATCGGGTGATTCCACATAGATAGCGCCCTTCGGCGTCTCCGCATAGCCGACCTCGGGAAACGGCTTCTCCATCGTGAAGATACGGAACGCGCCGGTCGGACTGGCGTGCGCCCCGGCGCTGAACGGCAGCACACGAATCTCGATGTTCGGTCCGGCAGCGCATCCGGCCAGGTGCCGAAGTTGGGCCGCCAGACATTCCGGACCGCCGACCTCGCGACGCAGTACGGCCTCATCGATGATCGCTGAGAGCCGAGGCGGATCTTCCCGTTCGAGGATTCCTTGACGGGTCATGCGGAGTTCGACCCAACGGTCGATCTGCTCGCTCTTCGCGTCGTACTCGGCCGCCGTGATCGCCGCCCGCGCGTATTGCGAGGTATGCAGCAGACCAGGTAGCAGCGTGTTGTCAAAGGTGCGGATCTCCTGTGCCCGGGATTCCAGCCATACGTAGTCGACGAAGGCACCGGCGACCTCGGCGGCATACCCGTCCCACCAGCCTTTCTGCCAGACCTCCTGGCTGAGCCTCATCAAACTCTCGCGCCGCCTGCTGTCGGCGACGCCGTACAGGTCGAGGAGAGCCAGCAGGTCAGGACGCCGGATGGGGTAACCGCCGGACTCGAAGCGGCTGACGGTGGCCGGATCGCGTTGGAGATACTCACCCACGTCTTTAAGGATCAGATCGTTGGCCTCGCGTAGCTCTTTGAGCTGCTGACCAAGCCACTGGGAACGCAACGTAACCCACTTCGGAGCGGCCATGCCCCACCCTTTCCGAGCCGACCCACGCAAATCGGAGAGCGGCGCAATCAATGCAGTTGAACAACTTGTCGACCACCCATCGTGCATGTCACTATACCCAACGTAGCGAGTCGGTTACAGAGGGCACAGGGAACGGCAATGTCCGACCACGGAACGGTTACGTGGTCGCGTGAGCACCGAGGAAGAGAAGAGGGCCGGGGTGGGCTTCGCTTGCCGGCCACACCCACCCCGACCCCGGACGTCGGAAGGAAGCACCCGACATGGAGCACTTCAACGGTTCCGACTACCCGCCTGTCTACCACGGCGCGGGCTCGCAGCGAGGCGAGATCGGAAGCGGCGGGGACGACTTGTCCCGGAAATCCGATCCGCCCCTCGCCGGGGAAGACCTGCCTCTCACCAGAGAAGACGTGCGGGCACTGGCCGGCGGCCTGCCGCGCATGTTCGCGCTGGTCCAGGAGACCGGGGAGGACGACGAGGAGATCGCCGTGGAGGTCGTGGCCTACGGGCTGGCACTGCCGTGCGGCACGGCGGCGACCGTCGGCGTGGTCAACGGGTTCGGCCGATGGACGAGCGCCCACAGCGCCGCGTCGCGGCTCCGCTCCGACCTCGTCTGGCTCGGGGACGACGGTGAGTGGCCGAGTTCATGACACTCGAAGACGGCGGCGGCCCGCGCGATCCTGATCGAGCTGCTCGGCATACGGGAGGTGCCGGTCTCCGCCGTGTACACAAGGACTGGATCGACCCCGGTTCATCGATTGACGATCTACGGATGTAGTACCGGGTCAGGCCAGAGCCGGTGAGGGAACGGCGCGGCGTGGGTCGAGCAGGCCGGGGTCGGTCGCCATGAACAGGTCGAAGGAGTCGTTGCGCCATCCGGCCGCGAGCAGGGGCCGGGTCGCCCGATGCGGCGCGGGCAGGCAGATCCGCGCTCGGCCGCCGGGCGGGTCCAGGGAGGCCAGCACGGCGACGACCGCGTCCCGGACCGCGCCCGCGTCGGCGTGGGGCGCCGTCGCCAGGTGCACGACGCCGTACTCCGCCCCGGCGCCGGCCACCGTACCCGCTGCCAGCGGCTCACCGTCGCGACCGGCCACGACCGCCTGCCCGGACGGGCGAGCGGCCCAGGCCCGGTGATCGGCGGCCCGGTCGATCCCCGTCCACCGCTCCTCCAGGTCGGCGACCTCCCCGGGGTCGGCCGCCGAGACCGCCCAACCTCCGGGGACGCGTAGCGCCCGCACGTCCCCGGCCAGGTAGAGGAGGGGCCACCAGCCGTCGAGGCCGGACCTCGTGTACAGCGGCAGCGCGTGAGAGTGCACGCTGCTGAAGGTCATCCGCCGGGAACCGTCCCGCCACAGGGCCGCGAGCATGGCCCGGCCGGCGCCCAGACCGTGGGACCGGGGGTCGACGAACAGGTCGCAGAGCATGGTGGTCTCCTCCGGACCGTTGCCGATCCGGCGGATCGCGCCGAACCCCGTCACGGCACCGCGATGCTCGGCGACCACCACCCGGCCGCAGGAGAGCAGGTGACCCACGTAGGCCGGGTCCGCGCCCGTCCACTCCTCGTCCTGCCCGGCTGAGACCGCCACCGCCGCGATGACGTCCAGGTCACCGATGGTCGCGTCCCTTACGTGCATGTCCGTCACGGCCCTACTGTGCCACGGACCCCGGCGACGCTCGGATGCTGGGTTCAGGAGCCGGACGCCGGGGAGGGCGGGCCCAGGCTCCACACCCGCACTCTGCCGTCGAAGTCGCCGGCGAGGAGGACCGGCCGTCCTTCCAGCTCCGTCACCAGCATCGACGTGATCCCGTGGGTGGGGGTGCCGAACACCTTGCCGATCTGCTCGCGGGTGGCCAGGTCCCACACCCGTATCCCGTCGTAGCCGCCGGAGACGACGACCTGCCGCCCCTGCAGCTCCGTCACCACCACCGACTCGACGCCTTCGGTGTGGCCGGTGAACGGCCTGCCGAGCTGCTTACGGGTGGCCAGGTCCCACACCAGCACCGTGCTGTCATCGCCACCGGAGGCGCCGGAGACGACGACCGGCCGCCCCTCGAACTCCGTCACCGTCACCGTCGTGTCCCCGCCGGTCTGCGCGGTGAACGGCCTGCCGACCTGCTCACGCGTGGCCAGATCCCACACCCGCGCCCCGTCGCCGCCGGCGGAGACCACGACCCGCCGTCCCTCCAGCTCCGTCACCACCACCGACTCGGCTGCGACTGTGTGGGTGAACGGCCTGCCGATCTGCTCGCGGGTGGCCAGATCCCACACCCGCACCGTGTTGTCGCCGCCGGCGGAGACGATGACCCGCCGCCCCTCCAGCTCCGTCACCACCACCGAGGTGATCCCGCCGGTGTGGCCGGTGAACGGCCTGCCGACCTGCTCGCGGGTGGCCAGATCCCACACCCGCACCGCGCTGTCGCCACCGCCGGAGACCACGACCCGCCGCCCCTCCAGCTCCGTCACCACGGCGTGGGCACCGGTGTTGTGGGCGGTGAACGGCCTGCCGGTCTCCTTGCGGGTGGCCAGATCCCACACCCGCACCGTTCTGTCGCCGTCGGAGACGACGACCTGCCGCCCCTCCAGCTCCGTCACCGCCTCCACCGATGAGGACGCGTCGTTGGAGGCGAACGGCCTGCCGACCGGCATGCCGAGAGGGATGGCGCTCGGAGTCCGATCGGGCGACGGCGCGGAGGGACCCGTGGAC
>NZ_NGFP01000270.1 GCF_002149035.1 Streptosporangium minutum
ACCCCCACCCATCGAGGAGGTACGGCCATGCCGCGTCCCCATCCGGCGCGCTGGATCGTCCTGACAGTCCTGACCGCTCTCACACTCGTCCTGCCGCTCACGTCGCCGGTCCAGGCGGCCGCCCAGGCGCCCCTTGGCGCGCCGCCGGCGCGCTGCGGCGCCCCCGGCTTCCAGACCTTCGGCCCGGCCACGACCACCGGCGCCATCGTCGGCGCCGTCCTGCACGGAGGCCGCGGCTACGTGGTCACCCGCGGCCTGAAGCCGCCGATCGTCGCCGAGTTCGACCTCGCCACCCGCAAGGTGATCCGGTCCGTCCCTCTGCCCGACGGCCCTGCCGACGGCGCGCCCGAGGGCGCCTGGGCCACGACCGTGTCCGGCGGCAAGATCTACATCGGCACCTACCCGGTGCCCGACCTGTACCGGTTCGACCCGGCGACAGGTGAGGTCGAGCACCTGCACTCGTTCGGCCGCAACGGCGGGTTCGTGTGGAGCCTCGCCACGGCGCCCGACGGCACGATCTACGCCGGCACCTACAGCGACGGCCGGGTGTGGGAGTACTCGCCGGCCACCGGCGCGGTGCGCAACTTCGGCGTCCTCGCGGCCGGCGAGCGCTACGTCCGCTCGATCGCCGCGGACGCCGACAACGTCTACGCCGGCCTGCTCGACAAGGGCCGGCTGATGGCGATCGGCCGGGCGGACGGGGCCGTCCGCGACATCACCCCGGCCGCGCTCGGAGCCAAGCCCGCGGGGTTCGGCGTGCTGGCCGACTACGGCGACCGGCTGCTGGCCGGCAGCGGCACCTTCCTCGTCGACGTGCGCAAGGACGGCAGTGACGCCCGGGTCCTCGACCTCGGCGTGACCAGCCTGGACGCGATCACCGTCGCGGCCGACGGCACGGCCTACCTCTCCTCCCGGCCCTACGGCTCGATCTACCGCTACCGCACGGGCGACACCGCCCTGACAGAGGTCGGCACCCCTCCCTCGCCGGGTGACGAGCACCGCGCGCTCGCGCTGACCGACGAGCACACGCTCGTCGGCTTCGCCGGCAGCGGCGGCGTGTGGTCGATGGACCTGCGCACCGGGAAGTCGGAGTTCACCGAGCTGCTCGACGCCGGGATCCCCGCGGGGCCGGAGCGGCCGCAGTCCATCCTGCTCGACCCGCGCAAGGCGATCTACGTCGCCGGCCACTGGGCCGTCGAGGTCCGCGACCTGCGGACCGGGGCCCACCGCAGGATCCGGGTGCCGGGTGAGCCCAAGGCCATGCTGCTCCGCAACCACAAGATCTACGCCGCGCTCTACCCGAGCGGGCAGATCATCGAGCTCGACCCCCGCAACGACCGGATCCGGAGCCTCGGCTACCTCGGGAACGGGCAGAAACGGCCCTGGGACATGGAGTACGACCGGCGTAGCGGGCTGCTGCTCATCGCCTCGGCGCCCCTCGGCGCGGACCTGTCGGGCGCGCTCACGCTGCTCGACCCGGACACCGGGAAGATGGACGTCTACCACGACGTCGTCCCGGACCAGAGCCTGATGAGCCTCACCGTCGACGGCGGGATCGCCTATCTCGGAGCCGACGTGCTGGGCGGGGGCGGCACGCCGCCCACCCAGAGCGCGGCGGCCGTGGCGGCCTTCGACCTGCGCACCCGGAAGGTGCTCTGGCAGGTCACGCCCGTCCCGGGCAACCGTACGATCCAGGACGTCATCGTCCACCGCGGCCTGCTGTACGGCGTTTTCAAGCGCAACGCGGGCTGGTTCGTCATGGACCTCGCCACCCGCACGGTGATCCGGCAGGGTCCGCTGACCGGGTACGGCGAGCTGTACGTCCACCGGGGACGGGTGTTCGCCTCCACCTACTTCGGCGGCGGCAACGTCCACCAGCTCGGCCCGGACCTCGCCGAGCCCAAGCTCGTCGCCACCGGGCTGGGGGACGAGTGGTACACCAACCCGCAGCTGGCCTTCGAGCCGAACTCGTGGAACGCCTGGACGCTCGTCGGCCGTGACCTGGCGCTGGTCCGCCTGGACCCGGGCTGTCCGGCCCTGGACGTCACCCCGTGAGCCCGCGCGCGGCGACGGCCGCCGTGTCACGGCGGTAACGCCGGCGGAACGCGCCTCCCCGCCGCCGTGTCACAGCGGTGGCGCCGGGGGAGCGCGCCTCCCCGCCGCCGTCTCACGGAGGCCGCCCCTCCACGCCGTCGTGGCCCGCGCTCCCCGGGGCCACGACGGCGTGGAGGTCCGCGATCCGGTCAGCGCCGGCCGGAGATCGCGATGCGGACGAGGTTACGGCCGCGCAGGCCGTACAGCGCGCGGCCCGAGAGGTCGAGGGAGAGCTTCGGCTCCCCGCCGAACCACTCGCCCGCCAGGCCGTCGGCGATCGTCGTCGTGGTGAGCCGGGGCAGGTCGACCTTGTAGACGCGGTCACCGTCGGTGCCGTAGGCCACCGGCCCGGTGACGACGAGCTCGCCCCCGCGGTCGGCGACCTTGGCGGTCCGGGTGATCCGGCGGCGCAGGAAGTCGTACTCGAACAGCACTCCGGTGTTGGTCAGGCCGTACAGCGCGAGGGGGGTCTGCCCGAGGGCGGCGACGTACCGCGCRCCGGGCACCGGTTCGAGCTCCCACAGGAGCTTGCGCCCTCGCAGGTCGAAGGCCGCCAGGCGGGCCGTGGCGGTCACCGGGGGCAGCCCGAGGCCCTCCTGGACGTTCGTGCCAAGGTAGGCCGTGCCGCGCCGGGTGGCCACCGAGTACACGCTCTGGCGCTCGACGACCGGCCGGTAGGTGTCGAACTTCCCGGTGCGCGGGGAGTAGAGCGACAGCGCCCCGTTGATGTGGCCGGGCTCGGGCTGGGTGGGCATCACGATCAGCCCCGTCAGGGCGTCGTAGGCCAGGTCGCGCGGGCGGTCCTGCTGGTTGCCGGTGCGGGCCAGCAGCCGTGCCGAGCTCTCGCCGGCCCGGTGGGCGTACAGCAGGCCCTGGGTGTAGACGCCGAGATAGGTGGTGTCCTTGAGCGTCAGCGCCGTCTTCGGCTCACCCGGGATGCCCAGCCGGGTACGGGTCCCCGCGGCCACGTCGTGGATGTCCGCGCCGCCCTTTCCGCCCACGTAGACGCGGCGGCCGTCGGAGTGCACGGACATCGGCTGTTCGGGGGCGGCCCGGAAGCCGCGCTGGACGAGATTGCGGTACTCCAGCGAGCCGGTCGCCGGGTCATGGACGAAGACCGCGCCGTCCTGGACCCCGTAGACGCGGCCGTCGTGGACCAGGAGCCGGTGGGTGGCGGCCTCGGGGTAGGCCACGCCGAGCGACTCGACCTCGCCGCCGGACAGCGGGCACCGGTACAGGGCGCCCGACGGCCTGCCGGCGAAGTAGACGTATCCGTCGTGGATGACCACCGAGGTCACGTACTTCTCCCCGGGGGCGGTCGCCTTGAGGATCCGGTGGTCGGCGGGGTCGGAGGTGGACAGCACGAGCACCTCGCCGGACGACGAGATGCCCGCCGCCAGGTGGGTGTCGGAGATGGCCATGCTCGCCACGAAGTCCCGGCTCGCCAGCTCCGCCGGAAGGATCTCCCGCTTCGCGCCGGTGGCGCGGTCGATCGCCACCAGATGGGCGTGCGCGCCGACGCCCGCGTAGACGGTGGTGGCGTCGGCGGCGACGCTGCGCACGTACTGCTCGCCCGGTGTCGCGACGCCCAGGTCGCGGCTCGTGCCGGTGGCAGGGTCGTACTCGACCACCCTGCCGGTCGGGGACAGGCCCATGTAGACCTTGCCGTCGGGCGAGGCCGCCATGGCCCAGATGTAGTCGTCGGAGTAGCCGGCGGATTTGGTGACGGCGCCGGTACGGGTGTCGAGCCGGTAGAGGTCGGAGGAGCCGCCGTGGGTGCCGACGTACACGTCGGCGCCGACGGCGCACATCGCCCACACGCCGATGCCGGTGGGGATGTCGAAATGGCCGGTGACCGCGTCCGCGGCCAGGTCGTAGGAGCCCACCACGTTGGGGGACAGTCCCCGGGTGGCGGCGTAGAGGACGTCGCCGGCGAACTCGGCGTTCCCCAGGGCGTTGGTGACGCTCGCGGGGCCGAGGTCGGTGAGCGTCCCCTCGGGCTGCCCGGTCGCTCCATGGGCGGATGCGGCCGGGATGACCGCGGAGACGGCGCCTGTGGCGACCGAGCCCGCGGCGAGCTGGATGAATCGACGGCGGGGGATCATGCGTGCCTCCCGGGAAGTTGTGTCGCGCGCAAGCTATAACGGACCAGGCCGTAATGTCTATGAGGTGCCTCCCGATCCGGTCGCTGGGCTATTGACGGTCATTCCGTGGTCTGGAAAGATTTCGGTCTGTGCCGAAATTGGTCGATCTCCCAGTGGTGGACGCCCATCGCCTGGTCGGGCCCGTGCCGTTCGACGATCTGCCCGCGGACCCGCGGCCGGACATGGACCGGCTGGGCATCGAGGCGGCCTGCGTCACCCACACCCTGTGCCTGTACGCCGACCCGGCGGCCGGGAACGAGGCGCTGTCCGCCCTCGACGACCCCCGCCTGATCCCGGTGCCCGTGGTGGTGCCGGGGGTGCCCGGAGCCGGGGTCCCGGCGGTCCTGGACGAGGTCCTCGACTGGGACGTCCGGCTCGTACGGCTCTGCCCGGAGCGGCACAGGTTCGAGCTGACCGGGCCCGTCGCGCTGCGCTGGCTGGCGGCGATGGCCGCCCGCGACCTGCCGGTCGCCATCGACCTGGAGGAGACCTCGCCCGCCGCGCTGCGCACCCTGGCGGCCGAGATCCCGGACCTGCGCGTGCTCCTGCTCAACCCGGGCTACCGGCGGCTGCGCGCCGTCGCGGAGCTGATGGCGACGGTCCCCAACCTCTGGCTGGAGATCGGCACCGTCAACACCCAGCGCGGGGTCGAGTGGCTGGCCGAACGGTACGGCGCGGACCGGCTGGTGTTCGGCACGGGCGCGCCCGTGCTCGACGACTGCGGGCCCCGCTTCCTCCTCGACCACCTTGAGCTCGGGGCCGCCGAGGTGGAGCTGATCGCCTCGGGCGCCCTGCGGAGGCTGATGTGATCCTCGACGCCCACGGCCACATCGGCTCCTGGCCCGACTTCCTCATCCCCGACCCCTCGGCCGGGGGGCTGGTGGCGATGATGGACCGGCTCGGCATCACCGCGATGGGCGTCAGCGACCTGCTCGGCGTCGGGCCGGACGCGGTGGAGGGCAACCGGCGCGCCTTCGAGGCGGCGGCCGAGCACCCCGGCAGGTTCGGCGTCTGGCAGGTCTACAACCCCCACCACCGCACGCCGCTGACCGACCGGCCCGGCGTCTGGGGCGTCAAGCTCCACCCCGACGTGCATCAGTGCCGCCTGGACGACCCGCTCTACGAGCCGGTGTTCGCCCTCGGCCTGCCGGTTCTCGCACACGGCCAGACCGACTCGCCCTGGAGCGATCCCGCGCAGTTCGCCACCGTGGCGGCGCGCCATCCGGAGGTGCCGCTGCTGATGGGCCACACCGGGCTCTGGCCGTACGGCTTCGCGCGCGCGGCCCGGCTGGTGGCCGACCACCCCGGTGTGCTGCTGGAGGTCTGCGGATCGAAGATCACCGGCCGCTGGATCTCCCGCCTGGTCGCGCTCGCCGGGGCCGAGCGGGTGGTGTACGGCTCCGACGCCTGCTTCCTGGACCTCCGCGCCGGTCTCGGCCGGGTCGTCCTGGCGCCGCTCGCCGAGACCGACCGCGACCTCGTCCTGGGCGGCAACCTCGCCCGCGTTCTGGGCAGCCGCCTCGCCTGACGTCCCGCCCGCTCCCTGAGGACCGTTCACCGGGCATCACGCCCACACACAGGAGGACCGCTCGCGTGAAACTCGCCATCGACGGAGGCACTCCCGTCCGCTCGGCGCCCTGGCCGTCCTGGCCGCCACCGCTCTCCGCCGGGCAGCGCGAGCTGGTCACCGGGGTGCTGGAGAGCGGGCTGTGGGGGGCCACGCAGGGATCGCTCTGCACCGATCTGGCCGCCGCGTTCGCGGCCCGGTCCGACGTGCCGTACGGCGTGACGGTCGGCAACGCCACCCTGGGGCTGTTCGCCGCGCTGCGCGGCGTCGGGGTGGGGCCGGGGGACGAGGTGATCGTCCCGGCCTACACCTTCGTGGCCTCGGCGACCTCGGTCATCCTCGCCGGCGCGATCCCGGTGATCGTCGATGTGGACCCGGTGGACCTGCACCTGTCCGCGGCCGCCGTGGAGGCGGCGGTCACGCCGAGGACGGCCGCGATCATGCCGGTCCACCTGGCGGGCAGCCCGGCCGACATGGACAGCCTGACCGCGGTGGCCGTACGGCACGGCCTGGCGGTCGTGGAGGACAGCGCCCAGGCGCACGGAGCCCGCTACCGGGGCCGTCCGGTCGGCGGCCTGGGCGACGCCGGGGTGTTCAGCTTCCAGGCGAGCAAGGCCATGACCGCGGGGGAGGGCGGTGTGGTCGTCTGCCGGGACGAGGGCGTCCATGCCCGCACCTGGTCGACGTGCAACCTCGGGCGGCGGCTCGGCGGCGAGTGGTACGGCCACCCCGAGGTCGGCTGGAACCTGCGGCTGACCGAGATCCAGGCGGCGCTGCTGCTGCCCTGGCTGGACCGGCTGGAGGAGGAGATCGCGCGGCGCAACGCCTTCTGCGAGGCGGTGGAGCGCGAGCTCGGGCGGCTGTCCGTGCCGTGGGGGCCGGCGTCCACGGGGGCGGGTGCCGGAGGGCCGGCGTCCGCCGGATCGGGTGCCGGAGGGCCGGGGGCCAGAGAGTCGGGTGCCGGAGAGGCGGGCGCCGGAGAGGCGGCGCCGTCCTCGTCCGTGGAGCCCGATCGCTCCCTGCCGCCGGTGACCGTGGTGCCGCAGCCCCCGGGGACCACCCTGGACTCCCGCCACCTGCTCATGCTCCGGGTGAACGCGCCGGTCGACCGGGAGTTCCTGCTCGCCGCGATGGCGGCGGAGGGGGTGCCGCTGGACGGCGGCTACCCGCCGCTGGGCACGATGTCCGCCCTGACGGAGGCGGGCGCGCGGGTCGAGCCCTGCCCGGCGGCGGAGGCCGCCTCGCGGACGGTGGTCTGGGTGCGCCAGTCGATGCTGATGGAGGAGGCGGACGGGGCCTCGGACCTCGTCGAGGCCCTGGCCAAGGTGCTCGGCGCGGATCGCTGACCGGGCGGGCCGCGTGCCGGGGAGACGCGGATCCGGGCGGACGGGCTGCGCGCTGGAGAGGTGCTGACGGGACCGCCGGGCTGCGCGCTGAAGAGGTGCTGACGGGACCGCCGGGCCGTGTGCCGGAGAGGTGCGGATCGCCGTTCGGCGGCGGGCGGAACGCGTACCCGGCGCCGGCCCGGCTGACGCCATGGGAAGCAAAGCGAGCGATCTGTTAAATTCGGCCCACACCGAAATTCGTCTATTGACGCGCACAGTTGCTCTTCCTAGATTTCCGGTCATGACCCTTATTCAAGGTATCCGGCGGTTCACGGCTGTCGCGCTGGCGGCGTCAGCCGTGCTCGCCGCCGCTCCACCCGCCTCGGCCGCTCCACCCGCCTCCGCCGGGCCCGGCCCGATCGAGGCGCTCGGCGTGCCGCTCCAGGACGTCCTGCTCATCGGCGGCGTGGTCGCGCCGGGGCCGGGCGGCGCGACCGTGCTCTGGGGCGTCTCCTCGGGCACCCCGGCCCACCTCAACGCCGTCGATCCCGCCACCGGCGCGGAGGTCGCCAGGTACGACCTGCCGGGCGCGGGCGGGGCCTGGGCGGTCGACGCGGCCCCGGACGGCTCCGTCTACGTCGGCAGCTACGGCGACGGCCGCCTGTACCGCTGGACGGAGCAGGGCGGGATCCGCGACCTCGGCCGCCCGCTGGCGTCGGAGAACTTCATCTGGACGGTGGCCGCCGACTCGGCGTCCAGGGTCTACGGCGGCACCTCGCCCGGCGGGAGGCTGTTCGGCTACGACCCGGTGAACGGCGTCCGCGACTACGGAAAGCTCTCCCCGGCGCATGCCTACGTCCGCAGCGTCGCCGTCGCGGACGGCAAGATCTACGCCGGCACCGAGGCTCCGGCGGCGGTCTTCGAGGTGGACGCCGAGACCGGCGCGTCCACGCGGCTCCCCACGCCCCCGGGACTCGACCCGGCGGGCAAATGGGCCTACGACGTCAACGTCGCGGGCGGATACCTCTACGTGCGCTACAGCGACGCCTTCCCGGGCCCGGCCCACGTGTGGGACATCGCGGCCAAGGCGTGGGTCGACGAGCTGGAGGCGGCCCACGGCCTGGACGTCTCCCCTCCGGACGAGGAGGGCCGCGTCTACATGGTCAAGGCGGGCGAGCTGGTCCGCTACGACCCGCGCAGCCGTACCGTCACCCCCACCGGGATGCCCTTCACCGGCAGGGTGGCCAACACCCGCGGGATCGGCTGGGCCGAGCTGGGCCTGCCCGACTACCCGGGCAGGAGCGTAGTGGGCCTGCTCTGGCGGGGCCTGATGTTCCGCTACAACCCGCAGACCGGCGCGCGCTCCTTCGTCCAGACGGCGGTGCGCGGCGAGCCGATCGACGTCACCGCCCTGTCGGAGGGGCCCGACGGGCGGATGTACGCCGGCGGCTTCCTCAACGGCGGCTTCGCCGCCCTGAACGCGAAGACGGGTGAGCGGGAGGAGTTCCACACCTTCTCCCAGAGCGAGGACATGACCACGCACGACGGCAGACTCTACGTCGGGGCCTATCCCCAGGCGCGGGTCTACTCCTACGATCCGAAGCTGCCCTGGAACAGCGCCGAGTACTCCCCGAGCCCCGAGCCGGGGCCCGCGGACAACCCGGCCCGCCTGTTCGACTTCGTGGCAGACAAGCAGATCCGTCCCAGGGCGATGGTGTCGGCCGGCCGCTACCTGGCCGTCGGCACCATGCCCGACCTCGGCCACCTCGGTGGCGTGCTGGCCCTGTGGGACCCCCGGGAGGGATCGCTCCGCACGGCGCAGCGGCACGTCGTCAAGGACCAGAGCATCGTCTCGCTGGCCTACCGCGACGGGGTGGTCTACGGCGGCACCTCGATCTACAGCGGGCAGACGGCCACGCCGCCCACCCAGACCGAGGCCCGGCTGTTCGCCTGGTCGGTCAAGGAGAACCGCCTGCTGTGGGAGATCACCCCGGTCCCCGGCAAGCCCGCCGTCCCCGCGCTGACCTTCGACGACCGCGGCCGGCTCTGGGGCATCGCGGGCGGCGAGGTCTTCGCGGTCAACGTGCACGCGCGCAAGGTCGTCTCGCGGGTGACCCTGTCGCCGGGCGCGAGCGCGAGCGGCCAGCTCGTGTTCAACGGGCGGGACCGCACGCTGTACGGCGCGCACGCGGGGTCCTCGCTGTTCTCGCTGGACCCGCGGACGAGGCGGCACGCCGTACTGCGCGAAGGACCGGTGCACCACCTCGCGGTGCACCGGTCAGGGGACGTCTACTTCGCCGAGGGGCCGCAGCTGTACCGCTACGACCCGCAGATCCGGTAGGTGGAGAAGTTCTCGACGCGTGACAGGTAGAGGTGCCCGTCGGCGCCCTTGACGAGGTTGGAGATCGGGCGGGTGATGAGCGTGAACTTCATCGCCGCCCGATCGATCCGGTAGACCTTGCCCTGGACCTTGCCCCACAGGGCGCCGGCGTGGAACTCGATGTTGGTGTCCAGCCAGACCTGGGTCTGGTTCTGCCAGGGGTAGGTCTGGTGCTTGGCGGTCCGCAGGGTCTGCCCGGTGGCCGGGTCCACCTCGAACAGGGCGTCGGGGGTCAGGCCCCACAGCTTGCCCGCGTCGTCGAAGGTGATCGAGCCGAGCGCCAGGTCGCCGGGGACCGGCGCGGTCCGCCACTTGATCGAGTCGGTGGCGATGTCGTAGGCGAACATCTGGGCGGCGTCGCCCTGGGGCACGCCGACGCCGCCGAACGCCGAGGTCGTGCCGTAGACGACGCCGTCGCGGTAGGCCAGCCCGATGATGCTGTGGCCCGGCACGATGTTCCGCTTGATCACCTTGCGGCCCGTCGCCGGGTCGTACAGCCCGAACACCCCGCCGACCGTGCCGACCCTGGGCACGGTGCCGAACGCCAGCCACTCACCCGCCGAGACCATGGCGAACGGCCGGTCCTGTTCCTGGTCGCGCAGGTCGAGCAGCTGCTTGAAGGCGGTCCCGTCGAACTCGTAGATCCGCGCGCCCGGATACACCCCGAGGTACAGCTTGCCCTTGTGGGTGACGAGGCCCTCGCTCTGGCCGATGTCCGGCCACGACTGCGTCCGGCCGGTCGCGGGGTCGTAGGCGGCCAGGCCGCCGGTGAAGAAGCCGCCGGCGTAGATCCGCCCGTCGGGGCCGGTGGTCATGGACCGGATGCTGACCGGCTGGCCGGTGAGTGTGCCGGCCAGCAGGCGCCCCTCGCCGGTCTTGCGGTCGTAGTTCCAGATGCGGCCGGTGGAGCCGGTGCCGACGAGGGTGTGGCCGACCCAGCCGAGCGTCCGCGCGGCGCCCCCGCCGAACTCGGTGAAGCCGAGCTTGACGAGCTCGCCCGACTTGAGGTCGTAGCGGGCGAGCTCGTCGTCCTGCCACAGGTAGAGCTGCTGCCCGTGCCGTCCGCCGCCCACGGTGAGGCTGTCGACGTCGTCCACGACGTCCTTCCAGACGCCCCGCGCGGTGTCGTAGACGCCCATGGGGTTGGTCGAGGTGGTGGTGCCGTAGCGGACCAGGAGGTAGCGGCCGGCCAGGTCGATGTCGTAGGCGTAGCCCTTGCCCTGGACCGGCGGATCGATGATTTTCCGCGTCGTGCCGTCCGGGGCCAGCACCGCCACCTTCATGCTCCCCGCGCCGACGCCCGCGTAGACCGTGCCGTCGTCGCCGATCGCCAGGTCGCGGATGTACTGCTCGCCGGGCACCGGGGAGCCCAGGTCGGTGACGGCGCCGCTGGCGGTGTCGTAGCGGAACACCTTGCCCGAGGGGGAGGTGCCGCCGTAGACGGCGGAGCCGTCGGGGGTCACAGCCACCGTCCAGACGAAGGTCTCGCCCGCGATCGGGACGCCGAGGTCGGTCACCTGGTCGGTGTCCGGCCGGTAGCGGTAGAAGTGGGCCTGGGCGGGGCTCAGGGGGTAGGTCCCGACATACACCGAATGGTCGGGGGCCACGGTCACGGCCCATGATCCCAGGGCGCCGGGGAGCGGGCGCTCGGCGATGAGCCGGCCGTCGCGGGCGTCCCTGATGCCGAGCTGCGCGGGGCCGGAGGCGCTGGAGGTCACCGAGTAGACGCGCGGCCCGCCGGGGTGATCGGCGTCGAGCGCGGTGCCGGCGGTCGTGGCCCCGGTGAGGGGCAGGGTGCCCAGCGCCTGCAGACCGCAGCCGGACGGGGGCGCCTGCCGTACGGCCTGCGCCGGACCGGCGGCGAGAGGGACGGAGAGGGGGATGAGGAGAAAGACGGTGACGAGCGCCGCCAGTCGAGATCGCACGGGCTACCTCCAGGTGGTGCCAAATTACGGTCTTGACCGTAATTTCGCGCCTCCCTCTTGGCAAGGGGCGTTGCGGAGAAGATGCAGAACATGGTTCGGTAGGGTGCGGGCAAGGAGGGGCACGAATGATGGATCTGGTGCTGTCGTCGGTCGAGCAGGGCGTGCTGACGCTGACGTTCAACCGGCCGGAACGGCTCAACGCCTGGACCGACGCGATGGGGCGGCGATACTTCGACCAGCTCGCGGAGGCGGAGAAGGACCCGGAGGTCCGGGTGATCGTCGTGACCGGGGCGGGGAAGGGCTTCTGCGCCGGCGCGGACTTCCAGACCCTCAACGCCATCCAGGACGGCTCCTACGAGGGGGAGCCGGACAGGCGTCCCACCACCTTCCCCGCCACGATCGGCAAGCCGGTCATCGCGGCCGTCAACGGCGCCTGCGCCGGACTCGGCATGGTCCACGCCCTGGTCTGCGACCTGGTCTTCACCGCGGCCGAGGCCAAGTGGACGACCGCCTTCGCCCGCCGCGGCCTGATCGCCGAATACGGCCTGTCGTGGATCCTGCCCCGGCTCATCGGCCAGGCCAGGGCCATGGACCTGCTGCTGTCCGGCCGCACGTTCACCGGCGCCGAGGCCTGGGAGCTGGGCCTGGTCAACCGGTCGGTGCCCCGCGAGAGCCTGCTGGAGGAGGTCCAGGCCTACGCCCGCGAGCTGGCGACGCACAGCTCGCCGGCGTCGATGGCCGTGATCAAGCGCCAGGTCTGGGGCGACTGGGACCAGACGCTGGAGGGGGCGGAGTCCGCCGCCGTGCGCCTGATGGCCGAGTCCTTCCGCCGCCCCGACTTCGCCGAGGGAGTGGCCAGCTTCGTCGAGCGCCGGGCCCCCGGGTTCCCGCCCCTGTAGGCCCCGCCCGGCCGAGGGGGACCGGTGAGGCGGTCGGGCCGGGT
>NZ_NGFP01000271.1 GCF_002149035.1 Streptosporangium minutum
GTCCGTGGAGTCCCACGTGGTGCCGTCGGCGCCGGCGGAGTCCCAGGTGGTGCCCTCCGCGAGCAGCGAGGCCGAGTCCCAGGTGGTGCCGTCGGTGGAGTCCCAGGTGGTGCCCGCCATGACCGACGAGGCCGAGTCCCAGGTGGTGCCCTCCGCGGTGGAAACGGCCTGGCCGCCGATGAGGGCGGTGAATCCGATGACACCCGAGACGATCGCGGCCGAGATCTTGGCGGCGACGTTGAAATTGGCGAGGGAGGCGGTGGAGTTCTTCATTTCTTTTCTCTTTTCCTGAGTGGTTGTTCTCTTCCGGTACAACCAACTCTGCGCCTTCCGGGGTCCGCGGAACAGGCGGATCGGAGTCAGCAAGTTCCCCTCCGGTGGCAGCTTCCTGCCACCGGGCACGGACCGGGTCGCGCCGCTCAGGTGCCGCCGACCCGCCGCCGAACCTTGTTTGCGTCGCGCGATCCGCCTCTGCGCCGTACGGGCCGCCTCTGCGCCGTACGGGCCGCCTCTGCGCCGTACGGGCAGTCTCTGAGCTGCCGGACCGGTTACGACGGAGCCCTCGCTCCGCTCACCGCGACCGGGCGAGCCGGAATCCGAGGTCGTCGACGCGGAAAGTCGGATGGCTCTTGCGGCGGCACGACGCCCGGCATCCGCGGGGTGGGTCGTACGCGCCACCGCCGCGGAACACGCGGTACGGGCCATAGACCTCGGGGTCGTAGACGTCCCAGCACCACTCCCACACGTTGCCGATCATGTCGTGGAGGCCCCACGCGTTCGGCGCCCTGGTCGCGACGTCGTGCACCTCGCCGCCGGAGTTCTCGCGGTACCAGGCGATCTCGTCCAGCTCTCCGTAGCGGACGCCGGAGGTCCCGGCCCTGCACGCGTACTCCCACTCCGCCTCGGAGGGGAGGCGATAGCCGTCGGCATCCCAGTCGCAGACCACGTCCTGCCCGTCGGGGTCCTCGCCCGTCGAGTAGCAGGGTTCGAGCCCCGCCGCTCGCGAGAGCAGGTTGCAGAACCGGACGGCCTCCTTCCAGGAGATCTCGGTCACCGGAGTCCGCGGCCCCGCCGGGCTCGGAGGCGCCTCGCCCCGGACGGCGCGGTACAGCTCGCGGGTCACGGGATACGGCGCCAGCCGGAAGGCCCCGACCTCGACCTTCCAGTCCGTCTCCGTGCCCTCGTCCCGCAGGACGATCTCCCCAGCAGGGATCCCGATCATGTGCTCGGCGATCGCCCGGGGCGGCGTCGGCTCAGGGCTCATCACATCCTGCGCGGTGGCCGCCCGCCGCCCGGCCGGGTCGCCCATCAGCACCGGCTCCCCGGCCCGCTCCCGCATCACGTCAGGCACCGTCGGCCTCCTGGACGAGCAGGCCGTTGCCGTCGTCGAGTATGGCTTCGAGAAGGTGCAGCACCTCGGCGGTGGCGGCGGCGCCGCCCAGTATCACGATCTTCATGCGGTCGCGGTCCTCGTCGTGGACGGTCTGGACGCGCATCGGGTGCGCGGGGTCGTGGGAGGTGTTCACCCCGGCCAGGACGAGCGTGCCCAGCCGGTCGGCCGAGGCCCGGTCGATGCCGTCGATCTGCACGATGCTCGACACCTCCATCCGCGCGACGCCGGCGGATCGGCCCGGTGCGGGCTGCGGCCGTCCGGTCAGCGCCTCAAGGTCGGCATGGGCGATCCGGTACTGCTTGCCGATCCGTACCGCCTTGAGCCGGCCGGCGCGGATGTAGCCGCGCACGGTGCGCACATGCAGGCCGAGCCGGTCGGCCACCTGCTCGACCGAATACATTTCTTCCCTCATCAGTCCCTAACCTAAGCCATATAAGGAGTGATGGGGAAGTTTGCGGCACTATGCCGCACGCCATGGACGGATGGTCCCCGCCACCTGACCGCCGTCAGTCCCGGACGATCTCGGCCTTGTAGGCGTGGGAGATCTGGGCGGCCGCGGCCATGAGCGGGTCGACCAGGCGTTGCAGCTCCCGGACACGGTGGGAGGAGACGACGATCCCCAGCGCCGCGACGGCGCGGCCGTCCACGACGACGGGCGCGGCCGCCGAGCAGGAGCCGAGCGTCATCTCCTCGTGGGTGGTCGCGTACCCCCGGGCGTGGACCCGCCTGAGCTCGCGGGCCAGCCTGCCGGGTTCGGTGATGGTGTGCGGGGTGGGCCTCTCCAGGGTGCGGGACAGGTAGGAGGTGATGAACCAGTCGGCCTCGGCGGCGAGGAGCGCCTTGCCGACGCCGGTGGGGTGCATGGGCAGGCGGCTGCCGGTGCGGGAGAGGATGGGCACGGCCCGCCGGCCGTACACCTTGTCGACGTAGAGGACCTCGAGGCCGTCGCGGATGGCCAGGTGGACGTTCTCGCCGGTGTCGGCGAACAGCTCCTGCAGCCAGGGGTGGGCCACCTCCTGCAGCCGGTTGGCGGCGAGCTGGCCGAGCTCCCACAGCCGCAGGCCGACGTGGAAGCGGCCGTCCGGGGTGCGGCTGAGCGCCTGCCAGTCCTCAAGCTCGGCGACCAGCCGGTGGACGGTGCTCAGGGCCAGCCCGCTGCGCCGGGCGATGTCGGTCAGGGTGAGGCGCGGGTGGCCGGTGTCGAAGGCGCCGAGGATGGCCAGGACGCGGGAGGTCACCGACCGTCCAGGATCGCGCGAGCCGCCGGCCATCCCCCACTCCTTCCATCCAGTGGAAGCGAAGGCTACACCTGCGCCGTGTGCGCCGGGATGCTCGTCTCATGCGGACTCAGGCCGGGCGGCGTCGAGCGGCCGGGAGCCGTCAGCGGCGCACTCGCCGGCCATCTGAACGCGACCTGGGGGAGCACCTGAGCCGTCGCGAGTGACGTGAAAGACGGGGGGCCGGCCGGGGGATGCCTCAGGCGGACTTCCCGGGGCGCTCCCATCTGCGGTCGGGCTGCTCGCGCGGGACCAGGGTCGGGTTGACGTTGTCGAGCACGGTGTCGCGGCTGACCACCACGCGGGCCACGTCGTCCCGGCTCGGCACCTCGTACATCACGTTGAGCAGGACCTCTTCGAGGACCGCGCGGGTCGCTCGGGCGCCGGTACGGCGGAGCAGCGCCTGTTCGGCGATCGCGCCGACGGCGCCCTCGGCGAACTCCAGCTCGACGCCGTCGATCTCGAAGAGCTTCTGGTACTGCTTGATCAGCGCGTTGCGCGGCTCGGTGAGGATCCGCATCAGCGCCGTCCGGTCCAGCGGCTGGAAGGTCGACAGCACCGGGAGCCGGCCGACCAGTTCCGGGATCAGCCCGAACTTCAGCAGGTCCTCGGGCATGACATCGGCGAAGGCGTCCCGATTCTCCTGCTCCTCCCGGGCGGGGATCGCGGCGCCGAACCCGGCGCCCCTGCGGCCGGCCCGCTGCTCGATGATCTGCTCCAGGCCGGCGAACGCGCCGCCGACGATGAACAGCACGTTGGCCGTGTCGATCTGGATGAAATCCTGGTGCGGGTGCTTGCGGCCGCCCTGCGGCGGCACGCTCGTGACCGTGCCCTCCAGCATCTTCAGCAGCGCCTGCTGGACGCCCTCGCCGGAGACGTCGCGGGTGATCGACGGGTTCTCGCTCTTGCGGGCCACCTTGTCGATCTCGTCGATGTAGACGATGCCGGTCTCGGCCTTCTTGACGTCGTAGTCCGCGGCCTGGAGCAGCTTGAGCAGGATGTTCTCGACGTCCTCCCCGACGTAGCCGGCCTCGGTGAGCGCGGTGGCGTCGGCGATCGCGAACGGGACGTCGAGCATCCGGGCGAGCGTCTGGGCGAGGTAGGTCTTGCCGCAGCCGGTCGGGCCGATCAGCAGGATGTTGGACTTGCCGAGCTCGACCGGCTCCTTCTCCGCGGCGGGCCGCCCGTTCCCGGCGGCTCCCGGCTGGATGCGTTTGTAGTGGTTGTAGACCGCCACCGAGAGTGTCTTCTTGGCGCTTTCCTGCCCGACGACGTACTGCTCCAGGAACTCGTAGATCTCCCGTGGCTTCGGCAGATCACGCGGCCCGTCCCCGGGGGGCCCGTTGAGCTCCTCCTCGATGAGCTCGTTGCAGAGCTCCACGCACTCATCGCAGATGTAGACGCCGGCCGGGCCCGCGATGAGCTTGCGGACCTGCTTCTGGCTCTTCCCGCAGAAAGAACACGTCAGCGGGTCGCCTTTACCGATGCGTGCCACTCGGAAACCTCTTCTCAACGGTTGTGCGGACCGGAACGCGGAAGGGCCGGGCCAGGCCCGGGGTCAGAGGGTGAGGGGCAGTGCCGCCAGGCGCCACGTGCCCGGGTCGGGGACGCGCCCCGGGACGCCGGCGAGCGCCGGACCGGGGAAGCGGCGCAGCAGTGCGGCGAGCGCGACCTCGGTCCGTACCCGGGCCGGCGCGGCCCCGAGACAGAAGTGTGGCCCGTGAGCATATCCGAGATGTCCCGGCGCTCCTGCCGCGCGGCTGATGTCGAGCCGTTCGGGGTCGGCGAACACGCGCGGGTCGCGCAGCACCCCGGCCTCGGTCGGATCGATCTCCGGGACGCCGCTCGCATCTTCGCCGACCTCGCTCATGCGTGCTCCGGATCTCGAATGATCAGATCAGATGGTCTCATCATATGTGCGGTCCAAGTATCCTGGATCAGGACGGGCAACGCCGCGACGAGGAGGAAGATGGACCGGCTCAACCGGGCGGAGCTGCAGGAGCGCAACCGCGCCCGGGTGCTGGCCGCGGCCAGGGAGGAGTTCGCCGAACGCGGCTTCCGCGACGCCAAGATCGACGGCATCGCCGAGCGTGCCGAGCTCACCCGCGGCGCTGTCTACTCCAACTTCCCCGGAAAGCGGGCTCTCTACTTCGCCGTCCTGGCCGACGTCGCCGAGCGCGCCCCCGAGCCGCCGCAGCCGGAGCCGGAGCGCACCGCCCGCGAGGCGCTCAGCGCGTTCGCCCGCGCCTGGGTCGCCCGGCTCCCCCTCGCCACCGACGACGAGCACGGCCCGGCCCGGCTCGGCGTGGACCTGATGTCCGAGGTCATCGCCGACGAACGGACCCGGCGGCCGTTCACGCAGCTGATGAAACTCGACGCGATCCTGCTCGGACTGGCCCTGGAACGGCTGCGTCCGCCGGCGACGTCCGCCGGCCGTATGGTGTGCGTGGCCGAGGCTGCGCTCACGACCCTGCACGGCGCGGGCCAGATGGCCGCCGCCGCACCCGGCTTCATCGAGCCCTTCAACGTCGTCGGCATCTGCGAGCAGCTCGTGGACCTCGATCTGGGCGACGTGTGGCGGCCCCCGCACATCCCGTACATCCCRTGCGCCCGGCCCGCCGACGAGCCGTGGTCCCCGCCGCCCGCCGTGGACGTCATCCGCGGCGTCCCCGCGCGTCTCGCTGACGACGGCGTGGTGGCGATCCTCGGGCTGCACCGGCTTGAGGCCGCCGAGGAGGCCGTACGGGCCGCGTCGCCCGGGGCCGCGGTCACCGCCGTCCTGGTCACCGGAGACCCCGGCGAGCTGGCGCCGCTGGCACGGCTGGTCGTCGCCGACCTCCGCAACTGCCTGCGCCGGGCCTTCCCGCCGTCGGCCTGGCCGCGCCTGCAGGTGGTGTACGACGAGTCCGGCACCCTCGCCGCGGCGGCCGGTGTGCCCGCCGTCAGCGACGGGACCGAGGTCGCCGTCCGTGTCGAGACGGGCCGGATCGTCGCCCGAGCCGACGGCCGCGGCGCCTGCCACGCGGCCGCGTCGGCCGGTGGAGCCGCACCGGCCGCCCGGCCCCAGCCGTCGCCGACGGGCCACCAGGGGTAGCCGGCCGGGCCGTGGCCCCGCCGGTTTCCGGGCCTACCTGCCGGCCGGGCCGTCGGCGGGGTCGTCGGCCTCGATCTCCGGCGCGGGCTCATCACCGGAGCCGAGCTCCCGGCGCAGCCGCTCAAGATCGATGTCGTGAGTGCCGTACTTCAGTTCGCGAGCCACCTTCGTCTGCTTCGCCTTGGCTCGACCCCGCCCCATGGCTGTACTCCCTCTACGCACGCAGGTCGCGCTCGACCTTTCGTCACTGTCGCATTACCGACTGACGCAGCTTGACATCCTAGGCCAGCTCTTGCTCGTCGCACCCGGCGCATCCCCGCTCCGCGCCGGCCTGGTCTGGCCCGGGATCCGAGTCGGCCGGGTGACGTCCGAGAAGATATCACTGCGGGCATCGTACCTAGAAACCTTATGATTTGAACAATTATGCAACTTGCCACATCATGAGTGTCATGCGCTCACTGTCCAGGTGCCGGGATTGGTCGGATCTACGGGGAGCGGGGGCATGAGCGAGTTCGCGGCGGAGCTGCGGGCGCGCGTCGACGAGGTCGACGCCGAACTGCGCGTCATGCGGCAGGCCTTCGACCACCACGCCGTCGAGGTCCTGGGCGGGCGGCTGGAGAACCTGCTGCGGATCGCCGACCGGCACGGCGTCGACGTTCGGTACGCGGGCGGCGGGCCCGCCGGCGGAACAGGGTGACGGTGACGGTGCCCCTGTATCAGGCCAAGGCCGAGCTCTTCCGCACGCTCGGCCATCCGGTCCGTATCCGGGTGCTCGAACTGCTGCAGGACGGCCCCCTGCCCGTCCGCGACCTGCTGGCCGCGATCGACGTCGAGGCGTCCAGCCTGTCCCAGCAGCTGGCGGTGCTGCGCCGCACGGGGATCGTGACCGCCACCCGGGAGGGCCCCACCGTCGTGTACGCCCTGTCCACCGCCGACGTGGCCGATCTGATGGTCGCCGCTCGCCGGATCCTGGCCGAGCTGCTGGCCGGCCAGGGCGAGTTGCTGGCCGAGCTGCGGGCGGAGGCCCGCGGGTGAGCGCGGACACCGGCGGCGTGCCGCACCGGGACGCCGCCGGCCGGCCGGCCGAGCCGGAGGCCGTCGTGGCCCGCCGGAGGAGGAAGACCCTCGAGGAGCGGATCGCCGACCGTCAGGCGGAGAGGCCCGCGCTGAAAGAGGGCAGGCAGTTCGAGCACGGACCCGCGAGGTTCGTGTTCGTCTTCCTCATCGTGACCGTCGTGCTGATCCACGTCGTCGGCCTGGCCATCGTCATGGCGCTGGACCTCAATTGAAAGCGCCGCCGGGACCGCCGGCGGGAAAATAGTAGGATGTCCTAGTATTTGTTAGGGCTTCCTAGTAATTTTGCGAGGCGTACTCGGCTGTCGGTCGAAGGAGTCCCCGTGCACGTTCCCGCCCATCCGGTCCGCGTCGTCACGGCGGCGGCGCTGTTCGACGGCCACGACGCGGCCATCAACATCATGCGGCGGATCCTGCAGTCCCAGGGGGCCGAGGTCATCCACCTGGGCCACAACCGCTCCGTCGACGAGATCGTCACCGCCGCGATCCAGGAGGACGTGCAGGGCGTGGCGATCAGCTCCTACCAGGGCGGCCACGTCGAGTTCTTCACCTACCTGGTGGACCTGCTGCGCGAGCGCGGCGCCGGCCACGTCAAGGTCTACGGCGGGGGCGGCGGGGTGATCGTGCGGGAGGAGATCGACACGCTGCACGCCCACGGCGTCGCCGGGGTCTTCTCCCCGGAGGACGGGCAGCGGCTCGGGCTGGCCGGGATGATCAACAAGGTCGTCGAGGCGTGCGACGTGGACCTGGCCGCGGGCGGCCCGCCCCCGCTCGCCGAGGTGGTCACCGGAGACCACCGGGCGCTGGCCCGCGCGATCACGACGGTGGAGTCCGGCGCCGCGGACGCCGCATGGCTGCAGGCGCTGCGGAGCGCGGCGTCCGGGCGCGGGGTCCCGGTCCTGGGCATCACCGGCACGGGCGGCTCGGGCAAGTCCTCGCTCACCGACGAGCTGCTGCGCCGGATCAGGATCGACTCCGAGGACAAGCTGCGCGTGGCCGTCGTCGCGGTCGACCCGACCCGGCGCAGGGGAGGGGGAGCGCTGCTGGGCGACCGGATCAGGATGAACAGCCTGGCCGGAGGCGGCGCCTATTTCCGGTCCCTGGCCACCCGCGGGGCGCAGGAGCTGCCCGCGCACCTCGGTGACGTGATCGCGGCCTGCCAGGTGGCGGGCCACGACCTGGTGATCGTGGAGACCCCGGGCATCGGGCAGGGCGACGCGGCGATCGTGCCGTTCGCCGACGTGTCGCTGTACGTCATGACACCGGAGTTCGGTGCGGCGTCCCAGCTTGAGAAGATCGACATGCTCGACTTCGCGGACGTGGTGGCGATCAACAAGTACGAGCGCCGGGGCGCGGAGGACGCGCTGCGCGACGTGCGCCGCCAGATGGTGCGCAACCGGGAGGCGTTCGGGGTCCCGCCCGAGGAGATGCCCGTCTACGGCACGATCGCCTCGCGGTTCAACGACGCGGGCGTGACCGCGCTCTACCAGCGGCTCAGGGACCTGCTCTGCGAGCACGGGCTGCCCGCGACCCCGCGCCTGCTCCCCGAGGTGCACGGCACCACCTCGGAGGTCACCGCGGGCATCGTGCCGCCGGCCCGGTCCCGCTACCTGGCCGAGATCGCCGACACCGTACGCGGCTACCACGCCCGCACCGGCGACCAGGCGGAGGCGGTGCGTCGCCACCAGAGACTGGCCGCCGTCCGCGAGCTCCTCGCCGCCGAGGGCGCCGACACCGCTGCCGTGGACCTGCTCCTCGACCGCGCCGCCGCCGAGGTCGATCCGGACAGCCGGGCGCTTCTGGAGGGGTGGAGCGCCACCGCGGAGGCCTACCAGGCCGACGAGCTGGTGGTGAAGGTCCGCGACAGGGAGCTGCGGACCCCGCTGTGGCGCTCGACGCTGTCGGGGAACCGGATCCCGCGCGTCGCGCTGCCGCGTCTGTCGGACCACGGCGACCTGCTGCGCTTCCTGCGCGCGGAGAACCTGCCGGGCTCCTTCCCGTTCACCGCCGGGGTGTTCCCCTTCAAGCGGGACGACGAGGACCCGACCAGGATGTTCGCCGGAGAGGGCGACCCGTTCCGCACCAACCGGCGCTTCAAGCTGCTGTCGGAGGGCCAGCCGGCGACCCGGCTGTCCACCGCGTTCGACTCGGTCACGCTCTACGGCAACGACCCCGCGCTCCGGCCCGACATCTACGGCAAGGTCGGCACGTCAGGGGTGTCGATCGCGACGCTCGACGACATGAGGACGCTGTATGACGGCTTCGACCTCTCCGCGCCCAACACCTCGGTCTCCATGACCATCAACGGCCCCGCCCCCACCATCCTGGCCTTCTTCCTCAACGCCGCCCTCGACCAGGCGCTCGGCCGGTTCCGCGACGAGCACGGCCGCGAGCCCGCGCCCGACGAGGCCGCGCTGCTGCGCGCCCGGACGCTGGCCACCGTGCGCGGCACCGTGCAGGCCGACATCCTCAAGGAGGACCAGGGCCAGAACACCTGCATCTTCTCCACCGAGTTCTCGCTGCGGATGATGGCCGACATCCAGGAGTGGTTCATCGCCAACGGGGTGCGCAACTTCTACTCGGTGTCGATCTCCGGCTACCACATCGCCGAGGCCGGGGCCAACCCGATCAGCCAGCTCGCCTTCACCCTGGCCAACGGCTTCACCTACGTCGAGGCCTACCTGGCCCGTGGCATGAAGATCGACGACTTCGCGCCCAACCTGTCGTTCTTCTTCTCCAACGGCATGGACCCCGAGTACAGCGTGCTCGGGCGGGTGGCCCGCCGCATCTGGGCGGTGGCGCTGAAGGAGCGGTACGGCGCCGCCGAGCGGGCGCAGAAGCTGAAGTACCACATCCAGACCTCCGGCCGGTCGCTGCACGCCCAGGAGATGGACTTCAACGACATCCGCACCACGCTGCAGGCGCTGACCGCGATCTACGACAACTGCAACAGCCTGCACACCAACGCCTTCGACGAGGCCGTCACCACCCCGTCCCCCGACTCGGTACGGCGGGCCATGGCCATCCAGCTCATCATCAACCGCGAGTGGGGCCTGGCCGTGAACGAGAACCCGCTGCAGGGCTCGTTCATCGTCGACGAGCTCACCGACCTGGTCGAGGAGGCCGTGCTCAGGGAGTTCGAGCGCATCTCCGACCGGGGCGGCGTGCTGGGCGCGATGGAGACCGGCTACCAGCGCGGGCGCATCCAGGACGAGTCGATGCTGTACGAGACCCGCAAGCACGACGGCTCCCTGCCGATCATCGGCGTCAACACCTTCCGCAACCCGCGCGGCGATTCCCAGCACGGCCCGCTGGAGCTGGCCCGCGGCACCGAGGAGGAGAAGCGGTCCCAGCTCGACCGGCTGCGCGGCTTCCAGGAGGCGCACGCGGAGCAGGCCCCGCAGGCGCTGCAGCGGCTCCGCCGGGCGGCGATGTCGGACGAGAACGCCTTCGCGGTGCTGATGGACGCCGCCCGCGTCTGCTCCCTCGGCCAGATCACCGAGGCGCTGTTCGAGGCCGGCGGCCAGTACCGCCGCAACGTATGAGGGACGACACCGGCGCCACGGTGCCGGTCCCCGCGAAGGTGCGCCGCGTCGTCTCCCTCGTCCCCTCGCTCACCGAGACCGTCGCGGCGACCTCACCCGGGCTGCTGGTGGGAGCGACCGACTGGTGCAGCCATCCCGCCGGCCTCGACGTCACCAGGGTCCGGGGCACCAAGAACCCGGACCTGGAGCGGATCGGATCGCTCCGTCCCGACGTCGTGCTGGCCAACTTCGAGGAGAACCGCGCCGCCGACCTCGACGCGCTCCGGGCCCGCGGCCTCCCGGTCTGGGTGACGGTGATCCGTACCGTGCGGGAAGCCCTGGCGTCGCTGGACCGCGTGCTCACCGGGGCCTGCCGCCTGCCCCGCCCGGCCTGGCTGGACGAGGCGGAGGCCGCGTGGCGGCAGGAGACCCGCGAGCGGTGGTGCCGGGCGGTCGTCCCGGTGTGGCGCCGGCCGTGGATGGTCGTCGGCGGGGAGACCTTCACCGGTGACGTGCTGGCCCGGCTGGGCGTCGAGAACCTCTACGCGGGCCATCCCGAGCGGTACCCGAAGATCCCGGTCGACCGGCTGAGGGAGGCCGGGCCGGATCTCGTGGTGCTGCCGGACGAGCCGTACCGCTTCACCGCGGAGGACGGCCCCGAGAGCTTTCCCGGCGTCGACGCGGCCCTGCTCGACGGGCGCTTCCTGACGTGGTACGGCCCCTCGCTCGTCGAAGCTCCCGCCGTGCTGTCGGCCCAGCTGCGCCGTACGGTCAGGGGCTGACCCGATCGACCGGGACGAGGCGACTGCCGCCCCGATCCCCGTAGCCGGAAGGGGGGCGTCAAGAGCCGTGGAAGCGGACATGAGGACCGGCTCCGGGGCCGCCGTTCTCCGGACCGACGAGGCGGTGCGCCGCCTCACCACGGCATGACGTCACGACGTCAGCCATTGGACGCGGTAGCCGTCTCGCAGCAGGACGAGTTCCGCCGTCGCGGTGTAGGCGGCGGACAGCACCCCCGTGTGCGTCGCGGTCGTCCGCCCCCTCTGGTCGACCAGTTCGGCGGTGCCGCCGTACACGAGGACGAACCGTTTGCCGGACGGCTCGGCCCTGACCTGCACTTCGGCGGGGATGTCCCGAGCCCAGGTCTGCGCGCCCGAGGCGTCCACTCCGCGGATGGCCGTATGCGGACGGGCTTGGCCGTCTTTCCAGCGCGCGATCACGACCGCGCCGGCTCGACCGGCGGCGCATTCGCCGGTCGTCTCCAGATCGGTCTTGATCGGCACCGGGTGCGCGCGCCGCAGGACCAGCATGGGTTCGGCTCCCACGAGCACGGCGATCTCGCCCTGGCCCGCCGTGCAGGCGCCCCATGCCGGACCCGCTCGCAGATGGCCGGGCAGGGGCCGCCACCCGTGCCGGTCGCGCCGGAACCACAGCACCTCGCTCCTGTCCCCGGGGCCGCGCGCCACCGCGAGGGCCGTCGTGCGGGTCGCGTTCTCACTCCAGACGACACCGGCCGCCGCGGGCACGGGTATCCGGGTGGGCGGGCCGTCCGTGCGCACCAGGCGGAGCCGCCCCGCACCGTCCGGAGGTCCCTCGGCGATGACGGCATCGGACGGGGAGCGTGCCGTCAGCACCCGGCGGATCGAGGAACCGGTGCCGGGGAAGGGCCGGGCGCCGGCGGGCGTGGGCCGCCAGGGAGACGGGTCGGGCCCGGACGCCTCCCACGTGCCGGAGAAGACGGCGTCCGGGCAGCGCGCCAGACAGACGGCCTCCGATCCGCGCCGGTAGGCCGTCCGGTCCTGCCAGATCCGCCGTCCGGTCCTGTCGACGCCCAGGAAGGCCCCCGCGCGCGTGTCGAGCACCACGGCGCCCTCGGAGGACACGGCGATCAGCACGGCGCCGGACCCGGGGGGCTCGGGGTTCTCGGG
>NZ_NGFP01000272.1 GCF_002149035.1 Streptosporangium minutum
CGACCCCGACCCCCACGCCGACCCCGACTCCTACCTCTTCGCCCACTCAGGGACCGGCCGGCCCCTGGGCCGCGGGCACCGCCTATGCGGCCGGCGCTCAGGCGATCTACAACGGCGTCACCTACCAGTGCCTCCAGCAGCACACCGCACTGCCCGGCTGGGAGCCGCCCTACGTCCCGGCCCTCTGGCGGCGCCAGTGAGCCGGTGACGACCGGCGGCGGTCAAGCCGGTGACGACCGGCGGTAGTCAACGCCCGTGCTCCTTCCCGAAGGAGCACGGGCGTTCGTTCTGCTCGCCCTTCGGCGAGGTCGCGCGGGAGGCGCCGGCCGTGAACGGGCCGATCCCGTTCCGGGGTGCACCTGGACCGGCACGGCCATGATGCTAGCGCTGCTAGCACCCCTGTCGAAGATATGCTAGTTTCGCTCTCGAACCTAGCGGTGCTAGCAAAAGGAAAAGATCATGCTCTCCCCCATCGCCTACGGGCTGGCCATCCTGCTCAACCTCTTCATCATCTTCATCGGCCTCCGGTTCTTCCTGGTGCCCCACGCCGCGGCCGCCGGCTACGGCGTCCCCGCCAAGAAAGACGGGGACGCCGCCTACCTGACCGTCAAGGGCCTGCGCGACCTCAGTTACGGCGTCCTCGGCCTCGCCCTTCTCGCCTTCGTCGGCCCCCAGGCCGAGGCCTGGTACATGCTGGTCGTCGCCCTCAACCCCCTCGGCGACACCGTCGTCGTCCTGCGGCACGGCGGCACCAAGGCGACCGCCTTCGGCATCCACTTCGCCACCGCCGTGATCGTGCTCGTCAGTGCCGCCCTCCTGTTCGCCGTCTGAGCGCCTCACGGCCCTTCGGGGATCAGTGGTCGGCGGGTGAGGAGGCGGGCTCCGCGTCCCGGCGGTTGGCGTACACGCTCGTGATCGTGACGGTGGTCAGGACCGCGATGATGACCCCCAGCGAGGCCAGGGTGGGAATCTCCGGGACCCAGGTCCAGACGCCGTGCGCCCAGTGCAGGACGAGCTTGATCCCGATGAAGGCCAGGATGATGCCGAGTCCGTGGTTCAGGTGCCGCAGCTTCGCCAGGACGCCCAGGAGCACGAAGTAGAGCGCCCGCAGGCCCAGCAGGGCGAAGGCGTTGGTGGCGAAGACGAGGAAGGGGTCCTCGGTCACGCCGTACACCGCGGGCACCGAGTCGACGGCGAAGACGATGTCGGTGGCGAAGACGGCCACGGTGGCCAGTGCCAGCGGGGTCAGGGCGCGGCGGCCGCCCTCGCGCACGACCAGGCGGGAGCCGCGGTAGTCCTCGGTGACCGGGATGAAGCGCCGCAGCAGCCGGATCGTGCGCATGGAGGAGATGTCGACCTTCTGTTCCTCCCCGCTCAGCGCGTCCTTGAGGATCTTCCCGGCGGTGAGGATCAGTATCCCGCCGAACAGCAGGAACGCCCAGGTGCCGCTCTGCAGGACGGCCGCCCCCAGCGCGATGAAGATCGCGCGTAGCACCAGTGCCCCGATGATGCCGTACAGCAGGACCCGCTGGGCCAGGGCGGCCGGGACCGCGAAGGCGGACAGCAGAAGCATGAAAACGAACAGGTTGTCCACCGACAGCGACTTCTCCACCACGTAGCCGGTGAAGAACTCCACTGACACACCGGACCCGAAGGCCCCCCACAGGTAGGCGCCGAAGATCAGGGGCAGGGCCAGGTAGAAGATCGACCAGCCGACCGCCTCGCGCATCCGCACATCGTGCGGGCGCCGCGTCAGCACGAAGTCCACGGCCAGCAGCAGCACCAGACCGGCCACGGTGATCGTCCACAGTTTCGGCGAACCGATCGTTTCAAGATCGGCTATGGACAGGGTTGCCTCAGTGGGCATGAAACCTCCTCGAACGCGCTTGGCTGTTCGAGGTCTCCTTCACCCGCACCGCGCGGGCGGCCGCCCGGGGACGTTATGAACGTCCGTACTGACCGGGTCGGCTCTTGGGAAGTACTCCCCTCGTCGTCCCAGGGTAGGTCAGTCTCCGCGCGGTGTTCCACCCCCGGGTCGCGACCGGGGGGCGGCGGGCATTTGACTGGGCTCTGAGCTGCGCGGATAGTGGATTGAATCAGTGCGGAGGGGAGTACCCGCCGTCCGACACCCCGATCGTCATCACGGTCCCCGGCACAGGGAGATCCGGCGGGGTGGCCCTCCTGTGCGACATGGGGGGTGTGGGGAGACCTTCGTCCTCGTGGCCGCATGTCCACAGCGAGGTCGAGGGAGGGTTCGATGTCGACCACCGCGCTTGCCGAAGTTCTGCTGGGCGTCCTGCTGACGATCTCCGCGATCGTCACGGCCGCCGTCCTGTGGCCGGGGAGACCACGGCCCCGGCCGCCGTCCGTTCCCGAACCGCCTCCTCCGCGCCGTCCGCCGGTGACCGGCGAGAGGCACCGGAGCATGGCCGGGCGGTAGACATACGCCGCGTCGATCTGTCACTATTCCTGACATGATCGTTGGAAAGGATGACGCCACCTTCATCCGGTGAGCGTTCTTGTGCGGCGGGAAGCCGCTGAAATCCGCGAAGAATGGCTGGGCCGGGCGTTGTCGACGCTGCCCGCCGACCGTCCGGCCGCAGAGGCCGCGATCTCCGGGCTGTACCGCCTGATCGGGCTCGCACCACCGCGTTTCCACTGGGTCTCCTCACCGGTCGCGGCCCTGACGACCGTCCCGCCGGGGATGCGTCCACAGCCTCCGGAGGCCGCGGACCGCATCTCCGAACGGGCTCTGCCACCTCGGTTCTCGTCGCTCATGAGAGAGCTGTGCCGCGAGCTCGACGACCAGGTCAGATGGGTCCATCAGCCGATGGACCAGCTGATCCGCCGGGAGGTCCGCGGCTCGCTCTCGCGATCCACCACCGGTTCGCTCCTCATACCGCTCCGGGCGGCGCACGACTCGGGCCACCGGCCGAGGGACGCCTGGTACGGGACGCAGTGCGTCTCCTGGGTCGCCCATTACGACGCCCTCCGCCGAGTGGCCGGCGTGGTCTTCACTCCCGAGCAGACCCGGCGGTTCGAGCTGTGGGCGACAGCGGCCCGGTCGTGCGGCTCGTGGTGGCCGCACGAAGGCGTGTGCGTCCTCTCCGAGCGTCCCGTCGCCATGCACACGGAGGTGTGCGGCGACGACGGTGAGGTGCGGCTGCATCGCGCGGACGGTCCGGCCGTGCGCTACGCGGACGGGTGGGACGTGTACGCCTGGCACGGGACCCGGGTGCCCTCCTGGGTGATCACGGATCCGAGCGTCCCGCGGATCGCGGAGGAGGCCAATGTCGAGGTCAGGCGATGCGCGATCGAGCACATCGGCTGGGCCTCCTACATCGACCAGGCCGGGCTGCGGCTGGTCGCCTCCGCGCCGGACCCCGGCAACCCCGGCTCGGAGCTGCGGCTCTTCGACATGCGCGAGGAGACCAGGGTGCTCCTCGCGGTCAACGGGTCCGTCGAACGCGACGGGCGCCGCCGCCAGTACGGCCTGACCGTGCCGGGCTCCCTCGACGATCCGATCGCCGCCGCCGGCTGGACCTACGGGCTGTCCGCCGAGCAGTACTCCCTTCTTCTCCGCCGAACCTGAGGTGACTTCCATGACAGTGACTCTCGCTTCGCTCTCCCAGCAGACCGGACTCGCCGTGCTCGACCACCTTGAGCAGTCGGTGAGCATCCCCGTCGTCGACGGGCTCCAGGCCCAGGGCGACCTCATCGTCATCCCGCTCCCCGTCGTCGCGTCGTCCGTGCGGCCCTGGTCCGACGCCGGGTGGACGGACGTGCCTCCCGAGGGGGTCGAACTGCTCCGCGGAGCGGCCGGGGGCAACCCGCACACGCTCGTCGCCGACCCGGACACCTGCCGGTGGACGACCGACGTGTCGGACTCCGACGGGCTGGCGATCGGCGTCTTCGAGACCTCGGCCGTCGCCTACCTGCTCCATCCCGAGCACGGGGCCACGGGCTGCACGCCGGGTGCCTACGTCGTCCGGCGGCAGCGCGAGCGCGAAGGGCACAGGGCGCGTCTCGTCGCGGACTGACCCCGGCGCGCACGGACGCCGGCGAGGGAGCCGACGGTGGTGACAGCCCCTGATCGCCCGCCTGCCATCGTCCGTCGCCTCTCAGCGGGTGAGCAGGTCGACCACGCCCGCGGTGCCCTCGTCGCCGTGACCGTCGGCGAGGCGGCGCTCCATCAGGGCCATGAACGGGGTCAGCAGCTCGGCGCTGACCCCCTGATCCTCGGCCGTGCGCAGCATCGTCGAGTTGCCCTCGACCATCATGGCGAGGTTGGACACCACGCCCTTGGTGTAGTCACCGCTCTGCAGCTGGTCGGCGAGCTCGTACGCGGAGGAGGCCATGGCGGTGAGCCAGTCGACGAGCAGGGGGGCGAGGTCCCCCGGGGCGACGCCCTCCTTGCGGATCAGCGCGAAGGCGTGCGAGAGCCCGGCGAACATCCCGGTCATCGCGCTCAGCAGCGCCACGTCGTGGAGGGCGGCGAAGCCGGGATCCTCACCGACGTACGCGGTGCCGGCCGGTATGGCCAACGCGCTGTGGTGGGCGTCGAAGAGGGCGCGGGAGCCGCTGTAGAAGACGTAGCCGCCGGACTCCGGCACGCCGATCATCGGCGGGACGGCCATGATCCCACCGTCCAGGAAGCGGGCGCCGCGCTCCTCGGCCCACTCGGCGCGGGCGCGGGCCTGGGCGGGAGTGCCGGTGGTGAGGTTGACCAGGTCCTTGCCCGTCAGGTCGGCACCGGCCAGGGCCTCCCCGACCGAGGCGTCGTCGAGCAGGCAGACCACCACGAGATCGCTCGCGGCCACCGCCTCGGCGGCCGTCCCGGCGACCGTCGCGCCCTCGGCGGCGAGCGGCTCGGCCCGGCTGGGGGTGCGGTTCCAGACGGTCAGCGGATGCCCGGCGGCGAGCCATGTACGGGCGAGCGCGGTACCCATGGCGCCGAGCCCGAGAAGAGTGAGCCGGGACTTCCCGGAAGTGTTGTCGTCCATGCCGATTAGGCTGGTCGCAGACCCCGAAGTGATCAAGTACGCACCTTGAAGTGGGCGGTTACCCCGGGGTGAGTGAGCAGGCAGGAGGACGGGACATGGCGACCGTACGGAGACCGGGGGCATACCACTGCGGGATCGACGCGGCGATGGACGTGATCGGCGGGAAGTGGAAGGTGCTGATCCTCTGGGCGCTCGACGGACGGACGTGCCGCTTCGGCGAGCTGCGCAGGCTGGTGTCGGGGGTGACCGAGAAGGTGCTGGCCTCCCACCTCCGGGAGCTGGAGGAGGACGGCATCGTGCACCGCGAGGTGTATGACGAGGTGCCGCCCCGCGTCGAGTATTCGCTGACCCCGCTCGGCGTCCTGCTCAACGGGGCACTCGCGCCGCTCGGCGCATGGGGGCGGGAGCACGTGATCGGCGGGGCGGCCGAGGCGCCGGGCGAGGCGGTCGGCGGTCACTTTCCGATTCCGTCGGCGAGGCCTTTGACGATGTAACGCTGGCCGAAGAAGAACAGCAGCACCACCGGGACGGCCGCGATCACCATGCCGGCGAAGACGACGGGGAAGTCGGTGCCGTGCTTGCTCATCAGGCTCGTCAGGCCCACCGGGAGGGTCTGCACGCCGCTGCCGCTGGTGAAGACCATCGCGAAGAGGTACTCGTTCCAGGCGAAGAGGATGTGCAGCAGGATCGTCGAGGTGATGATCGGCTTGCACATGGGCAGGATGATCCGCCAGAAGGCCGTCCAGCGGCCGGCGCCGTCCACGTCGGCGGCCTCGTCGACCTCGCGTGGAAGATCGAGCATGTAGGCGCGGATGAGGAAGGTGGTGAAGGGGACGCGGAAGGCCGTGTACAGGATGAGCAGCGCCCAGAAGCTGTTGTACAGGCCCATGGCCTGGAACATCTTCACCAGGGGCACGAGTGCCACGGTAGGGGCGAGCATGAGCCCGCCGAGGATCACCGAGGTGATCGCCTTGCTGAACGGGATGTTCACACGGGTGAGGCCGTAGGCGGCCCAGGCGCTGACGAACACGGTGGCGATCGTCGACGTCACCGTGACGAGCACGCTGGTGGTGAGGTAGTTGCTGACCCCCCGGTTCCACGCTTTCCGGTAGTTCTCGAAACTCCAGTCGACGGGGAGGGCGAAGGGGTTGCCGAAGAGTTCGGCGTTGGTCTTGAACCCGTTGAGCGCCATCCACAGCAGCGGGTAGAGCACGACCACCGCGAGGCCGAGGAGGAAGACCCACATGAACAGGCGCGCTATCACGCCGAGGAAGCCCAGGCGACTCACCATTCCACCCTTCTCCTGCGGGTGACCCACAGCTGCGCCATGGCGATGCCGAGCGTGATCACGAAGAGCACTGTCGCGATCGCGGCGGCATAGCCGAAGTTGTTGCGTACGAAACCGCTGCGGTACAGCCAGGTCCCCAGCACCTGGGTCGAGTTGTCGGGCCCGCCGCCGGTCATCACCATGACCTCGTTGAACACCTGGAACGCGCCCGAGATGGTGACCATCATCATGAGGCCGGTCATCTCGCGCACCAGGGGGACCGTCACGTGGACGAAGCGGCGGATCGGCCCGGTGCCGTCGATGGCCGCGGCGCCGTAGATCTCGGAGGGGATGCGCTGGATCGCGACGGCGAAGAGCAGGGTGGAGTACCCGAAACCCTGCCACTGGCTCATCGCGATGATCGCGAGCATCGCGGTGTCCCCCTGGCCCAGCCAGGACTGGCCGAACCGCCCCAGCCCCACCGCTTCGAGCGCGTGGTTGAGCAGGCCCAGGTTGGGCTCGTAGACGAAGTAGAAGAGCAGGCCCGCGACGGTCAGCGAGATCGCCGAGGGGATGAAGTAGATCGCCCGGAGACCGCGCCGCCACCGCTCGCTGCGGATGCTCTCGACGAGCGCGGCCAGCAGGAGCGCGCCGAACACCTGGAACGCGATCGAGACCACCGCGTACAGCAGGTTGTTGCCGAACGACGACCAGAAGACCGGGTCCTCGATGAGCTTGCGGTAGTTCCCGAGCCCGACGTACTCCTGGCTTCCGCTGTAGATGTCCCACTTGAGCGTGCTGAACCCGAAGTTCTGCACGAGCGGCAGGTAGACGAACACCCCGACCAGCGCGAGGGCGGGGATGACCCACGCGAGCCCGAGTGCCCTTTGGAAGGGTGCCCTTCGGAAGATGGTGCGCACCGGCATGCTCTCCTTCGCCGTGCGGGCTACTTGGCCGACGCCGAGGCCTGGCGCACGCTTTCGAGCACCTTCTCGGGGGCCGTGTCACCGCTGATGACGGCCTCCCCGCCGGCCAGCCACGCGTCGGCGACCTCGGGCACCGTCACCATGTCGAGCCAGCTGGCCAGCTGCGGCGCGCGGTTGACCATCTCGATGCCCTCGAACACGGCCTTGCTGGAGGTCTTGGGCGTGACGGCGCCGATGACCGTGCTGGGCTGGCCGTACGGGGGTGAGGAGAGTTTCTCGGCGTTCTTGGAGCCCGTGACGAACTTCATGAAGTCGACGGCGAGTGCCGCGCGCGGCGACCGGGCGTTGACGAGGTATCCCTCGGGCGCCCCCTCGATCGCCTTGGGGTTGCCGCCGGCGCCCTCGGGGACGGGCAGCGGGAAGATGCCGAAGTCGTCGGGGGAGAGCCCCCGCCCGGCGGTCGCGTTGTCGAACTCCAGGACCTCCTGGTAGTACATCGCCGCCTTGCCCCTGGAGAACGCCTCCTGCGCCGAGGTGTAGAGCACGCCGTTGGTGCCGTCGCCGGTGTCGGTGCACGTGTCGACGAGGGTCTTGAACTGCTTGAGCGCGGTGACGTAGCCGGGGTGGTCGAGCTTGGCCGTCCCGGGGCGGAAGTCGGCCTGGAGGGTGGCCTCCGGCACGGTGTAGGCGAACAGCTGCTGCAGGTAGTGCAGGGCGGGCCAGCCGTCCTTGTTGCCGAAGGCGATGGGTTCGTATCCCGCCTTGCGCAACGTGGGGCAGCTGCTGAGGAGCTCCTCGAAGGTGGCGGGCACCTTGACCCCGGCCTTGGCGAACGCGGCCTTGTTGTAGCCCATGAACTTGCCGTTGTTGTAGAGGGGGATCCCGTAGTAGCGGCCGTCGTAGGCGAAGGCGGACAGCGACGCCTTGCTGAAGGTCCGTCCCCACGGGGTGTCGGGCCCGATCACCTTGCTGAGGTCGGCCGCGCGGCCACCCCGTACGAAGTTCTCCGCCCAGTTGCCGGTCCAGGTGAAGTAGATGTCGGGGAGGGCGTCGGAGGCCGTCAGGGTCTTGGTCTTGTCCTTGATGCTCTGATCGGTCTCCTGGATGAGCTCGACCTTCACTCCGGGGTGCAGCCGCTCGTACTCGGCGGCGAGGTCCTCGAAGTAGGGGCTGAGGGGATCGCCGGCGAACTTGGTGAGGATGCTCAGAGTGCCGGAGAACTCCGCTTCGGCGGTGACGTCGGCCGCGGGGGCGTTCGCCGGTCCGCCGGAACAGCCGGCGAGGGTGAGCACCGAGGCCCCGGCGAGTGCCGCGAACGTCGTCAGTGCGCGAGGGCGCATGGGCTTCCTTTCTCTCGGGGGAGAGGGGACCGCCGGTGCTGAGGCACCTCAGATCCGCCGTGGGGTGTCTCTGACACGAACCGCTTGGTGTCGGCTGACTGTACAGAGGATCTGATACCGGTACCAGACCTGAAATCAAGATCTTCTTTTCGAGGTCGGGTCCGGCGTCGTTTTTTCTTATATAGCCGCAGATCAATAGGGTAAAAAGTCTCATCGACGGGTGTGGTGTTGACGTCGCGCGACTCATGTGCCAGCGTGATCCCCGCGTGATACCGGTATCAGGCCGCAGGGCGGCGCCGGCCGCAAGCATTCCCGAAAGGACGCGAAGATGCTCGGATTCAACGAGCCGGAATTCCTCTCGCAGATGGCGAGCGCGGTGGCACTGCGCCCCCAGATCGAGGAACTCGTCGATCGACTCGTGGACGAGGGGTTCGACAACCTCCTTCTCGTCGGCGCCGGTGGCACCTACGCCCAGATGTGGCCGTATGAGCACCTCGCCCGGCGCAGCTCCACCCTCAACGTGCGTTCCGTGATCGCGGCGGAGTTGGTCGCCTCGGGCGACGCGACCCTCGGCGGACGCTCGGTGGCGATCTTCACCTCGGTCACGGGCACGACCGACGACAGCATCCGCGCCATCGAGTACTGCAGGTCCAGGGGGGCCTACACGATCGGCTTCACCGGATACCCCGAGTCGCCCATCGCCCGGAACGTCGACATCGCCCTCATCTCGGAGCCGAAGACCTGGCCCTTCGACATGCAGTTGCTGCTCTTCATGGGCCGGCTGCTCTCGCGGAGAGGCGAGTTCGACGGCTACGAGAAGCTCGCCGACGAGCTGGCGGACATCCCGCGGATCCTCGTCGACGTTGCGGAGCGGGCCGAGCCCGCGGCGGCCGCCTTCGCCGAGGCCCACAAGGACACCGGCTACCACTTCCTCATCGGCGGTGGAAACCTATGGGGATTCACCTACCTGTACTCCATGTGCATCCTTGAGGAGATGCAGTGGCTGCGCACCACCAGGGTGCACAGCGCCGAGTTCTTCCACGGCTCCCTCGAACTGCTGGAAGAGGACACCAGTGTGATCATCTTCCAGGGGGAGGACGAGACGCGTCCCCTCACCGACCGCGCCGAGTCCTTCGCCAGGCGCATCTCGAAGGACGTCACCGTCTTCGACACGCGTGACTACCCCCTCAAGGGGATCAGCCCGGAGTTCCGCGGCCTCCTCGCGCCGCTCGTGCTCGACACCGTGATGGGCCGCGTCAGCAAGCACCTCGAAAGGGTGCGCGACCACTCACTCGACCTGCGCCGTTACTACCGCGTCATGGACTACTGAGTACCACCGCGTCATGGACCACTGAGCGCCGCCACCACCGCGTCATGGATCACTGAGCCCCGCCCCCACCCCGCCCGGAGGACCGTCCGGGCGGGGGCGCCCCACGCGCGGCCTTCGGCGACCGCACCCTCGCACATGCCACAACCGAACCGTCCGCGTACGCCGGTGCCCCGCCGGCGCCCGCGCACCCTCCCGGGCCCCCGCTCCGTGGCGCGCGGGGCCCGCGCACAGGAGAATCCATGAGAGTCCTCGGCTTCGGCGACAACATCGTCGACCGATTCGTCGACCGCGGCATCGACTATCCGGGCGGCAACAGTGTGAACGTCGCCGTCTACGCCCGCCGCCTCGGCCTCGAAGCCGCCTACCTGGGTGTCTTCGGCGACGACGACCTCGGCCGGTTCCTGGGCGAGTCGATCGCCGCCCAGGGGGTCGCCGTCGACCGCTGCGCCGTACGGGCCGGTGAGACCGGCGTCTCCTTCCTGCGCGTCGACGACGGCGACCGTGTCTTCCTCGGCTGGAACGGCGGCGGGGTGACGGTGCGGGAGCCGCTCGTGCTCGACGACGGGCTGCTCGAATACGTGTCGTCCTTCGACCTCGCGCATTCGAGCGTCTACTCCCGCAGCGAGAGCGAACTGCCGAAACTGGCCGGGCTCGACACGCTGGTGAGCTTCGACCTCTCCAGCGAGGAGGAGTTCCGCACCCCCTCCTACCTCGACCGCGTCTGCCCGCACGCCGACCTGGTGCTGCTGTCGTGCTCCCACCTCGACGGAGCCGCCACGCGCGCGCTCCTGGCCGAGGTCGTACGGCGGGGCGCGCGGCTCGCGCTCGCCACCCGCGGCGTGGACGGAGCGATCGCGTACGACGGCCACGTCACCGTCGAGACCCCGGCGCGCCGGGTGGAGGACCCACGAGAGATCATCGACACGATGGGCTGCGGTGACGCCTTCCTCACCGGGTTCGCGGTCGCGCTGCTGCGCGGCGGCTGGTCCGCGCGCACCCCGCCGCGGCGTCACATGATCGAGCGCGCCCTGCGCGAGGGCGCGGAGACAGCCTACGGGCAGTGTCTCGTGGAAGGCGCGTTCGGCTGCGGCAGGCCCGCGGGGCAACCGGCCGTGGCTAGCATGTGGCGAGCCTCCGAACGCGAGAAATGAGGGACGCCATCCATGCCAGCTGACCGGGGCCAGGCGGCGGGGCCGCCGACGATCTCCGAGGTGGCCGCCGAGGCCGGTGTCGGCCGCGCGACCGCGGCCCGCACGCTCGGCGGGTATGGGTACGTCAGCCCGGAGCTGCGGGAGCGGGTGCTCGCGGCGGCCGAGAAACTCGGCTACCGCGCGAACGCGCTCGCACGCAGCATGTCGACAGGGGTGAGCCACACCCTGGGGGTGATCGTCGCCGACATCGGCAACCCCTTCTTCGCCGGCGTGGTGCGCGGGATCTCCGACACCTCCCGCGCCCGGGGCTTCGACACGATCGTGCTGAGTACGTACGAGGATCTCGACGAGGAGATCGCGGCGACGAACGTGCTCATCGACAAGCGCGTCGACGGCGTCATCATCGCGTCGGCCGCGGTCGGCCGCGGCGAGGTCGCGCACATCAGGGCGGCGATGGACCGGGGCATTCCCGTCGTGCTCGTCGACCGCGCGGTCGCGTCGCTCGATCTCGACGCGGTCGTCATCGACAACCGCGAGGCGGCGCGGGAGGCGGTCGAGATGCTCATCGCGGCCGGGCACCGCCGCATCGGGTTCGTGTGGGGGCCGCCCGCGTCGGAGGCGCCCGCGACCCGGCGTGGACTGCTGGCGGCGGCGTCCCGCAACCTGTGGACCGACGGGGAGCGTCTGCGCGGCTATCTCGACGCGCTCGACGACGCGCGCATCCCCTTCGACCCCGAGCTGGTGATGGTCGGCCGCAAGACCGAGGAGCGGGCGACCCAGGAGGTCGCCCGCATGCTCGCCGTCCCCGACCGCATCACCGCGGTGTTCTGCACCGAGACCGACGCGGTGACGGGCGCCCTGCGCGCCCTGCGGGCGGCGGGGCTCTCCTACCCGCGCGACATCGCGCTGATCGGGTTCGACGACAGCGCGTGGGCGGCGGTCATGGAGCCGCCCCTGACGATGATCGAACAGCCCGTGCACCGGCTCGGCGCGAAGGCGGCCGAGGTGCTCCTCGACACCCTTGAGGGGGCCGAGCCCCGCCGCGAGATGCACACCCTCCGCTCACGCCTCATCGTGCGGGCCTCGGTCGCCCCACCACCCGAGGCCTGAGGCGGCGGCCTCCCCTCCGCGACGAGGTCACGGCGGCGCCGGCCGGGGGCGGTCCGCCCGCGGAGCCGGCCGGAGGCGATC
>NZ_NGFP01000273.1 GCF_002149035.1 Streptosporangium minutum
GGCCGGAACGGGGGAAGGGGTCGTGGGTCCCCCGGCCTGGCTGCCGGCCGTGCCCCCGCAGGCCGCCAGAAGCAGGGCCAGCGCCCCTAGACCCAGTGCGTGTCTTCCCATCGCTCTCCCTTTCGAGCAGGTCCCGGAGCCGGGGCCGTCGGACAAGAAGATCTACCATCCCACGGATGGCGGGCCGGCCGGTCAGCTCAGCGCGAGCTTGTACCCCTCGTGGGAGGCGACGAAGCCGAGGGAGTCGTAGAACCGGTGGGCGTCCTTGCGGGCCTTGTCGGTGGTGAGCTGGACCAGCGCGCAGCCGCGGGCCCGGCCCCGCTCGACCGCCCACTCCATCATCTGGCGGCCCAGACCCCGGCCGCGCAGGGCGGAGTCGATCCGGACCGCCTCGATCTGCATCCGCAGCGCTCCGCGCCGGGAGATGCCCGGGATGTAGGTGAGCTGCATGGTGCCCACGACCTCGCCGTCCAGCTCCGCCACGATCAGCTCGTTGTTGGGGTCGGCGTCGATGACCTCGAAGGCGGCGCGGTGCTCGTCTCCGTAGGCCCCCTGGCGGGCGGCGGCGATCGCGTCGTCGGCGATCATGGCCACGATCAGCGGGACGTCCTCGGCCCGAGCGGTACGGAAGTTCACTGACATGGCGGTCAACCTATCGGGGGGCAGGGCTCAGGGGCAGGTCAGGGTGTTCCTCCCTGCTGCCGTATCCGGAGAACGGCGGCCACTCCGGCTCCGTGCGCCGGGAAGTTCACCGGCGGGAGCGTCAAGCATCCTTACAGCGGGTTGGCCGCCTTGACACGGTGGAGGTGAACCACGATGTCGTACGCCTGGCCCAGGGCCGGCGGCGCCTTGAGCATGTCGGGGAGGTAGGTGGCCGGCACGGTGAACGTCGGGTGGGCGGTGCCGAGCCACTTCCGCGCAGTGGGTGGGCGTGACGCTCAAGGCCCGCGACAACCTGCTCCTCCGGTGTCTCCGACGCCAGCGCGGGGGCGGCCAGGGCGGGAGCGGTCAGGACGCCCAGGGCGACGGCCACCGACAGGCCGCGACGCAGGGAGTCTTCCTCATGGGCGTTCCTTCGGTCGGTGTGACCGGACGCTCATCAAACTAGGGATCGGCGCCGGACGTTTCGATCCGGCAGGCCGGTTCATCGTGGTGGCGCTGGCCCCCACTCCCCCTCCGGGGGACACCGTGCCGAGCGAGGCTCCCTGCGCCTTGGCTGCCCCCGGCACCCGGGTCACGCCACCAGCGCGAACGGCACCCCCGATACAACAGGTAAGGGACGGATCAGGGTTGCTCCCCGATGTGGACAAGGGACCCGAAGGGGCACTCTGAAGTCATGAACGACGAACTGACTCGACGTGACGAGATGTCCCTCGCCGGAGCGGCCCTGCGCGGTGCGCCGTGGAAGGCCGCCGCGGTGACCGGCGGCGCGGTCGCGGCCGCCAGTTTCGGCATGGGGGTGATCCTGCCCGGGGCCGCCGACCTGACGTGGGCCCTGTCGCTCGGCATCAGCCTGTTCACGCTGATCGCGGCGGTCGGCTCGATCGGCAAGCCCAAGGTCGCGGACCGGGTGACCCGGCAGGCCCGCCTCTGGGCCCTGCGCCACCCCTGGCGCTTCTCCCTCTACCCCGCGCTCGGCGCCGCCGCGCTCATGTACCCCGTGCAGCTCGTCGTCGACAACGAGGGTGTGTTCGGCGCGGCGCTGGACGCGCTCCAGGGCGGTGTCGCGGTGTATCTGATCACCGCTGTGCTGGCCCTCACCCTCAAGGGAAGAGGACAGTCCTCCCTGCCCCACGGCGGCTGATCAGGGTCGCCACCCCATACCCGCGGCGGCCGGTCGGTGTCACCGCCCCTGCCCTCGGCGGCTGGTCAGGGGCGCCGTCCCCCACCCGCGACAGCCGGTCAGGGGCGCCGTTCCGCCGCTCTCTTGAGGCCCTCCAGGGTCCGCCGCATGTTGGCCTCGTTGTGGGCGGCCCGGTCCCGGACGCCGGTGACGAGCCCGCCGACGACACGCATGAGGGGGCCGCGGGTGTCCCAGGTGCTCTGCTCCACGTGGCAGCCCGCCTCGGTGGGCGTGATGCCGAAGCGCCACAGGGCCACGTCGAGCAGGCCGGCGGCGCGGACGTGGTAGGCGAAGACCCGGCCGGGCTCGGCGGCGGTCACCGTGCAGAGCGTGGACCAGTGCCGCCACCCGTGACTGTTGCGCCCCCGGAACCGCGCCCCGGGCCGTGCCTCCGCGACCCGCCCGACCCACCTGGCCCCCCGGCACTCGACGTTCCACTCGCCCATGTCGGCTATGTCGGTGACCAGGCCGTAGACCACTGCGGGCGGTGCCGAGACGTGGATGCTCACGGACGCACTCGGGGGGCTCATGAGCGCAGCATGTCCGACAGAACATCCCTCCGGCAAGTGCTGCCGCGCCCTCTCGTACTCCGCCCGGCGGGCGCGGAACCCGTCATGGCCCTCGCGGGCTCAGTGGCCGCCGCCGGCGAGGTTGAGGCCGACGACGCCGGCGAGGATGAGGGCGATCGAGGCGATCTTGAGGAACGACACGTCGTCGCCGAGGAACAGCATGCCCAGGGAGGCGGTGCCGACCGCGCCGATGCCGGTCCAGACGGCGTAGGCCGTACCGACCTCAAGGCTCTTGAGGCCCATGGCGAGCAGGCCGAAACTGAGCACGGCGAAGACGACGAACCCGATGCTCGGCAGTGGCACGGAGAATCCGTGGCTCATCTTGAGCGAGTACGCCATCGCGACTTCGAACAGACCGGCGACGACGATGATGACCCAGGCCATGACGGCTCCCTTCAGAGGAGCGTCGTCTTTTCAGACCGGGTACGGCGCGTCTCGTCCGGGAGCCTCCCGTATGGGCGCTCTGTTATCGAAGCGTAGCAAATCTCATTCCGATTCCCACCAGAGCGTGAACCACCGATCACGTGGCACCGGCCACATGTCCAGTTCGACCGCCGCCGCGATGACCTCCTCGGTCCGGTCCCGGCCGAGACAGAGCCGGCGGCACGCGCTCTCGCCCAGTTCCTCCAGCGTGGTGAAGCGGGTCAGCGGGGCGAGGCGCCGCACCTGGCGGACCTCGTGGCCGAGTGCCTCGGCGACGGCGATCACGTCGTGGGCCGTGGGCCGTTCCGGGCGGACGAGGCCGTGGAAGTGCTCCCAGAGGGGGTTGAGCCAGCTCATCGGATGGCGTTCGGTGAGCTCCAGGACGACCCGGCGGCGGGCGTGGCCGGACAGCTCGGTGAGGAAGGCGGCCAGGTCGGGCACGTTGTAGACGACGTGGGCGGCGACCGCCACGTCCGCCACCGGGGTCTCGGCCGCGACGTCGGGCCACCGTCCCCGGATGATCCGGGTGGGAACGCCGAGCCCGTCCGCCCGGGAGGTCAGCTCGGCCAGCATCGCGGCGGAGGAGTCCACCGCGATCAGTTCTCCGATGCTCCCGGCCAGCGGCAGCGAGGCGGCCCCGGTGCCGGCGCCGACGTCCAGCACGCTCCCTCCTGCCGGAAGCGCCTCGGCGACCCGGGCCAGGGTCGGCCCCTCGGGGTCGGCGAGCGCGCGGTCGGTCCGCTCGGCGAACCGCGCCGGTGAGTGCTCCCAGGGGCTGGCCGGGGCCCGCGCCACGATCTCGTCGGGGATGCCCCATCGCGCGAGATCCGCGCGCCACTGCTCGTCCATGGGACGAGCTTAGGAAAGTCCGCGGGGCCGGTCGATCGACACGAGGAGATCGACACGAGGAGGGGGCGGGAGGGGAGCGTCACGTAACGCGGACCTTGCCACGGGGAGTGTGACAAACGTCCTATGAGTACGGTTTTCCAGGGGTTACTGGCGGGTAGCATTGTCGGTAAGGTTACTGACGAGTATGTCAGAGTCCCGGTTCCCCCGGTTTCAAGGAGCAGACCCCATGGGCCACTACAAGAGCAACATCCGTGACCTGGAGTTCAATCTCTTCGAGGTGTTCGGGCGCCGGGATGTCCTGGGCACCGGCCCCTACGCCGACCTCGACGAGGATGTCGTGCGGACCATTCTCGACGAGGTCAACCGCCTGGCCACGGGCGTGCTGGCCGACTCCTTCGAGGAGGGCGACCGCAACCCTCCGGTCTTCGACCCCGCCACCGGCACGGTGACGATGCCGGCGGGCTTCAAGAAGTCCTTCGCCGCCTACCGCGACGCCGGCTGGACCAACCTCGGCCTGCCCGCCGAGCTCAACGGCCCCGGCCTGCCCAACAGCGTGAACTGGGCGCTGGCCGAGATGATCCTCGGCGCGAACCCCGCGATCTGGATGTACGCCAGCGGCCCGGCCTTCGCCCACGTGATGCACGTGATCGGCACCGAGGCGCAGAAGCGCTACGCCGAGCTGGCCATCGAGAAGCAGTGGGGCGCCACCATGGTGCTCACCGAGCCCGACGCCGGTTCCGACGTGGGCGCCGGCCGCGCGAAGGCCATCCGGCAGGACGACGGCACCTGGCACATCGAGGGCGTCAAGCGCTTCATCACCAGCGCCGAGCACGACCTGGCCGACAACATCTTCCACCTGGTCCTGGCCCGTCCCGAGGGACATGGCGTGGGCACCAAGGGCCTGTCGATGTTCCTGGTCTCGAAGTACCACGTGGACCTGGAGACCGGTGAGGTCGGTGAGCGCAACGGCGTCTACGTCACCAACGTCGAGAAGAAGATGGGCCTGAAGGTCTCCACGACCTGCGAGCTCACCTTCGGCGAGAAGCACCCGGCCGTGGGCACGCTGATCGGCGAGGTACACGAGGGCATCAAGCAGATGTTCATGATCATCGAGCACGCCCGGATGATGGTGGGCACCAAGGCGATCGCCACGCTCTCCACCGGCTACCTGAACGCCCTGGAGTACGCCAAGGCCCGCGTGCAGGGCGCCGACCTCACCCAGATGGCCGACAAGTCGGCCCCGCGCGTGACCATCGCCCACCACCCGGACGTACGCCGCGAGCTCATGCTCCAGAAGTCGTACGCCGAGGGCATGCGGGCGCTGGTCCTGCTCACCGCCACCTACCAGGACGCGGTGCAGATCGCGGCCTTCGAGGGCCGCCGGGACGAGCACGCCGAGGCGATGAACGACCTGCTGCTCCCGCTGGTCAAGGGCGTCGGCTCCGAGCGCTCCTACGAGCTGCTGGCCCGCTCGCTGCAGACCCTGGGCGGCTCGGGCTACCTGCAGGACTACCCGATCGAGCAGTACATCCGGGATGCCAAGATCGACTCCCTCTACGAGGGCACGACGGCGATCCAGGGCCTGGACCTGTTCTTCCGCAAGGTCCTGCGCAACCAGGGCGTCGCCCTCGGCACGCTGTACGGCGACATCAAGGCCTTCGCCGCCTCCGAGGCCGGCAACGGCCGCCTCAAGGAGGAGCGCAAGCTCCTCGACGAGGCCGCGGACGAGGTCAAGGCCATGGCCGACACCCTGGCGGGCTGGGCCATCGGCTCGCTGGACGCGCCGAAGGAGGTCTACAAGGTCGGCCTCAACACCACCCGGTTCCTGCTCTCCCTGGGTGACCTGGTGATCGGCTGGCTGCTCCTGCGCCAGGCCGAGGTGGCGCTGACCGCGCTGGGCTCCTCCGACCGCGACACGGCCTTCTACACCGGCAAGGTCGCCGCGGCCTCGTTCTTCGCCCAGACCGTCCTGCCCCGCCTCGCCGCGGAGCGCCGCGTGCTGGCCGCCACCGACCAGAGCCTGATGGAGCTGCCCGAAGAGGCCTTCTGACCTTCTCCACCCGGCCACCCGCCCCCGCGGCAGGCGACACCGAGGGGCGCCCCTGTCTCACAGGGGCGCCCCTCGCCCGTTCTCCCCTGCGGGAGCCGTACGGGCCTCACGGCTCACGGGCGGGAGCCGGGCCGTACGGGCGCTCACGGCTCGGGAGGGCCGGACCGTACGGCCTCACGGCTCGCGGGGGAAGGCGCGCTCCGCTCAGGCGGCCGGGAGGGCGCCGAGGCGGCTCAGCAGCTCGCGGGCGAGCGGGACCCGCTTCTTGGTGTCCTCGTCGACGTTGACGTCGATGTTGAGCGCGAAGGTGTAGAGCCGGTCACCGCGCTCGATCCAGCCCACCCACCAGCCGACGTTCGGCTTGGTGGACCTCCCCCAGCCGGTCTTGGCGTACAGGGTGTAGCCGTCCTTCTCCTCGATCTTCAGCATCTCGCGCACCGTCCGCTGGTTGCTCTGGGAGGCCGGCAGCTGCCCGCGGGCCACCCGTGACAGGAAGCGGGTCTGCTCCGTCGCCGAGATCTTCAGCGGGCCCTCAAGCCAGAACTGGTCGACCACGGCGCCGATCTGGCGGTTGCCGTAGCCGAGCCGGTTCACCCACTGCTTCTCCCGCTTGACGCCGACCCGCCGGGCGATCGTCTGGAAGACGGGGACGTTGGACACCCGGATCGCGTCGCCCAGGTTCATGTCCTGCTCCCACTCCGGGAACGGCTGCGGCTTGCCGCCGTACGGGATCACCTCGTGCTCGTCCTTGACGGCACCGGTCTCCAGCGCGATCAGGGCGTGCGGGATCTTGAAGGTGGACGCGGGGATCAGCCGCTGCTCCGCCCTGCGCCGGTCGACCACCGTGGTCTGCCCGGTTCTCACATCCAGGAGGGCGAACGTGCCGCGCACCCCCGCCTCGCGGAACAGCGCCTGCAGATCGTCCCGGACGATCGTCCGCTGCTGGACCGCGGACTGCGCCGCCGCGGTCGCGGCGGTGGCGGTCCCGCCGCCGGAAGGGCCCGCGACGCCGTGGGCGGTCCCGCCGAACAGCGCGGACGCCGTCAGGACGGCGACGCCCAGCGTCGTGCGGACCCGGCGGCGGCGGGCAGGGTCGGAGGAATGCTGCATGCCAAGCTCCTTGCTCTCGATCTTCACCGGAAGAGCAGACCAGAGCGGGCAACGGCATGTCCAATATCGATATGGGAGGACAACATATATTCAAACGGATATCTCTGCTGGCCAGGGACACATTATCCGGGCACAGGAGAGCCGGATCGAGGTCCGGAACCAACCGGGACGTTGACATGCGAGAATGGTTATTCTCATAATGAGAATATTGTGGTGTGCGGAGGACATGCGATGGACGATTCCGAGTTCCTGGCCGGCTACGACCCCCGGGCCTTCCCGGCGGTCGCGGTGACGGTCGACGTGGTGGCGCTGACCATCCGCGAGGGCGCGTTGCACGTGCTGCTGGTCGAGCGGGGCGAGCAGCCCCACGCGGGGCGGTGGGCGCTGCCCGGGGGGTTCATCCGGCCGGACGAGGATCTGCCGGAGGCCGCGGTGCGGGAGCTGGCCGAGGAGACCGGCCTCGCCCCGCGCGTGCACATCGAGCAGCTCGCCAGCTACGGGGCCCCCGGGCGGGACCCCCGGATGCGGATCGTGTCGGTCTCCTACCTCGCCTTCGCCCCCCGTCTTCCCGATCCCCGCGCCGGTTCGGACGCGGCGGACGCCGCCTGGCGGCGGATCGACCGGCTGCCGGAGCTGGCGTTCGACCACGACCGCATCCTCGGAGAAGGACTGGAACGGGCGCGGGCCAAGCTGGAGTACACCCCGCTGGCCACCACGTTCGTGGACGAGACGTTCACGATCACCGAACTGCGCGGCGTCTACGAAACGGTCTGGGGCGTGCCGCTGCACGCGGGCAACTTCCACCGCAAGGTCCTGTCGGTGCCCGGATTCGTGGAGGGCACCGGGCAGACCACCGAGAGCGGCGGGGCCCGGGGCGGCCCCCGGGCCAGGCTCTACCGGGCCGGCGACGCGCGGCTCCTGCATCCCGCGCTGCTGCGGCCCGCCCGCGAGGAGGAGGCCGGATGACCACCACGGCCGAGGCGATCGCCCTGGTGTCCGCCGCCCGCACACCGGACGACCTGTTCGGCGGGGACGCGCCGCACCGGGCGTACCGGCGCCTGGCACGGTTGCTCCACCCCGACCTCGCGTCCGGACCGAACGCCTCCGCGGCCTTCGCCAGACTCTCGGAGCTGTGGGCGGCCCGGGGCCGGGAGGCCGAAACGGTGATCACCACCAGGCGGGGGACCCACCGGGTCGCGGGCGTGTTCCGGCGCGGCGCCACGGCCGTGCTGTACGGCTGCGACGACGACGCGCTGCTCAAGCTCCCGCGCAGTCACGCGGACAACGACCTGATGCGGCGCGAGGCGGAGGCGCTCGCGACGATCGCGCGGGAGGGCGATCCACTGCTCCTGCCGTACGTGCCCCGGCTGGTGGAGTCCTTCCGGCACCGCTCGGGCGGGGTCGAGCGGCAGGCCAACGTGATCAGCCGTGCGCCGGACGGCTTCATGAGCCTGACGGAGATCGCACGGCTGCGGCCGGTGCTCGACCCGAGGGACGTGGCGTGGATCTGGCGGCGGCTGCTGGTCGCGATCGGGATGGCCCACCGGGCGGGAGTGGTGCACGGCGCGGTGTTCGGGCACCACGTGCTGGTCCACCCGGTCGACCACGGCCTGGTGCTCGTCGACTGGAGCCAGTCGGTGCCGCTCGGCCGTCCGCTGACCGCCCTGGTGGCCCGGCACCGCGACGACTACCCGCCCGAGATCCTCGCCGGAGGACCGGCGACCCAGGCCGTCGACATCCGGCTCGCCACCCGCTGCGTCGCCGCTCTCATGGGCGACGACGTCCCCGCCCCGATCCGCCGCTTCGTCCGGGGAAGCCTGACGGGCCCGCCTGGCGACGCCTGGGGACTCCTCGGCGAGCTCGACGAGCTGCTCGACGACCTGTACGGCCCCAGGAAATACCGGCCCCTCCACCTGTGACCCCCACCCGCCGGCGCCCTTCCCTGCGGTTCCGACGGTCCCGGGAGGCCCCGGCGGATTCCATCAGATTCCGTCAGACAGGACGGAGCACGCCCGGAGGGGTTGACGCGGTCCATGGTTATTCTCATACTGAGATTGTCTCTACTTGAGAAGAACCTGTGAAGAACGACCCCGGGAGACCCCATGGGAAGCGGCATCTGGTCCACCGACGTGTACACCGCCGCCGCGGGCTACCGCGCCGCCAAGGGCGCCAGCGCCTTCGCCTACAGCGACAGCGGTGCGCGCGCCGTGCACGACGATCTCAACCCGTACGGCGTGGCCGCCCGGGAGAGTCGTGACTCCGACGAGCACCCCGAAACCGTGGCCGTCGCCGTCCTGTTCGACGTGACCGGCTCGATGGGCGGGGTGCCCCGCACGCTCCAGAGCAAGCTGCCCGACCTGCTCGGCCTGCTGCTCCGCAAGGGCTACGCGGCCGACCCGCAGATCCTCTTCGGCGCGATCGGCGACGCCACCTGCGACCGGGCCCCGCTGCAGATCGGCCAGTTCGAGTCCGACAACCGGATGGACGAGGACCTCGGCAAGATCCTGCTGGAGGGCGGAGGCGGCGGCCAGCGGACCGAGTCGTACGAGCTGGCGATGTACTTCATGGCCCGGCACACCTCGCTCGACTGCTTCGAGAAGCGCGGACGCCGGGGCTATCTGTTCATCATCGGCGACGAGCTGCCCTACCCCAAGGTCAAGCGCCGCGAGGTCGGCACGGTGATCGGCGACCGGCTCAGGCGCGACGTCACGACCGAGGAGATCGTCGCCGAGCTGACCAGGATGTACGACGTCTACTACATCCTCCCCGCGGGGACCAGCTACGCCGGAGACAGGCGCACGCTGGCCGCCTGGCGTGGACTGCTCGGCCAGAACGTGTTGGAGCTGGACGACCTGGACGCGGTCTGCGAGACGATCGCGCTGACGGTCGGCCTCGGCGAGGACGCCATCGACCTGGACCAGGGGCTGAACGATCTCGACGAGCTGGGCTCGACGGCGGGCGCCGCGGTGGGCAAGGCCCTGGCCAGGCTGGACCGGGGCGCGCTGGTGGTGGCCGACGGACTCGACCTCGGCGGCGACAGCGGCGTGATCCGGCTGTGAACGAGCACGTGATCGTGGCCGACCTCGGGTACGGCGACGCCGGGAAGGGCACGGTCGTGGACTGGCTCTGCGCCCAGGGTCCCGTCCAGGCGGTCGTCAGGTTCAACGGGGGCGGGCAGGCRGCCCACAACGTCGTCCTGCCCGACGGGCGGCACCACACGTTCGCCCAGTTCGGGTCGGGGACGCTCCGGGGGGTGCCGACCCACCTGTCCCGCTTCATGGTCGTGGACCCGCTCGCCCTGGCCTCGGAGGCCGCGCACCTGGGCGAGCTGGGCGTGCCCGACCCGTTCGGCCTGCTCACCGTGGATCGGGACGCCCTGCTCGCCACGCCGTACCACGTGGCGGCGGGGCGGGCACGGGAGCTGGCGCGCGGGGACGACCGGCACGGGTCGTGCGGGATGGGCATCGGCGAGACCATGGCCTACGCCCTGGACCATCCGGGCCTCGGCCCGACCGCCGGCGACTGCGAGAACCCGGCCCTGCTCGCGCGCAAGCTGTACACGCTCCGCGAGGAGCTGGGGGTGAGCGGGCCCGCGGTGGAGGACTGCGTCGCGGCCTACCGGGCGTTCGCCGAGCGGGTGATCCTCGTGGACTCCTCGTTCACGACCGCCCTGCTGCGCAGGCGTCCGGTGGTCTTCGAGGGGGCGCAGGGCGTGCTGCTCGACGAGTGGCACGGCTTCCACCCCTACACGACATGGAGCACGACGACCTTCGCCAACGCGCTGACCCTGCTCGACGGGGTGCCCGCCGTACGGCTGGGCGTGCTGCGCACCTACACCACCCGGCACGGGCCCGGCCCGCTGGTCACCGAGGACCCGACACTGGAGATCGACGAGGTCCACAACGCGGCGGGGCCGTGGCAGGGGCCCTTCCGGGCCGGTCACTTCGACGCGGTGGCCCACCGTTACGCGCTGGCGGTCACGGGTGGGGCCGACGCGCTCGCGCTCACCCACCTGGACGCGCCCGTGTCACGGATGTGCGTCTCCTACGACATCGGCGAGCTCGCGGCGGGGACGGCGGGCGACCTCGGCGGGCAGGCCGAGCTGACCCGACGGGTACTGAGGGCGCGCCCCCGCTACACCGACGGCATCGGCGCCGACGACTGGCCCGCGGCCGTCGCCGACGCGCTGGGGGTCCCGGTCTGGCTGGGATCGGCCGGGCCCACCGCCGCAGACAAGACGCGCCTGAGTAGTGTGATCACCCCCGAAAGGGTATGACCACCCACGTACGTTTCCTTTACCTGACCATTACTCGCGTCCGGAGGACCTGATGGGTGTCGGGGTAAGCATCTTCTTTCTCACGCTCGGCGCCATTCTCCGCTTCGCCATCGAACCCGACGTCCTGGGCGAGAACGTGCACATCGACGTCATCGGCCTGATCTTCATGATCGTCGGCGCAGTCGGGATCGTGTTGAGCGTCGTACTGGCCCCCAAGCGCGGGCAGACGTCGGAGGATCGCCTGATGCACCGCGAGAACAACCCGCCGGACGTCTAGAAGGCGTACCGCACGGCTAGAAGACGTACTGCACGGCCGCCCGGGAGGCCAGGATCGGCTTGATGTGCTCGGCGATCACGGCCTGGTGCGCCGGATGGTCACGGTAGACCAGGTAGTCGTCGAGGCTGTCGAAGTCCGCGACGACCGCGAACTCGTGGTTGCCCGGGTTCACGCCCGCGTCGGCGCCGACGGCGTAGGCGCGGATCTCCGTGATGATCTCCGGCAGCTTGCCGAGCTCGGTCGCGACCGCGGCCCTCTGCTCGTCGGTGACCCCTTCGGCCCAGGTGAAAAGCACGACATGCCGGAACATGATCTTCCCTTCATTCGAGTTCCCAGCCAGCGTACGGCCCCGCCCGCGGAGACCCGACGGCGGGGACTAAATCACCTTTAGCATGGGTAGAACTCTTTGTCCTGAAATGCACTGATATGGCAATTTATTTCTTATTTATACAGCTCTGTGGTGCTTTGCCAAAGCATAAGTGCTTTGCGGTGTCTTGATCGCTCCCCCTCCGGCAGTCTGTGGATTGTCCAGCAATCCATGAGGACGGATCCGTCTTCGCGTGAAACCCGGAGGAACGCATGAAAACCAAAACTGCTGCCTCGTTCATCGCGAGCATGATGGGCGCGGGGCTCTTCGCCGGAGCACTCGTAGCAGGCTCCGCACAGGCCTCGGTCAAGCCCGTGGCGTCGGCCCCGGCCGTCCAGACCGCCACCACGGCCGCGAACTTCGTCGCAGGCTGCGGTTGCTGGAGACGCCGTTGCTGCCGCTGCGGCGGCGGCTGTGGCT
>NZ_NGFP01000274.1 GCF_002149035.1 Streptosporangium minutum
GTCCGCGCCCGTGCGGGGGGACCGGCCGCGCACCGCGCTGGAGGTGGCCGAGGCCGTCCGCGCCACCGGGGGCCGGCTCATCGCCACCGGGGGCTGCTTCGACCTGTTGCACGCCGGCCATGTCAGCCTGTTACGGCGGGCCAGGGCGCTGGGCGACGCGCTGATCGTCTGCGTCAACTCCGACGCGTCCGTCCGGCGCCTCAAGGGGCCCGGCCGCCCCGTGGTCGGCGAGCCTGACCGGGTCGAGGTGCTGCGCGCGCTGGAGTGCGTGGACGCCGTAGCCGTCTTCGGCGAGGAGACCCCCGCCGCGATGATCGAACGGCTGCGGCCCCACGTGTGGGTCAAGGGCGGCGACTACGAGGCCCTCGACCTGCCCGAAGCGGAGACCGTACGCCGGGTGGGCGGGGAGAGCGTGATCCTGCCCCGCGTGTCCGGCCGGTCCACGACCGACCTGATCGCCGCCGCGAGGGCGGCCAGGTGACCGAGGAGGAACGTTCATGCTGGGAAACACGCTGATCACCGGTGGCGCGTCGGGGCTGGGCCGGGCCGTCGCCGTCGCCGTCGCCAAGGCGGGCGGCCGGCCGCTGGTCGTCGACGTCAACCCGCCCGAGGACGGGAGCGACCACGTGATCGCCGACCTCGCCGACCGCGCGCAGGCCGAGCGGGCGGTGGCGGAGCTGGCGGAGCTGGCGGGCGGGCTCGACGGCGTGGTCACCGCCGCCGGCATCGACGCCTGCGGGCGGCTGTCCGACGTCCCCGCCCTCGCGTGGGAGCGGGTGCTGCAGGTCAACCTGCTGGGCACCGCCTCGGTGGTCCGCGCGGCCCTGCCGTACCTGCTCGCCTCCCGGGGCAGGGTGGTCACCTGCGCCTCCACCCTCGGCCTGCGGGCGCTGGGCGAGGCGACGGCCTACTGCGCGTCCAAGTTCGGCGTGGTCGGGTTCACCCGGGCACTGGCCGCGGAGCTGGCGGGCGAGGTGGGGGTGACGCTGCTGGTGCCCGGCGGCATGAACACCCGCTTCTTCGACGATCGTGACGAGCGCTACAGACCCGGCCCCGACGCCGGGCTCAACCAGCCGGAGGACGTGGCCGCGACCGTCGTGTTCGCCCTCGGCCAGCCGGCGGGCTGTGAGATCAGGGAGCTGGTCGTCTGCCCCGCCACGGAGACGTCATGGCCGTGACGATCCGGAATCCGGCGTGACCGCCGGCGGGCGGACGGCGGCCGGGGGGCCGCCGGTCATGGTGGTGCTGCGCGGGCTCGGCCTCGGTGACCTGCTCACCGCGGTCCCGGCGCTGCGGGCGCTGCGCCGAGCCCATCCCGGTCACCGGATCGTGCTGGCCGCGCCCGCCTCGCTGGTGCCCCTGGTGCCGCTGATCGGCGCGGTGGACGAGCTGCTCGACGTGTCGGGGCCGGGACCGGTCCCGCTCGGAGTGGCCCCCGACATTGCGGTCAACCTGCACGGCAGGGGCCCGCAGAGCCTCGCCGCGCTGCGCCGTACCGGTCCGGGACGGCTGCTCACCCACGCCCACCCCGACTTCCCCGAGGTGCCGGGGCCGCCCTGGCGGGGGGACGCGCACGAGGTCCGGCGCTGGTGCGACCTGCTCGGCTGGTACGGCATCGCGGCCGATCCGGGCGATCTGGAGCTGGAGATCCCCCCGGGGTGGGCGCCCGTCGCCCGTCCGCGGGTGGCCGGCCCGGTGCCGGAGCCCGTCTCCTCATGGGAGCCCGCGCCGGCCGCCGTCGACTCCGGGGCGGCCGGTCCGGGATCGGAGGGCTTCCCGCCCGGCGCGGGTCCGGGGCCGTGCGTCTCTCCGCCCGATCGGCCCGCGTCGGCCGCGGGCCGGGTCGCGGCCGGTCGCGGGGCGGCCCGTCCGGGACCGAGGGTTCCCCGGTCCAGGCGGCCCGCGTCGGTCGTCCTTCATCCGGGGGCCGCCGCCCCGGCCAGGCGCTGGCCGCCGGAGCGGTTCGCGCTGGTGTCCCTCGCGCTGCGGCAGGCCGGGCACGAGGTGGTGATCACGGGGAGCGCCGGGGAGCGGGCGCTCGCCGAGCAGGTGGCCTCCCTCGCCGGCCTGCCGGAGGCGTGCGTGCTCGCCGGGCGCACCGGCCTGCGTGACCTGGTCGCCCTGGTGGCCCGGGCCCGGCTGGTCGTGTGCGGCGACACCGGCGTGGCCCATCTCGCGAGCGCGCTCGCCACCCCTTCGGTGGTGCTGTTCGGGCCCGTCTCGCCCGCCCTGTGGGGGCCGCCCCACGGTCCGCACGTGGCCCTGTGGGCGGGGCGCTCCGGCGACCCCCACGGTGACCTGCCCGATGAGGGCCTGCTGGAGATCGGCGTCCTGGAGGTCCTCGACGCCGCCGTCAATCTGCTGGAGGTAGGCGTCCGATGAACACGCGACGTGTGGTGGTGACCGGCGGAGCCGGTTTCCTGGGGTCGTACCTGTGTGAACGCCTCCTCGCCGAGGGGGCCGGGGTGGTCTGCATGGACAACTTCCTGACCGGCTCCCCCCGCAACGTCGAGCACCTGATCGGCCGGGCCGCGTTCCGGCTGGTCGAGTGCGACCTCACCGGCTTCGTCCACGTGCCCGGTGACGTGGACCTGGTGCTCCACTTCGCCTCGGCGGCCTCGCCCGCCGACTACCTGCGCCATCCGATAGAGACGCTCAAGGTGGGCAGCCTCGGCACGCTGCACGCACTCGGGCTGGCCAGGGAGAAGGACGCCCGGTTCGTCCTGGCCTCCACCAGCGAGGTGTACGGCGACCCGCTGGAGCACCCGCAGCGGGAGAGCTACTGGGGCAACGTCAACCCGGTGGGGCCGCGGAGCGTGTACGACGAGGCCAAGCGTTTCGCCGAGTCGCTGACCACGGCCTACCGCAACTCCCACCGGGCCGACACCGCGATCGTGCGGATCTTCAACACCTACGGGCCGAGGATGCGGCCCCACGACGGCCGGGCCATCCCCACCTTCATCCGCCAGGCCCTGCACGGCGAGCCGATCACCGTGACCGGTGACGGCGGGCAGACCCGCTCCATCTGTTACGTGGACGACACGATCGAGGGGATCCTCGCCCTGGCCAACAGCGGATTCGAGGGACCGGTCAACATCGGCAACCCGGCGGAGCTGACCATGCTCACCCTCGCCGAGACGATCCGCGAGCTGACCGGCTCGGACTCGCCGATCCACTTCATCGACCGTCCCGCCGAGGACCCGGAGATCCGACGCCCCGACACCTCGCTGGCCGCCTCTCGCCTGGGGTGGACGCCGAAGGTGGACGTCGTCGACGGGCTGAGCCGTACCATCGCCTGGTTCGCCGAAGAGCTCCAGGTCAACCGTGAAAGCGCCGAGTCGAGTAGGTGAACCGGTGTCCGGAGACGCGTCGGAACCGTCCGGCAGGCCGGCCGGGTGAGTTCGCTCTCGCGCGTGACGGTGGTGGTGGTCACCCGGAACCGCCGCCGTGACCTGGAACGCTCGCTACCGCGCCACGAGAGCCCCGTCATCCTGCTCGACAACGGTTCCACGGACGGCACACCGGCCCTGGTCCGGCGGCGGTTCCCGCATATCCAGGTCGTCGAGCTCGGACGCAACCTCGGCGCGCCGGCCCGCAACCTCGGCGTGCGGCTCGCCCGGACGCCCTACGTCGCCTTCGCCGACGACGACTCCTGGTGGGCGGACGGCGCGCTCCGGCGCGCCGCCGACGTGCTCGACGCCCACCCCCGACTGGCGGTACTCGCAGCGCGCATGCTGGTGGGGCCCGAGGAGCGCTTGGATCCGATATGCATGGACATGGCAGCATCTCCTCTCGCCGCCGAACCGGATCTTCCCGGCCCGGCGGTCCTCGGGTTCCTGGCCTGCGGAGCCGTGGTGCGACGGAAGATGTACCTGGCCGCCGGCGGCTTCGACGACGTCGTCTTCTTCTTCGGAGAGGAGGAGCGTCTCGCGCTGGACCTGGCCGCGGCCGGCTGGGGGCTGGCCTATGTCGAGGACGTCGTCGCCCATCACCATCCCTCGCCCTCTCGCGACGCGCGGGGCCGGCTGGCCCTCGCCACCCGTAACGCGGTGCTCAACGCCGTCCTGCGCCGACCGTGGCCGGTGGTGGCACGGGTCATGCTCACCGCCGCGCGCGGCGGTCCGGCCGAGCGGCGGGGGCTGAGGGACGCCCTGCGAAGGCTGCCCCGGGCACTGACGCGCCGTCGTGTCCTCTCACCGTCCTTGGAGGCGGCGCGGAGATCGTTGGAGCTTCCCAGATCGTGAGAGAAGCCCCGGGAAGGACGATCCGGGTCCGTCACCGGTCGTGGTGCGGATCGTCCACGCTCACGGACGCGGGCTACGGACGCGGGCTACGGACGCGGGCTACGGACGCGGTAGGGCCACCGCGCGCCGGCTCGTCCTTCCGGCTCAGTCCTCCAGGCACCGCTCTCCCGAGACGATCCGCGCGCTCATGTTGCGTTCCATCATCCGCAGCGCGGCGTCGCCGAGGTCGGCGTGGATGTGGGCGACGCAGTCACGCGGCACCCTGATCGCGAAATGCCGGACGTAGGCGTCGAGCGCGCTGTAAAGGATGCACTGCTCGGTCACCTGGCCGGCCAGCACCAACGTCTCGATCCCGCGGCGGCGCAGGAGGTACTCCAGCGACGTGCCGTAGAAGGCACTGTGGCGCACCTTCACCAGGAACGGGCACTCCGGCGGGGAGAGCACCGGCTCCACCAGATCGGGCCGTGCGCCTTTGAGTGCCAGAGCCTCGATGTCGGAGCGGGTCGCTGCGAAGTCCCCCTGGTTGTCGTTGACGTAGATCACATCGACCTCCGGGTGCCGGCACGCCCGCCCGATCAGGTGGGCCAGCGGTGTCACGATCCGGGCGACACTGTCCTGAAGCAGTTCCGCGTCCGGGTGGTCGTAGGAGTTCAACATGTCCACCACGACCAGCGCCATTTTTCCCATACTCCTTACCTCTCCCGTCGCCCGCCGTTCATTCGACACCGTTTGAGCTGCGGAAGCTCGGGAAGCCGTAGAACAAACGGACCCGATGAGAAGGAGTGAAGATGCCGACCGCACGAGAGATCATGACATCGAACGCCGAGTGCGTGAACGCCGACGAGACGGTGCTGGACGCCGCGAAGAGGATGGCCCGCCTGGACGTCGGCTCGCTGCCCATCTGCGGCACCGACGACCGGCTCAAGGGCATGCTCACCGATCGCGACATCGTGGTGAAGGTGCTGGCCCAGGACAAGGACCCCGCTTCCTGCCTGGCCGGCGAGCTGGCCCAGGGAGAGGCCGTCACGATCGGCGCCGACGACGACGCCAGGGAGATCCTGCGCACGATGGCCTCGCACAAGGTCCGCCGGCTCCCCGTGATCGACGGCCACAAGCTGGTCGGGATGGTGGCCCTGGCCGACATCGCCCGGGCGCTGCCGGACGCGCCCGTCGGCGATCTGCTCGACACCCTGACCTCCGACTGACCGCCGTCTCCGCCGGACCGGTCCGCCTGGATCGCTCCTGCGGTCAGGAGGCGCGGTGCGTGGAGGCGGAGAAGGACGGCCGCCGGCTCCCGCACGGCCATGGAGAAGGACGGCCACCGGCTCCCGCACGGCCCACGGCGCGTACGCGCGCGCTCCCCGAGGCGGATGGTGCCGGTATCCCTCCGGTTAGTGAGCCGGGATCCCTCCGGTTAGTGAATCGTGCGCCGAGGGCGGACAATCGGCTCCGACGTCCCGGCAGACCGGGACGTCGGAGACGGACTGATGAGGAGAGACCGTGCCGGCCACATCCCCCCGGCCACCGCGCGCCGACGCGCGACACGACCGCGACCGGCCGCTTGACCCGTTGATGGACGGCCTGCGCCACCGCGCCGCCGCCACGCCGGAGGCACCGGCCGCGCCGAGCGCGCGCGACGCCTTCCCAGCGAGCCGGGAGGGCGGCCGATGAGCCTGACGGGGCGCGGTCACAGGGCGCGCGACCTCGGGATCGTGATCGGCGAGCACGAGCCGGGCGAGCACAACGCCATCACCGACGTGCCCGGCGTACGCGTCGGGCACTGCACCGTCCTGCGGGAGCCCGCCATCCGCACCGGCGTGACCGCGATCGTCCCCGGCGACGTCGGCCCGCACGCGCCGTTGCCGGCGGGCATGTTCGCCGGCAACGGGCACGGCAAGCTGATCGGCGCCACCCAGCTGGCCGAACTCGGGCTGATCGAGGCTCCCGTCGTGCTCACCGCGACGCTGTCGGCGTTCCGGGCGGCCGACGCGGTGGTGAGCTGGATGCTGGCACGGCCGGACTGCGCGGACGTACGGACCTTCAACCCGGTCGTGGGGGAGTGCAACGACGGCTACCTGTCCGACATCCGCGCCCGTCCGCTCGGCGAGGCGCAGGTGCTGGCGGCCATCGACGGCGCGGCGCCGGGGCCGGTGCCGGAGGGGTGCGTCGGAGCGGGAACCGGCACCGGCGCCCTGGGGTTCAAGGCGGGCGTCGGCACGGCCTCCCGGGTGCTCGACCTGGCGGACGGGCCGGTCACCCTCGGCGCGCTGGTGCAGGCGAACTTCGGCGGCACGCTGCGACTCCTCGGCTCCACGGTCACGCCGGCCTCCTTGGGGCTGGCCGAACCCGCCGCCCCGGACGTGGGATCGTGCATGGTCGTCCTGGCGACCGACGCGCCCCTCGACGCCCGCCGGCTCACCCGACTGGCACGGCGTGCGGTGTTCGCACTGGGACGGGTCGGCGCCTCCTACAGCCACGGCAGCGGGGACTACGGCATCGCCTTCTCGGTCCGGACGGACGGCCCGCCGCTGCCGGACACGACGTTGAGCCCGCTGTTCGAGGCGACGCTCGACGTCGTCGAGGAGGCCGTCCTGAACTCGCTGTTCACCGCGACGACCATGACGGGCGTGGACGGGCGCACCCTGCACGCGATACCGCTGTCCCGCCTCATGAAACTCCTGGGCCGGAGCGGGCCGCCTCTCCAGGGAGACTGAGGGCCGTGCCCTCCGGGGCTGGACGCCCCTCCGGCGGACGCCGTCCCGGCCGGAGGGGCGTCCAGCCTCCCGGTGACGAGGCCGCTCTAGGCGGGGGAGCGGCCGAGCATGGCGAGGATCCGGCTGAAGCGGTCCGCGTCCTCGGGGATGACCAGGCCGGGCTGGAACGCGGCGCCGGGCCTGCGGCGTCGTCCGTCGTCCGGGACGGCCCGGGCGATCGGCCAGGCGGCCTCCACCAGCTCCGGCTCCGCCGTGAACTCGACGCCGAGCGACTGGGCGACGTCCCAGCCGTGCACCAGGTAGTCGATGAAGTGAAAGCCGATGGCCTGTGCCGCGGGGAACGTCAGGTCCCTGCCGAACTCGGGCAGTGCGAACTCGCGATCCAGCACGCCGTCCTGCGCGAACGCCGTCATCACGCGTTCGGCGGCTCCGGCGTAGGCCGAGAAGGCGTCGTCACCCAGCGGTTCCACCCGCCACACCGCAAGATCGGCTCCGGCTCCCTCCGCCGCGGCGGCGAAACCGTGGTGCTGGGCGGTCATGTGGGCGAGCAGGTCGGCCAGCGTCCAGCCGGCGCACGGCGTGGGCCGGCCGAGGTCCTCGGCCGCCGCCTTGGCGACCAGGTCCACGCTCGCACGCACCGCACGCCGGTCCAGTTCCCGAATGTCCATGAGCGACCTCTCGTGTTAATAAGCGTCTGCGTATCATCTACACGTGTATATCATCTGTCAATGCGTATAGTGGGATGCCGTGACCGATCGTCCCGACCTCGCCGCGATGATCAGCCCGCTGAGCCGGGCGCTCATCGACGCAGAGCTGCCTGTCCTGCACGAGCACGGCCTGTCGATGTGGGCCTACTCGGTCCTGCTCGCGCTGGACGAACGGCCGTTGCGGACCCAGGCCGCGCTCGCGGAGGCCATCGGCGCGGACAAGACCCGCATCATCGGGTTCCTCGACGACCTCCAGCGGAAAGGTCTCATCGAGCGGACCCCCGACCCCGCCGACCGGCGCGTCCGCGTCCTGTCGTTGACCGCCGAAGGCCGCCGCGTACGCGACTCCGCGCAGGCGGGCATCCGGCGCAAGGAAGAACGCCTGCTGGCGCGCCTTTCCCCCGAGGACCGGCGCGGTTTCCTGCGCGCCCTGCGGACGCTCGCCGCCCTGCCCCCCGAAGAGATCGCGGGCGCCTGACCCCGGTGAGGCGTGCGCCCCGGTCGAGGCGGCGAAGCGGTTCAATGTCCCGGCGGTTGCGTCCACGGATGTGGTGTACGGGTTCCGCCGCCGAACGTCCGGGAGCGGACCTGCCCCTGCGGCGCGGCCCACGACCGGGACGTCAACGCGGCGATCGACATCCTCGCCGCCGGACAGGAGGAGAGACGGAACGACTGCGGGGTGAGGAGAGGAACGGGACCTGTCCCGGCACCGCGCGAAGAAGCGGTAACCCACCCGGAGACGCATGCGCGGCAGGCGGGAAGCACCGTCTTCAGGACGGAGTGGATGCCAATCGCGCCCGCCAGACGACCTCGCCGTCCACCCGGGCGTCGGTCGGCACGAGACCGAGGCGGCGGGCCAGGGCCGAGGAGGCGGTGTGGTCGGGGTGGATCGTCGCGACGACGTCGGTGACGCCGTGCTCCCTGAGCCAGGAGAGGAGGGCGAGCGCGGCCTCGCCGGCGATCCCCCTGCCCTGCCAGGGGGTGCCGACGACCCAGGCCACAGATGCCTGGCCGGCGGCCACGGTGGCCTGGACGTAGCCGACCAGGCGGTCCGGGCCCTCCAGGCGGATGACCCAGTTGAGCCAGGCGTCGTCACCGCCGGGCGGCGGCCCGGCGACCATGCGGGTGTAACGGTCGCGCAGTTGCTCGGCGGTCGCGGGGGAGCCACCGATGAAGGTGTGGAGGGCCGGGTCGGAGAGTGCCTCGGCCATCTCGGCGGCGTGCTCCACGGCGAGCGGTTCGAGCGTGAGCCGGGGGGTCCAGATCGGTCCGGTGTCCATCGTCACAGCGTCCCATGGACGGCTGCCGTGACAAGGCGTCTCGTGATCGGCTGCCGCAGCAACGGCGTCCCGTGGTCGGTTTCCACGCCCATGGCGTCCCGTGATCGGCTGCCGCAGCAGGGGCGTCCCATGGTCGGCTTTCATGGTCACGGCGTCCCGTGGTCGGTTTCCACGCCCATGGCGTCCCGTGGTCAGTCGCGGGTGACGGACCGGTCGACGGTGCCGGGGGCCAGGACGTGTTCGATGACCATGACGGCCGCGCCGATCACCCCGGCCCGGTCGCTGAGCTCGCTGGCGGTGATCGTCAGGTGCTGGGTGGCGAGGGGCAGCGAGCGGCTGTAGATGACCTCGCGGAGGCCGGCGAGTATCTGCTCGCCGGCCTCCGCGATGTCGCCGCCGACCACGATCACCGAGGGGTTGAAGAAGTTGACGATCGAGGCGAGGACGTCGCCGATCTCGCGGCCCGCCTGGCGGATGAGCTGGACGGCCTGGGTGTTGCCGCTCCGCACCAGGCGGACCACGTCGCGGCTGTCGGCGGCCTCCACGCCGGCGGCGGACAGGCGGGCGGACATGGCCGCGCCGCTGGCGACGGCCTCCAGGCAGCCGAGGTTGCCGCAGCGGCAGACGATGTCGGTGGCCGAGGCCACCTGGATGTGGCCGATGTCGCCGGCCGCGCCCTGGGCGCCCCGGTGCAGGTGGCGGTCGCTGATGATGCCGCAGCCGATGCCGGTGCCGATCTTGACGAAGATGAGGTGGTCGGCCTCGGGACGGGCGGCCCAGTGCTCGCCCAGCGCCATGATGTTGACGTCGTTGTCGACGAGCACGGGTGCGCCGAAGCGCTCGCCGAGCCATTCGGGGACGGGGAAACCGTCCCAGCCCGGCATTATCGGCGGATTGACCGGCCGCCCCGAACTGTGCTCGACCGGGCCGGGCAGGCCGATGCCGATGCCGCAGATCTGGTCACGGGTGTGGCCGGTCTCGGCGAGCATCTCCTCGAAGGTGTGCTGGAGCCAGGTGAGCGTCTCGACGGGGCCACGGTCCACCGGCACCTCGTCCGCGCGTTCGGCGAGCACCTCGGTGCCCAGGTCGGTGATCGCCACCCGGGCGTGGGTGGCCCCGAGGTCGGCGGCGAGGGCGATGCGGGCGCCGCGGTTGAAGGTGAAGGCGACGGCGGGACGGCCTCCCGAGGAGATGGCCTCCTCGGTCGGGACGATCCACTGCTGGCTCAGCAGCGCGTCGAGCCGCTGCCCGAGGGTGGAGCGTGCCAGTCCGGTCAGTTGCACCAACTCGGCCCGGGTCCGGGCCTGACCGTCGCGCAGGATCTTCAGAAGCGCCCCCGCGCCGGCGATTGAACCGTTCGCTTCGCTCAGCATGCGCACAGTCAACACTCCTCGTTTCCACCGCGTCAAAGCGACTTACGCCCGCCCACTCCTTCATTGTGCCTAGATATCACTTATTTTTGCTTGATCATCGCCATAAGTGCTCATTGCCGGCCGGAAGTATGGAGGAAATCAGACCGTTGCCGCCGTCTCGATCTGGCGGCCGCCGAGGGACAGGACGACCTCGCCACCCAAGGGCCGGCCTTCCGGCACCCCCTGAACCCGTTCCCCCTCGGTGATTTCCGTGCCGGAGGCCGGACGTGCCGTGACGATCTGCCGGGGGGTTCCACCGGGGGAGCCGGGGAGAGTCGCCGAGGCGGCGTCCGGCGGGGGAGCGCAGCCGGGCGTGACGGAGACCCCTGCCCGATGCTCTCCGGGACCGGACGGTAATCCGGGTGGACGGATGCCTTTGTCCTTTCTGGAAAGACCGCCGGAGTTCTCTCCGGCTAGCGTGGAATCGCAGGTCGTGCGCCGCGCCGGCGTCGTCCGTGGCATCGGTCCGGCGTCCTGCGGGCCCAGGTGCCGCCCGGGGCCCGGCCGACTCGACATGGGGTGATCTCGCATGATCAGGCTCAGATACGCTCTCGCCGCCGGTGCGGTGGCGGCCTCCGCCCTCGCCGTCCCCGTGGCGGTGTCGGCCCAGTCCGCCGGTGCCGGCGCCGTACCCGCCCTCACCTCCGCCGAGAAGCCCTGCTCGCAGTACGGCACCCAGCAGGAAAGGGACTACTGCGAGCAGCGGCTGCGCGACTCCGGATACTGATCGCGCGGTCCGGCGCGAGGAAGCCGCCCGGCCGCCGGTCCCGTGGGTGTTCCTTCCGGCGCGGGCCGGCCCGGCGGGGCGGTGCTCCCGTCGCGGGGGCCGCGCGGAGTGTCCTCGTGCCCCCGTACCGGCCTACGGTCGCGCTCTGAGATCCGATCAATGTGCTGGAAATCCCGGTTGCGACTTGTCGGGTGCCACTCGTTTCGGTTGAATGATCGGACCAATCGCCCGGGGAGAGCCATGATCGACGCGCATCACCATGTCTGGGACCTGTCCGTGCGGGACCAGGACTGGATCACCGGTCCCGAGCTGGCCCCGCTGCGGAGGAACTTCGGCGTCGAGGACCTGCCGGCGGCCGCCTCCGGGGTGACGGCCACGGTGCTTGTGCAGACGATCGCCGTGCCGGAGGAGACGCCGGAGTTCCTGGCCCTGGCGGAGGCGCACGACCTGATCGCGGCGGTGGTCGGCTGGACCGATCTGACCGCGCCCTCGGCCGCCGACGACCTCGACGCGCTGCGGGCCGTGCCGGGCGGCCGCTACCTGCGCGGCATCCGGCACCAGGTGCAGGGCGAGCCCGACCCGCGCTGGCTCTGCCGGGACGACGTTCGGCGCGGTCTCGCGGCGGTCGGGCGGGCCGGGCTCGTCTACGAGCTGCTCACGCTCCCGCACCAGCTCCCCGCCGCGATCGAGACCGTAGCCGCGCTGCCCGATCTCGCCTTCGTGCTCGACCACTGCTCCAAGCCGCCGGTCGCCTCGGGGGTGCTGGAGCCGTGGGCCACACTGGTCCGCGAGCTGGCCGCGCGTCCGAACGTCACGTGCAAGCTGTCCGGCCTTCTCACCGAGGCGGACTGGGACGGCTGGGCGGCTGCGGACCTGCGGCCCTACGTCGACGTGGTGCTGGAGGCCTTCGGGCCGGAGAGGGTCATGTTCGGCTCCGACTGGCCGGTCTGCCTGCTCGCCGCGCCGTACGAGAGCGTGCTGGAGACCACCCGCTCGCTCACCGCGCACCTGTCGGAGGCCGAGCGCGAGGAGGTGTTCGGCGGGGTGGCCGCCCGCGTCTACGGCATCGCCTGACCCGCCCGCGCAGCCCGCACCCGCC
>NZ_NGFP01000275.1 GCF_002149035.1 Streptosporangium minutum
CTCCCCAACGCCTCCCGGCCATCCGATGAACGGAGCCCCCATGGTCATGTCAGCCGCGCCCGCGCTCGCCCCGGCCCCTCTCGCCACCCGGCCGCGCCGGGTGCTGATCGGCACCGACACCTACCCTCCCGACGTGAACGGCGCCGCCTACTTCACCCACCGGCTGGCCGGCGGCCTGGCCGAACGGGGCAACGAGGTCCACGTGGTCTGCGCCTCCGAAGAGGGGGCGGCCAGGACCGAGCACGTGAACGGCGTGACCGTGCACCGGCTCCGCTCGGCGCCGATGCTGGTCCATCCGACCATGCGGATCTCGGTGCCCACCCGGCTGGACCGGCTCGTGGCCGCCATCGCCCCGGACGTGGTCCACGTCCAGGGACATTTCGTGGTCGGCCGCGCCGCGATCTCGGCCGCCCGGCGCGCGGGCGTCCCGGTCGTGGCGACCAACCACTTCATGCCCGACAACCTCTTCCAGTTCGCGCACATCCCCGGCCCGCTCCGCGAGCGGGCCGGCGACCTCGCCTGGCGGGACTTCAGGCGCGTCTTCTCCCGGGCGGACCGGGTGACCACACCGACCCGGATCGCCGCGGGGCTGCTCACCGGGAAGGGCTTCGCCCGTCCGGTGGAACCGGTCTCGTGCGGCATCGACCTCAGCCGGTTCCAGCCGCGCGCCGAGCCCAAGGCGTGGGCGCGCGGGGCGTTCGGCCTGCCCGACCGCGACACCGTGCTGTTCGTCGGGCGGCTGGACGAGGAGAAGCGGCTGGACGAGCTCGTCCGCGCCCTGCCGTACATCCTCAACGGGACCGACGCGCAGCTCGCGCTGGTCGGCACCGGAGGGCAGCGGGCGGCGCTGGAGAGGCTGGCGGCCCGGATCGGGGTCGGCGACCGGGTGTTCTTCCTCGGGTTCGTCCCCGACGAGGCGCTTCCCCAGGCGTACGCCGCCGCGGACGTCTTCGCCATGCCCGGGGTCGCGGAGCTGCAGAGCATCGCCACCCTGGAGGCCATGGCCACCGGGCTGCCGGTGGTCGCCGCCGACGCGATGGCCCTCCCCCACCTGGTACGGCCCGGCGAGAACGGCCGGCTGTTCCGGCCGGGTGACGTCCAGGGACTGGCCCGCCACCTCAACGACCTGCTCTGCTCGCCCGGCCTGCGCGGCGCGATGGGCGCGGCGAGCCGCGCGATCGCGCTGACCCACGACCACCAGGCCTCCCTGGCCCGGTTCGAGGCGATCTACCAGGAGGTGGCCCGATGAGCGCGGACCCGATGCGGCGCTGGCCCGGGATGGCGGGGGCGGCGGCCGCCGCAGCCTCGACGGCCTACGCGCACGTGGTCGCCGCCGACGCGGTGGACCCGATGAAAGGCCTGATCAGCGACTACGCGCTGCTCGACACCAGCGCCTGGGCCATGGTCGGTGGCACGATCATGCTCGCCATGGGCTCCCTGTGGGTCGCGTACGGCCTGGCGCGGGCCGACCCGGCGCGCAGCGCCGCGCCGCGCGTCCTGTTCGTCGCCGGAGCGCTGGGACTCCTGCTCACCGCGGCGTTCCCCACCGACGCGGCCCCCGGGGTCACCTCGGCCGTCGGGGAGATCCACCGCTGGGCGGCGGCGGTGGTCTTCACCGCGCTGCCCTGCGCGGGCTGGATGATGGGCCGCCGGTTCCGGAACCGGGCGCTGTCGGCCGTCAGCGTGCTGGCGGCGGTGCTGCTGGCCGCGTTCCTGGCGGCCCACCCCGGATCGCTGACCGCGGACCTGATCGGCGGCCCGGACTACTACGGTCTGATCGAGCGCCTGCTGCTGCTGAGCGAGATGGCGCTGGTCTTCCTGGCCGCCCAGGGCATGGACAACCTACCAGACAGTAATAAAAGAGACATATCCTCGCTTACTGACTCTCCCCTTACCTACGCTAACGTAGGTTACGGTTCCGTAGTGAGTGAGGGAGAGCCTTATGCGAGAGTTCAGTCAGACCGAGCTGCTGCTTGAGCTTGAGCCCGTTGTCGCCGGAGAGCTGGACCGGCACCACAAGGTGGCCAAGGAGTGGTTCCCGCACGAATACGTCCCGTGGTCCGAGGGCAGGGACTACGACGGCCTTTTCGGCGGTGAGGCGTGGGTCGAGACCGACTCGAAGCTCCCCGAGGAGGCACGGGTCTCCCTCATCGTCAACCTGCTGACCGAGGACAACCTCCCCAGCTACCACTACGAGATCGCCACCGCCTTCGGCCGCGACGCCGCCTGGGGCACCTGGGTGCACCGGTGGACCGCCGAGGAGGGCCGGCACGGCACCGCCATCCGCGACTACCTGACGGTCACCCGCGCGGTCGACCCGGTCGCCCTGGAGCGGGCCCGCATGAACCACATGGGCGAGGGCTTCACCAACGCCTACGAGGGCGTGCTCCACTCGCTGGCCTACGTCTCCTTCCAGGAGCTGGCCACCCGCATCTCCCACCGCAACACCGGCAAGGCCTCGCAGGACCCGAACTGCGAGCGCCTGCTCGCCAGGATCGCCGCCGACGAGAACCTGCACATGCTCTTCTACCGCAACCTGCTCGACGCGGCCTTCAAGCTCACCCCGAGCCAGACGATGCGCGCCGTCACCGACGTGGTGACCTCCTTCCAGATGCCCGGCACCGGGATCGAGGGCTTCACCCGCAAGGCGATGACCATCGCCAACGCCGGAATCTACGACCTGCGCCTGCACCTCGACGACGTCCTCATGCCGGTGCTGCGCCAGTGGGCCGTCTTCGACATGAAGGACCTCGACTCCGAGGGCGAGAAGGCCCGCGAGGAGCTCGCGGCGTTCCTCGCCCGCCTGGAGGTCTCCGCCTCCCGCTTCGTCGAGCGCCGCGAGGCCCGCCGCGCCCGCCAGGCCGCCGGCGCCTGACCCCTTCGCCGGGGGACCGACACGCGCGGTCCCTCGCACTCGTCCCACCGTGACCGCGTGACCGCGGTTCCTCCGCCCCCGCGGTCTTCCGCCGCCGGCCCCAGGTGCCGGCGGCGTGGCGCGACGGCACCCGCCCAGGTCATATCAGGGCGGGGGACGCTCACCGCGACGGCGGCGAGCACCGTCGCGGTGAGCGTCCAAGTTGTGATCATGCTCGGGCCTCGCCGCCGCGCAGCCGGGCGATGACGGCGTCGATGTCGAGGTCCCGGGTGCGGTTGTAGGGCAGTTTGGCCAGGGCCATGCCCATCGCACAGGTGTCGGTGACAGCGGCGAAGGTCAGCCCGGCGCCGACGAACCCGGCGATGAACCGGGCCGGCGGCCACCAGATACTGGCCAGGACCGAGGCGGCGACGGCGCCGCCGGCAACCAGGCGCACCTGGCGCTCCAGCCCCCAGCTCTGGGCCCGGGTCCCGGGAATCGGACATGCCGCGGAGGCGGTGGGGGCACCGGCACCGGTCCAGGCGTTCATCCCGCCCTCCAGCACCACCACGTCGGTCAGGCCGGCGCGGGTCAGCGCGGTGTGCGCCCGGGTGGCCCGGCCACCGGACTGGCAGATCAGCAGCATCGTGCCGCCGGCGTCGGCGACGATGCGCCGCAGGTGCGCGTCCACCTGGTCCAGGGGCAGGTTGACGGCGCCGGGGATGTGGGCGGAGCCGAACTCACCGGGAGTGCGCACATCGACGACGAGCACGCCGGGGTCGGCCGCGATCAGAGCGCGGGCGGCGGGCACGTCGACACTGGTCTTCATACTCATGATCAGGAGAATCCTGTTCTTCGGGAGCGGGTGGAGGCGGCCGGATCGGGATGATGGCCGACCGGCGGGGGCAGGTCAGGCGGCGGCCGGGGGCGGACCAGGTCGGTGACCGGCCCGCAGGGGCAGGTCGGGCGGCGGCCCGATGCCGGGGCGGGTCAGTCCGCGGCCCGGTGCCGGAGCAGGTCGGTGACGCCGGCGCCGGTCAGCACGACCGGCCGGTAGCCGGCGGCCAGCAGCAGGCCGGCGGCGATGCTCGCGCGGCGGCCGGAGCCGCAGGCGACCAGGACCGGCCGGGAGGCGTCCAGCTCGGCGGGGACCCCGTGAACGGCCAGGTCGGCCAGGAAGCGGTGGACCGCGCCGGGCAGCGCGGCGGCGGCGTGCTCAGCGGGCATCCGCACATCCAGCAGCTGGGCGCCGGGCCGGGCCAGCCGGGCGGTGAAGGCGGGCAGGTCCAGCAGCTCGAAGGTCTGGTCGGCGGCCGGGCCGGGGTCGGTGACGACGCCGCGCACGGTGTCGACGCCGATCCGGGCGAGCTGGGTGACGGCCTCGGCGACGTCCTGGCCGGGGTCGGCCACCAGGACCAGGGGCGCCCGGTAGGGCAGCAGCCAGCCCGCCCAGCTGCCGAAGTCGGTGTCCAGCTCGATCCCGACCGCCCCGGGGAGCAGGCCGCCGGCCTGCCGGGCACGCGGGCGGATGTCCACCACGCGGGTGTCCTCGGGCTGGTCGGCCAGATCCTCGACGCTCAGCGTGGGCACGGCCAGGGACGGCATCGGCGGCACGCCCATGGTGTTGGCCGGCCCCATGTACGGATAGAACGCCGGAATCGGCATCGGGGCGGCGAGCAGCTCATCGGCGAAGGCCTCGGCGTCGCCGATGGCCAGCAGCGGATTGCCGGCCACCTCCTCGGCGATGGTGGAGGTGTAGCGGCCGGCGCCGGTGGAGGTGCAGAACGATCCCTCCCCGTGGGTGGGCAGCAGCTCCACCCCGCCGGGCAGGCCGGCCAGGCGGTGCAGCGAGCCGTGCTGCAGCCTGGCGAGGGTGCGGGCCCGCTCAGGGCCCAGCAGGTCCGGGCGTCCGGCCGAGGAGACCAGCAGGCTGCCACCGGAGAACACCGCGACCGGCTCGCCGTCGACGAGCACCAGGTAGCTCGTGTGCTCGGGGGTGTGGCCCGGGGTGTGGATCGGACGGATGCTCAGCCCCCGCCCGCCGGGGATGTCCTCCATGTGGAAGGCGGGGGTGTGCGGGTAGGCCGCGGCGGCTGCGGCGGGAAGCACCAGCTGCGCGCCCGTGGCGAGCGCGGCCTGCTCTCCGCCGGAGACGTAGTCGTTGTGCAGATGGGTCTCCAGCACGAACCGCAGCTCCACATCCCGCTCGGCGGCCTTGGCCACGAAGCGGTCGATGTCGCGCTGGGGGTCGACGAGGATGCCGCGGCCCTCGTGGGTGAGCAGGTAGCTCTGGTCCCCCAGGCCGGGGGTGCGGAACGAGATGATCTCCATCGGGAGTCCTTTCAATCAGATAAAAATACCCCGGGGGGTATATGGAAGACAGAGGTGCACCCCTCCCAACCCCCCGAACCGGAGGGCGGGCACGGCTCTGCGGCGGCGGCCTCCCGAGCGAACCGCGTGGCGTGAGGCCGCCCGAGGCCGGCGCGACGGGCGTGACGGGAAGGACCCCCACACCCCTCGACCAGCACCGCGACCTTCCCCGCGAGAGCTGTATACCCCCGGGGGTATACAGGAGACACGGGAACACGACGCCGGGTCGACGCCACGGGCCCATGCCGTCCGCCGTCCACGGCAAGCCGCAGACCCGCCCCTTACGCCAGGGACAGGAAGAGCTTCTCCAGCTCCTCGACGCTCATCGGGGCCTCCTCGCCGCGAGCCTGGGCGGCCTGGCAGTGACGCATCCCGCTGGCGACGATCTTGAACCCCGCGCGGTCCAGCGCCTTGGAGACGGCCGCGAGCTGAGTGAGCACCTTCGAGCAGTCCTCGCCGGCCTCGATCATCCCGATCACGCCGGCCAGCTGCCCATGGGCCCGTCGCAGGCGGGTCACCGCGTCACCGACCATCAACTCACTCATCTCCATGCGGCCAATATACCCGGGGGGGTACCCTGGACCAAACGGCGTCCTCTCGCCGGCCCCTGCCGCGCGCCCGCCGGCGGGCCCCGGCCTCAGGGGACCGTGACCGGCCGGCGGGCCTCGGCCACGCCCGTTCCCGGGCGCAGCCTGCGCAGGAAGAGCAGCACCAGCAGCGCGGCCAGGCCGGTGGTGACCGGCGGGACCAGGAAGGCCAGGGCCGCTCCGGAGCGGTCCACGAGCTGGCCGGCGACGGCCGCGCCGGTGGCGATGCCCAGGCCGATCGATCCGTTGAGCCAGGTGAAGGCCTCGGTCCTGACCTCGGCGGGGATCAGGGTCTCGACCAGGGTGTAGCCGGTGATGACGGCGGGGGCGATGACGAACCCGGCCATGGCCGCCCCGCCGTACAGCAGGGGGATGGAACCGGCGAGCGTCAGGGCGGCCGTCGTCGCGCAGAGCAGGCCGACGGTGGCCGCCAGCCGGACCGGGGCGCCGATCCGCCAGCGGACGACGCCGTAGAGGATGCCTCCGACGAAGCTGGCTCCGGAGAAGGACGCGTAGATCGGCCCGGCCGCGGCGGCCTGGCCGAGCGCGGCGGTGTAAGAGGTGATGCCGACCTGGAGGCTGCCGAAGACGGTGCCGAGCGCGACGAAGGCCACCGCCAGCACGGCCACACCGCGCAGCCGGAGCACGCCGCCCTGGGAGCGGACCCGGACCGGCATCGGCTCGGGGGCGCCCCTGCGGACCACGGCGAACACCAGCGTTCCCAGCACGACCATGACCAGTGCCGCCAGCAGCGCCCAGACGGGCGAGAACCCGGTCGAGACGGCCACCAGCAGCACCGGGGCCAGAGTGAAGGTCAGCTCGTCGGTGATGGACTCGACGGCGAAGGCGGTGCCCAGCCTCTCCGAGCGGCCCAGCAGGTGTGCCCAGCGGGCCCGGACCATCGAGCCGACCTGCGGCATCGAGGCACCCGCCAGTGCCGAGAAGACCACCAGCGGGACGGCCGGGGCGTGCGCCGAGGCGAGCGCCAGCAGGACGCCCAGCGCGGCGGCGTGCAGGACGACCTGCGGGACGAGCACCCTCGGCTGGCCGTACCGGTCGGCGAGCCGTCCGGTCTGCGGGCCGACCAGCGCCTGCGCCACCGCGGCGGCAGCGGCGGCGATCCCGGCGGCGCCGTACGAGCCCGTGGACCACTGCACGAGCAGGAGGATGCCGAGCTGCAACATGGCGTACGGCAGGCGCGCGAGGAACGCGGGAACGAGGAAACGCCAGGCGCCGGGGGAACCGAGCACGGCAAGGTAGGACTTCATCAGTCTCCGTCCGAGTCCAGACGGAGCGCTGCCCGGTCCGGGAGCGCACCGTCATGGTGGGCTTCGACCGGGGTAGATACCGCTCATAGCGGCCGCCGTGCGGTCATTGCATGTATTCGTTCAGAACACAACAATCATCCATCTTAAGCCACGAATCGGACTCGAAGTGAGCGCGCAGTGGGACCGCAGTAGGGCCGCAGCGGGGCCGCAGTGGGGCCGCATCCGCACGCCGAGCGGCCACCGCCCCACCGGTCACCGTCGCCGTGGCCGCGATCGGACCGCGCCCGGGACCTGCCGGGGGCGGATGCCTGACGGCCCCGGCAGAGGTCGCGCGGTCACCGGTCAGCCCTCCGTGAGACCGGCCAGCGGCACCGAGGGATCGGCGAGCCGGTCGGGGTCGACCCGCACGCCGGCGCGGATCAGCTCCTGCGCCGGCGCGATGCCCTCGTCCCACTGGTTGACGTGCATTCCCGCCACGACACGGCCGCCGGAGAGCCAGAAGGCGTGGAAGGCCCGCGCCTCCAGGTCCCCGCGGACCACGACGGAGTCGTAGCCGCCCGGCGCGAACCAGCCGGAGAACTCCATGCCGACGTCGTACTGGTCGGTGAAGAAGTACGGCGGCCGGTCGTAGACGACCTTCTGGCCGAGCATGGACCTGCCGGCGGCCAGTCCCCCGTTGAGCGCGTTGGCCCAGTGCTCGACGCGGATCCGGGTGCCGTACAGCGGGTTGAAGGCGCCGGCCACATCACCGGCGGCGTAGACGTCGGGGTCCTCGGTGCGCAGGGACGCGTCGACGACGATCCCGTCGTCGACGGCCAGGCCCGCCCGCTCGGCGAGTTCGGTGCGGGGGCGCACGCCGACACCGACGATCACCACGTCGGCCGGGATCTCCCCGCCGTCGCCGGTCGCCACCGCCCGGACGCGCCCGGCGCCGAGGAACCCGGTCACCCCCAGGCCGAGCCGTACGTCGACGCCCTGCCGGCGGTGCACGTCGGCGAAGAAGGCGCCCATCTCAGGACCGAGCGCCGCCCGCAGCGGCACCGGCTGGGACTCGACGACGGTCACCTCGCAGCCGTATCCGCGGGCGGCGGCCGCGGTCTCCAGCCCGATCCACCCGGCTCCCACGACGACGACCCTGCCCCCGCCGCCGATGGCATCGCGCAACCGCTCGGAGTCTCCGAGGCCGCGCAGGTAGTGCACGCCGTCCAGGTCCGCGCCGGGCACGTCGAGGCGGCGCGGGGACGCGCCGGGGGCGAGCAGCAGCTTGGCGTATCCCAGCCGCCGTCCGTCGTCGAGCTCCACCTGGTGACCGGCCCGGTCGAGGCCGGTCACGCGGCGTCCGAGCAGGAGTTCCACGGAGTTGGCGGCGTACCAGCCCTCGTCGTGGACGTAGGCCTTGGCCTTCTCCTCCTTGCCGAGCAGATAGCCCTTGGAGAGCGGGGGCCGCTCGTACGGGCGTTCGGTCTCGGCCCCGATCAGCGTGATCCCGCCCGTGAAGCCCTCCTCCCGCAGGGACTGCGCGGCCTTCGCCCCGGCCAGGCCCGCTCCGACGATGACGAACGTCTGCTCGGTAGTCATGGATCCCTTCCTATCCGATTCCCTCTCCCGTTCCAATGAGCGGCTCACGGCCCGCGACCTGACTAGGCTCCCCCGCATGCCTTCTCGCACCCCTGCCGCCGGACCACCGCGGCCGAAGGAACCCCGCTCCCCCAGGCTCGCGGCGTCGCTCGCCGCCGTGGAGCTCTTCGACCACGATCTTGAGGATGACGGCGTCTACAAGTCGATGGAGTTCAGAGGCGTCGACCTGTCGTCCCGCGACGCGGACGCGGTCGAGTTCGAGGGCTGCCGGTTCGTCGACACGCGCCTGTCGGGTACGGCGATGCGCCGGGGCGGCTTCTCCAACGTGGAGCTGGAGCGCTGCGACCTGTCGGGCATGGCGGCCAGGGCGTCGTCGATGCACCGCGCCCGGGTGTCCGCCAGCCGGCTGACCGGCATGACGTGGTCCGAGTGCGGGTTCAAGGACGTGACGTTCGACGCCTGCCGCGCCGACCTGACGGGGTTCCGGTTCTCCACCTTCAAGAACGCCGTCTTCCGCGACTGCGCCCTCCCGGAGGCGAACTTCCAGAACGCCGATCTGAAGGGGGTCCGGTTCGAGCGCTGCAACCTGACCGGCGCCCAGTTCTCCGGCGCGGAGATGGAGGGGGCGCGGTTCGCCGACTGCGTGCTGCTGGGGATCGGCGGCGTGACCAGCCTCAGGGGTGTGACCATCAGGAGCCGGGACGCCCAGGGGCTGGTCTACAGCCTGGCGAGTGCCATGGGGATCACCATCGAGGAGTAGGGCGGCAGGCCCCGCCGGCCGATCCCGCGCCGCTCTCAGGCACGGGGCCCTGTGCGGACCGGCCGGGGGGCGCGGCCAGGCTGCGGTCTCCATTACGGCCTGGAATGCGCGGGAAACGCGCGCACACCGGCTGGAAAAAAGCCGTCCCGGCCCGCTGGAATCCCGCTCCGCACAAGTGGGACGGAGTGCCGGAGCAGCCCGGCAAAGGATTTGGATTCACATACGCCCGCGACACGCAAGATCTTCAATCGCCCAAATGGGGAAACTTTCGTTTACTCTCGCTAAAACCAGATTCTCCACTCCGCGAAAAGGGGTTCTATATATTGCCTACGCCTTCAAGATCGCGCCACGGACGGGAATTACCACGAGCCCCGCCCGTGGTACACCATTTCGCATAGGAGCATGCCGTATGCCATTGATGAGACGATCTGTCCGAGCCGCGGTGAGCTGCGCCTTCGCAGCGGCTGCCGTCGTGAGCCTCGGGGCTTCCTCCTCCGCGCAGACCAGCATCCCGGACATCTCGCCCGCACCTCAGCTCTCGGCCGCGGAGCCGCCCCCCAAGCCCAAGGCTCGCGCCCTGACGGCCGACGAGATCCGCAGGAAGGGGCTGGCCCAGTACATCGACATGTCCCGCCAGAAGGAGACGGCCCCCACCCTGATCGACGGCTCTCAGGGTAAATTCGCCGCGAGCGTTCCCCCTCCCGTCAAGAAACCCGCCAAGGCCGGCAGCAGGACCTACACGTCAGGCTGCTGGTATCTGGAGACGGAATCCGGTTCCGCCACTTACGCGGGAATCGCCTACCACACGTGGTGCGGCGACGGCGCCCAGATCACATACACCTCGGCGAGCTGCACCGGGAGCACGAGCGGGCCCACCCGCAGGTACGAGGGCTGCCAGAACATCCAGGGCTACGGGCTGGGCTGGAACGTCTGGGACGTCACGGACAAGTGGCATTTCTGCACGTCCTACAACTCCTACACGGGCGTGTGCTCCGCACGGATACACCCGTGGCAGAAGAACCGCTATGACGCGAACGGCCAGGTCTGGCTCCTCGGATGGGGCAACTAAGGACTAGCCTCCCGAACGCGCACTCCATCCGAACGCGCACTCCATGCCACGGCGGCGGCGCCGGCCTCACCACGGCCGGCGCCGTCGCCGTCTCCGTACCTGGCGGCCGCCGAGGAACCCGGATCTCCGGCCGTGCCTCCCGGACACATGACCGCCGCCCGCACACCGCCACGCGGCAGACGGTGCGCCGCCGTACACCGCCGCCAGAACCGGGACCGAGTGAGCCTCGCCGCTAATTTCATCACTTGTTGACTTTCTGGATGGCCCGGCTTACCGTTACGGACCCGCATTGGTTGCGGGGATGCAAGGAGACGCGCCGATGTACGACACCCCACTGATCCTGAAATTCGATGACATCGATGCGGGGATGCTGCCCATCGTCGGCGGCAAGGCCGCGAACCTCGGCGTGCTCACCGCCGCCGGCCTCCCCGTCCCCCCGGGGCTCTGCGTCACCACCGAGGCCTACCGGCGGGTCACCGAGCAGGCCGGGCTGGAGGATGTGCTCGACGCCCTCGCCGTCACGGCCGCCGGGGAGATCCGGGCTCTGAACGAGCTGGCCGGCCGGGCCCGCGAGCTCGTGATCTCCGCCCCGGTGCCCGCCGACATCGCCGACGCCGTACGGCGGAGCGCGCACGGCCCCGTCGCGGTCCGCTCCTCGGCCACCGCCGAGGACCTGCCGCACGCCAGCTTCGCCGGTCAGCAGGACACCTACCTCAACGTGATCGGCGCCGACGCCGTGCTGGACGCGGTCCGGCGCTGCTGGGCCTCGCTCTGGTCCGACCGGGCCGTGGCCTACCGTGCCGCCAACGGCATCGACCACCGGGCCGTGCTGGCGGCCGTCGTGATCCAGGAAATGGTCCAGTCGGAGGTCGCCGGGGTGATGTTCACCGCCAACCCGGTCACCGGACGACGGCACGAGGCGGTCATCGACGCGAGCCCCGGACTCGGCGAGGCCGTGGTGTCCGGCGCGGTCAATCCCGACCACTTCGTGGTGGACACCGCCACCGGGCGGATCACCGAGCGGCGGCTGGGCGACAAGCGGCTGGCCGTACGGTCCCTGCCCGGCGGCGGCGTCGAGCACGTCGAGACCGACGTGGCGGGCGTGGCGGGCGCCTGCCTCACCGACGCCCAGATCCGAGCACTGGCCGAGCTCGGTGGCCGGGTCGAGGACCACTACGGCTCCCCGCAGGACACCGAGTGGGCCGTCGACGCCGGCGGCGCCCTCTGGCTGACCCAGTCGCGGCCGATCACCACCCTCTTCCCGATCCCCCGGCACGCGCGTCCGGCCGGAGCGGGCTCCGGGGTCGCCGGGGCCGGTCGCCGGACGGACCGGCCCACCCGCCTCCGCCCCGGCCACGGAGGGCCGGGAGGCTCCGGTGATCACGCAGGACCGGGAGACTCCGGCGGCCACGCAGGGCCGGAAGGCTCCGGTGATCACGTAGGACCAGGAGACTCCGGCCTGGCCGGCGGGGAGCCGGGCGGCGCGCGGATCTACTTCTCCTTCAGCGTGGCCCAGGGCGTCTACGCGCCGATCACCCCGATGGGCATGTCGGCCTTCCGCCTGCTGTCGTCGTCGGCCGCCGCCCTGCTGGGCGCCCCGGTCACCGACCGATTGGACGGGGCGCCCCAGTTCGCCGAGGCGGCCGGCCGGATGTTCATCGACGTCACGGGGATGATGCGCAGCCGGGTGGGC
>NZ_NGFP01000276.1 GCF_002149035.1 Streptosporangium minutum
CACGGATGCGGCCCGGTCAGGCCGGAAGCGAAGCTGTGAACACGCAAACAGCGGGTCGACGAGGCCCACCACCACAGGAGCGACCATGACCGGCTCTTCCCCCCAGGGAATCAAGACCGTGCTGCACCCCGTGTCCGACCTGGCGAAGGCCAAGGCGGTGTACGCGGCCCTGCTCGGTATCGCGCCGCAGACCGACTCTCCTTACTACGTCGGCTTCGAGGCCGAGGGCCAGCACATCGGACTGGTGCCCGGCGGTGGACCGCAGGGCATGACCTCCCCGGTGGCCTACTGGCACGTACCGGACATCGAGGCGAAGCTGGCCGAGCTGATCGCCGCGGGGGCCACCGTGCAGGAGGCCGCGCACGACGTCGGTAGCGGCCGCCTGGTGGCCACCGTCACCGACCCCGACGGCAACGTCCTGGGGCTCCTGCAGGACCGCTGAGCGCCGCCTGCCCCTGCCCCCTGCCATGTCCGCCGCGTAGCGGCCGCCGACAAGACGACAACCCCACCTCACTCAAAGGACCTGCCATGACCTCCTTCGAATCCGTCACCCTGGAAGTTCCCGACCCCACGGCCGCGGACGCCTTCTACAACGCCTTCGGTCTGGGCTCTTACGTGAACGTACGCGCCTCGGATGCGCCGACGACCGGCTTCCGTGGATTCGCGCTGTCACTCGTGGTGTCCCAGCCGGGCAACGTCGACGCCCTCATCGGCGCCGCCCTCGACGCCGGCGCCACGACGCTGAAGCCCGCCACGAAGGGGTTCTGGGGCTACGGCGGCGTCGTACGCGCCCCGGACGGGACGATCTGCAAGATCGCCACCTCGAAGAAGAAGGACACCGGCCCCGCCACCCGGCACATCGACCAGGTCGCGCTCCTGTTGGGCGTGGCGGACGTCAAGGCGAGCAAGCGGTTCTACGTCGACCGCGGCCTGGCCGTGGCCAAGAGCTTCGGCGGCAAGTACGTCGAGTTCGACACCCCGGCGTCGGCCGTCACGCTGGCGCTCTACCCGCGCCGCGCCCTCGCCAAGGACATCGGCGTCTCCCAGGAGGGCATCGGATCGCACCGGATCGCAATCGGCGGCGATGCCGGGACCTTCACCGACCCGGACGGGTTCGTCTGGGAGGCCGCATCCGCCTGAGGCAGGCGACGGGCCGACCTCGACATCGTCATCACGCAGGTACCGGCCGGTGGGGCCGAGGTCATCCAGGGAACCGACAGCGCAGCCGTACGGCGGAGGCTGGATCAGGTGCGCCGAGAACCGGCACCGGGGCAGCGCCCCTGGTTGACATCCCCGCCCTGGTGAAAGATGGTTGTTCGTATAAAGGACACTGACGTCCGTTAATCGGACAGGCTGGGGAGAAGCGGATGCCGTACTACCGCGTCGTGGGCGAGGTCCCCCGCAAGCGACACGTGCAGTTCCGGCGGCCCGACGGTGGGCTGTACGCCGAGGAGCTGATGGGCGAGGAGGGGTTCTCCAGCGACTCGTCCCTGCTCTACCACCGCCACCTCCCCACGGCGATCATCAAGGCCGAGGCGGTGGAGCCCACGACGGCCACGGCACTGACTCCCAACCTGCCCCTCTCCCCCCGCCACTTCCGCACCCAGGACCTGCCGGTGGGCGGCGACCTGGTCACCGGGCGCGGGCTGCTGGCGGGCAACGCCGACGTCCGCATGTCGTACGCCGCGAGCGAGACCCCCAGCGAGCTGTACCGCAACTCCATGGGCGACGAGTGCGTCTACATCGCCAGTGGCCGGGTCAGGTTCGAGTCGACCTACGGCGCGATCGAGGCCGGCGAGGGCGACTACGTCGTCATCCCCACCGGGACGATCCACCGCTGGGTCCCCCGGGGGCGCGTCACGGCCTTCGCGATCGAGGCGGCGGGGCACATCCGGCCGCCCAAGCGCTACCTGTCCACCCACGGCCAGTTCCTGGAGCACGCCCCCTACTGCGAGCGCGACCTTCGCACCCCGCAGGAGACGCTGACCGTCGAGGGCGAGGAGGTGCCGGTGCTGGTCCGCACGCGCGGCGGGCTGACCCGGCTGGTCTACCGTAACCACCCCTTCGACGTGGTCGGCTGGGACGGCTGCCTCTACCCCTACGCCTTCAACATCAACGACTTCGAGCCCATCGTGAAGCGCACCCACGCCCCGCCGCCGGTGCACCAGACCTTCGAGGGCCCGAACTTCGTGATCTGCTCGTTCTGCCCCCGGCCGCTGGACTTCCACCCCGACGCCGTCCCGATCCCCTACAACCACCACAACGTCGACTCCGACGAGCTGATGTTCTACGCGGGCGGCGACTACACCGCGCGCAAGGGCTCGGGCATCGACGTCGGCTCGATCTCACTGCACCCCGCCGGGTTCACCCACGGCCCGCAGCCGGGCGCCGTCGAGGCCGTCATCGAGGCCGTACGGCAGGGGCACACCGAGACGAGCGAGCTGGCCGTGATGGTCGACACCTTCCGCCCGCTCGACCTGGGCCCCGCCGGCCTGTCGGTCGAGGACCCCGCCTACGCGTGGACCTGGGCGCGATGACGCTCTTCCACTCCCTCGTCGACGACGCCGGGCTGTTCCCGCCCACCGCGCTGCCGATGGCCGAGGCCCTGCGGCGGCACCGGGCCGACCTGGCCGGGGGCAGCCCCGTGCTCACCCACCGCTTCCTCTGCCCGGCCAGCCGCCTGCCGGAGCTCCGCGCCCACCTGGACTTCCCGATCAGGCTCGGGCTGATCCTCGACACCCCGGACGTCCCGCGGCCCGCCGACCTCGCCGACCTCGCCGTCGAACTGGTCGAGGTGCCGGGCGGCCGGCCCGTCGCCCTGGACCTCCCGGCCCGCCAGTTCGTCGAGGTCACCGCCGCCCAGCTCCCCGTGGACGTGCCGCCCGGAGTCGGGCTGAAGGTCAGGTGCGGCGGGCTGACCGCGGCCGCCTTCCCCAGCGCCCAGGACCTGGGCTCCTTCATCGCCTACTGCGCCGGACGCGACATCCCGTTCAAGGCGACCGCGGGGCTGCACAACGCGGTCCGCCACTTCCACCCGGCGCTGGGCGCCGACCGGCACGGCTTCCTCAACCTGGTCCTGGCGGTCTGCGCGGCCGTGGAGGGCCGGGACCCGGTGCCGGTGCTGCGCTCGACGGACGTGGGCGAGCTGGTACGGCTGGCGCGGGCCGTACCGGACGGCACCGCCGGGCGCGCCAGGAGGCTGCTGGTGTCCTACGGCTCGTGCAGCACGAGCACCCCGATCGAGGACCTGCTGGCCCTCGGCCTGATCATCGGCACGACCGCCGACGCAGAGGAGAACGTGTGATGTCTTGGGGCCTGGAACACCTGCCCTACGGAGTCTTCTCCCGGCACGAGGGAGAGACCCCGCGCGTCGGCGTGCGGTACGGCGAGCACGTGGTCGACCTCGCCGGCGCCCTGCACGACGAGGTGTTCGCCACCGGCTCGCTCAACGCCTTCATGGCCAGGGGCTCGGCCGCGTGGCAGGCCACCCGGGCGGTGATCCAGAACAAGCTGGGCACCGACCGGGCCGCGATCGACGCGCACCTGATCCCGCTGGACCGGGTCACGCTGCACCTGCCGATCGAGGTGGCCGACTACGTCGACTTCTACTGCTCGCTGGAGCACGCCTCCAACCTCGGCCGGATGTTCCGCCCCGACGAGGAGCCGCTGAAGCCGAACTGGCGGCACCTGCCGGTCGGCTACCACGGCCGGGCCGGGACCGTCGTGACGTCCGGCACGCCGATCACGCGGCCGTCCGGGCAGCGCGGCGCCGGGGTCTTCGGCCCCTCGGCCAAGCTGGACATCGAGGCGGAGCTCGGCTTCGTGGTCGGCTCGCCGACGGCCCTCGGCGAGCGGGCCGGCCGGTTCGAGGACCACGTGTTCGGCGTGACGCTGGTCAACGACTGGAGCGCCCGCGACATCCAGGCGTGGGAGTACGTCCCGCTGGGGCCGTTCCTCGGCAAGTCCTTCGCCACCTCGGTGTCACCGTGGGTCACCCCGCTCGCGGCCCTGTCGCAGGCCCGCCTGCCGGGCCGGCCGCAGGACCCCGAGCCGCTGGACTACCTGCGCCGCCGGGAGCCGTGGGGCCTCGACCTGACGCTGGAGGTCTCGCTGAACGGCGAGGTCGTCTCCCGCCCGCCGTACCGGGACATGTACTGGACGCCCGACCAGATGCTCGCCCACATGACCGTCAACGGCGCCCGCCTGCGCACCGGGGACCTCTACGCCAGCGGCACGGTCTCCGGCGGCGGGCAGGACGAGCGGGGATCGCTGATCGAGCTGACCTGGAACGGCACCGAACCCCTCAAACTGCCCGACGGCTCGGCCAGGACCTTCCTGGAGGACGGCGACACCGTCACGATCACCGCGTCCGCTCCCGGCCCCGGCGGGACCGTGATCACCCTGGGCGAGGTGTCGGGAACCATCCTGCCCGCACGGTAGGCCCGCCGCAGGCCCGCCGCGTGACCTCACGTGACCCCATGATCACTCGTCGCTAATGTGGGGTCACGGCCATTCACGGACCCCGGAGGCAGGAACAGATGCGACGCGCCGCGGGATGTCTCCCGATCGTCCTCCTCCCGCTCGCCATCACGGGCTGCTCGTCGGTCGTGGCCGGAGGCGACCATCCGACGGCGACGGCGGCGCCGAGAGTGAAGATCTCCCCCTCCCCGGACTCCGTGCGGGCCGGCACCCGCCGGGGCCTGGTCGTCCGGGCCACCACGGGCACGCTGACCGGGGTGACCGCCTACGGGGGCGGCGCCCCGGTGCCGGGCCGGTTCGACGGCACCCGGTCCGCCTGGCGCTCGGACTGGACCCTGACCCCCGACCAGGAGTACATCGTCAAGGTCACCGCGGCGGGCGGGGACGGCGCCACGACGACCACCTACGGCAGGTTCCGCACGCTCGCGCCCGCCCGGACCTTCCAGGTCGCCTCCGTCACCCCCGAGCCGGGCGAGACCGTGGGCGTCGGCATGCCGATCATCGTGGACTTCACCGTCCCGGTTGAGGACAGGGCGGCCGTCGAGAAGGCCCTGGAGGTCCGCTCCACCAAGCCGGTCGAGGGCGCCTGGCACTGGGTGAGCGACACCGAGGTGATCTACCGCCCCCGCCGCGACTGGCCGGCCCGGCAGCGGGTCTCCTTCACCGCGCACCTGGCCGGGGTCCGCGCGTCCAGGGACACCTACGGCACGGCCGACCACACGGTGCCCTTCGCCATCGGCCGGGGGCAGGTCAGCTTCATCGACACCCGGACCCACCGGATGCGGGTCGTACGGGACGGCAGGACGGTCCAGCGGATGGCCATCAGCGCCGGCATGGCCACCACCGAGGAATACACCACGACGAGCGGCGTCCACCTGACCATGGACAAGGCCAGCCCGGTCCGCATGGTCTCCCCCGGCCGCGAGAAGGGCGAACCGGGCTTCTACGACGTCATGATCGACCACGCGGTCCGGATCTCCAACAGCGGCGAGTACGTCCACGCCAAGAACAACCTGTGGGCGCAGGGCAGGCAGAACGTCAGCCACGGCTGCGTCAACGCCCGGCCCGACCAGGCCGCCTGGTTCTTCGACAGCTCCCTGCGTGGCGACCCGGTCGTCATCCGGGGCACCGACCGCGAGCTCCGCTGGGACAACGGCTGGGGCTACTGGCAGCGGTCCTGGGAGGAGTGGCTCAGCGGCAGCGCCCTGCACGCCGCCGAACCGCCGCAGCCTCTGATGCCCCCTGACACTCCGCCAGATAACGACATACGGTAGGGGAGGGAACCTCCCGGGCATCCGCCCCGTTTAACAAGGTAGGAGGGCCGGAGCATGGACGACTGGGTGATCTGGTTGATTCTCGCGGTGGTGCTGGGCATCGCCGAGATCTTCACCCTGACCACCGCTCTGGGCCTGCTCGGCGGCGCAGCCCTGTTCGCCGGCCTCGCCGCCGTCATCGGCCTTCCGGTCCCCCTCCAACTCCTGGTGTTCACCGGCGCACTGGCCGCGGGGGTGTTCGTGGTCCGGCCCATCGCCAGACGCCAGCTCAGACAGACGCCCTCGAAACAGCGGTTCGGGATCCAGGCCCTCGTCGGCAAGCCCGCCTATGTGGTGCGGGAGGTGACCGGCCGGGACGGCCGGGTGCAGATCGGCGGCGAGGAGTGGTCGGCCAGGGCCTACGACGAGACGCTGGTGATCCCGGCGGGAGCAGTCGTCGACGTCATCGAGATCGAGGGCGCCACCGCGCTCGTATATCCCCGGGAGTGAGCATGGATGCACTGTTGATCGCCGGTCTGCTCGTCGTCCTGTTCGCCGTGTTGACCGTGATCCGCTCGGTCCGCATCGTGCCCCAGGCACGGGCCCGCAACGTGGAGCGGCTCGGCCGCTACCACAGCACCCTCAAGCCGGGCCTGAACTTCGTGATCCCCTACATCGACCGGGTCTACCCGATGATCGACCTCCGCGAGCAGGTGGTCTCCTTCCGCCCGCAGCCGGTGATCACCGAGGACAACCTCGTCGTCGAGATCGACACCGTTCTGTATTTCCAGGTCACCGACCCCCGGGCGGCCGCCTACGAGATCGCCAACTACATCCAGGCCGTCGAGCAGCTCACGGTCACCACCCTGCGCAACGTCGTCGGCTCGCTGGACCTGGAGATGACGCTCACCTCGCGCGACACGATCAACAGCCAGCTCCGCGGCGTGCTGGACGAGGCGACCGGCAAGTGGGGCATCAGGGTCAACCGGGTGGAGATCAAGGCGATCGACCCGCCCAAGAGCATCAAGGAGGCGATGGAGAAGCAGATGCGCGCCGAGCGCGACAAGCGCGCCGCGATCCTCAACGCCGAGGGCCAGCGGCAGTCCCAGATCCTCACCGCCGAGGGTGACAAGCAGAGCGCGATCCTGCGCGCCGAGGGCGACCGGAGCGCCGCGATCCTCAAGGCCCAGGGCCAGTCCCAGGCCATCGACGAGGTCTTCCAGGCGGTCCACCGCAACGACCCGGACCCCAAGCTGCTGGCCTACCAGTATCTGCAGGTGCTGCCGGAGCTGGCCAAGGGCCAGGGCAACACGTTCTGGGTGATCCCCAGCGAGGTCACCTCCGCCCTCCAGGGCGTCTCCAAGGCCTTCACCGAGTCACTGCCCCAGTCGCCGGCGACCCGCCACGAGGCCCCCGCGATCAGCGAGGCGGCCGCCAGGGAGACGGCCCAGGCGGAGCAGGCCGCGGCCGAGGCGGTGGCCGAGGCCGCCGACGTCGACGCGGGCCCCCGCCAGCTCGGCCCCGCCGCCCACACCGCCGATCCTCTCGCCGACCTTCAGGAGAACCGCCACCGCACCTCCTGACCCCGTACGGCCCGCACGCCGTACGGCCCGCGTCCAAGGCTTGGCGGGCACGCCGTACGGCCCGCGTCCGAGGTCCGACGGGCATGCCGTACGGCCCGCGTCCGAGGTGCGACGGGCATGCCGTAGGGCCCCCGCTCCCGGGGATCGCAGGCGACCTTCCGGCCCCTGTTCCCGCTCGCAGGTGATCCGGCGGGACATCCGGGCAGGCGTCCCTCCGGAGGGCCTGTGCCGCCTGTCCGCGCCGAGCGTGAAGCAGCGCTGTGGGCGGGGTTAAGAAAACCGCGATGGACACCTTCGGAGCCGGCCGGGCACAGTGCGTAAGGTCGGAGCTGAGGGGGAGATCTGTGATGAAAGCGCTGGTCAAGGAGAAGGCCGAGCCTGGCCTGTGGCTGACGGAGGTGCCCGAGCCTGCCGTCGGCCCCGGAGAAGTGCTGATCAGGGTGCTGCGGACCGGGATCTGCGGGACGGATCTGCACATCCGCAATTTCGACGCGTGGGCGCGGCAGACGCTGCGGACGCCGCTCATCGTCGGCCACGAGTTCTGCGGCGAGGTCGTCGAGGTGGCGCCCGGCGTGGAGGACATCGCAGCCGGTGACCTGGTCAGCGGGGAAGGGCACCTGGTCTGCGGGAAGTGCCGCAACTGCATGGCCGGGCGGCGGCACCTGTGCCGCAACACGGTCGGGCTCGGCGTCAACCGGGACGGCGCCTTCGCCGAGTACGTGACGCTTCCGGCCTCCAACGTCTGGGTGCACCGGGTGCCGGTCGACCCCGACGTCGCGGCGATCTTCGACCCGTTCGGCAACGCCGTGCACACCGCCCTGGCGTTCCCGATGGTCGGCGAGGACGTGCTGGTCACCGGGGCCGGGCCGATCGGGTTGATGGCCGCTGCTGTGGCCACGCACGTGGGCGCCCGCAACGTGGTCATCACCGACGTCAGCCCCGAGCGGCTGGAGCTGGCCCGCAAGCTCGGCGTCAGCCTGGCCCTGAACGTCGCCGAGCGGTCCGTCGCCGACAGCCTGCACGAGCTGGGCATGCACGAGGGCTTCGACGTGGGCCTGGAGATGTCCGGGCATCCGCAGGCACTCCGCGACATGATCGCCAACATGACGCACGGCGGGAAGATCGCCATGCTCGGGCTGCCCGCCGAGGAGTTCGCGGTCGACTTCGCGACGATCGTGACCTCGATGATCACGCTCAAGGGCATCTACGGCAGGGAGATGTACGAGACGTGGTACGCCATGTCCGTCCTCCTGGAGAAGGGCCTCGACCTCTCCCCCGTCATCACCGACCGCTTCTCCTACCGCGACTTCGACGCGGCCTTCGACACCGCCGCCAGCGGCAAGACCGGCAAGATCATCCTGGATTGGACCGCCTGATGTTCGACAACGTCCGCGACGACCTGCGCGCCACCCTTGACGAGATCGCCTCCGCCGGGCTGCTCAAGCCCGAGCGGGTCATCACCACCCCGCAGCGCGCCGGCATCGCCGTCGCCGGCGGCGGTGATGTGCTGAACTTCTGCGCCAACAACTACCTGGGCCTGGCCGACCACCCCGAGGTGGTGGCCGCCGCCAAGGACGCCCTGGACCGCTGGGGCTTCGGCATGGCGTCCGTCCGCTTCATCTGCGGCACCCAGGAGGTGCACAAGGAGCTGGAGGCGCGGCTGTCGGACTTCCTCGGCCAGGAGGACACCGTCCTGTACAGCTCGTGCTTCGACGCCAACGGCGGGGTGTTCGAGACTCTGCTCGACGACCGCGACGCGGTGATCTCCGACGCGCTCAACCACGCGAGCATCATCGACGGCATCCGCCTGTCCAAGGCCCGCCGCCTGCGCTACGCCAACCGTGACATGGCCGAGCTGGAGGCCCGGCTCAAGGAGTCCGCCGACGCCCGGCGCCGGCTCATCGTCACCGACGGCGTCTTCTCCATGGACGGCTACGTCGCGCCGCTGGAGGAGATCTGCGACCTGGCCGAGCGCTACGACGCCATGGTCATGGTGGACGACTCGCACGCGGTCGGCTTCGTCGGCCCGAACGGCCGGGGCACCCCCGAGCTGCACGGCGTGATGGACCGGGTCGACGTCATCACCGGCACGCTCGGCAAGGCGCTCGGCGGGGCCAGCGGCGGCTACGTGGCGGCCCGCAAGGAGATCTGCGAGCTGCTCCGCCAGCGTTCCCGCCCCTACCTGTTCTCCAACTCCCTCGCCCCGGTGATCGCCGCCGCCTCCCTGCGCGTCCTCGACCTGATCAGCGGCTCCAGCGAGGCTCGCGAGCGGCTGCGCGCCAACACCCAGCGCTTCCGCACCAGGATGACCGAGGCCGGGTTCGACGTCCTGCCCGGCGACCACCCCATCGCCCCGGTGATGATCGGCGACGCCGCCGAGGCCTCCGCGATGGCCGAGCGCCTGCTCGAACAGGGCATCTACGTGATCGGCTTCTCCTACCCCGTGGTCCCGCACGGCAAGGCCCGGATCCGGGTCCAGCTCTCGGCGGCGCACTCCACCGAGGACGTGGACCGGGCCGTGGAGGCCTTCGTCGCCGCCCGGGGGTGACCCGCCTCGCGACCGGGGGACCCCGTCGCCACCTGGAGACAACCCGTGTCCCGGCCGGGGGCGCTCACGGCCCCGGCCGGACACGGCTCCGCGTCCAGGAACCCCCATTATCTGAAATGACAGAGATTTGTGTCATTTCAGTCATCCATGTAATGTCCTTCATATGGCTTATGAAGTTGAGCTCTCCTTCGCCGACGAGGTCGGCCGTCATTTCGCGCGGCAGAACGCCCTGCCGCCGATGACCGGACGGGTGACCGGATGGCTCCTCATCTGCGACCCGCCGCAGCAGACCATCGCCGAGCTCAGCGAGGCGCTGCGGGCGAGCCGTAGCGCCATCAGCGGCGCCGTCACCATGCTTGAGGAGTGGTCCTGGATCCAGCGCTCGCGCGCCGCCGGTGAACGCGTGGACCGTATCGGCCTCCATCCCGCGATCTGGCTGAGGATGGTGGACAAGCAGGCGGAGTACGCCTCGCTCGGCGCGCTGGCGCAGCACGGGCTCGAGGTGCTGGGCGAGGCGCCTTCGACACGCAGGGCACGCCTCCTGGAGGCGGCCGCCTTCGCCGACTTCCTCACCGAACGGATGCCCGCGCTCGCAGCCGAGTGGCGCGCCCGCCGCGACACCCTGCGCGCCTCAGGCGCGCTGCCCGACGGCTCCGGGACGGGTTCTTCATAGGGCCTGTTCCGAGGATCTTCCCGGCTGCCTCGTCCGCCCGGACGGCCCCCAACCCGTAGCCGATCGAACATCCCCGGGGCGACCCCGCCCCCTCAGCCGGTGCCCGACGGCACCGGCGCCACCGACATGCCCGGATCCCCGTCCATGTCGATCAGTGGACGCGTCGCCCGGAACCCGATGAGGAGAGACCCCGATGACTTTCGACTCCGCCCGCTGGCAGGCCCGGCTCGACGGGCTTCGCGCCGCCCACCATGTGCCGGGGGCGACGCTGGCCGTACTGGTGGACGGCGAGATCCACGAGCTGGCCAGCGGCCTGCTGCACCGTGGGACAGGAGTGGAGGCGACCACCGACTCGGTGTTCCTGTCCGGTTCGCTGGCCAAGGTCTACACCGCCACCCTGGTGATGCGGCTGGTCGACTCCGGCGACCTGGACCTGGACGCGCCGGTCGTCAGCGTGCTGCCGGAGTTCGCCACCCCCGATGCCGAAGCCACCAAAGCGATCACCATTCGGCGGCTGCTCAGCCACACCGGTGGGCTGACCTGCGACTTCACCTACGACTCCGGCCGAGGTGACGACTGCCTGGCCAAGTATGTCGAGGCCGCCAGAGAGGTGGCGCTGGACTGCCCGCCCGGGACGGCGATCTCCTACAGCAGCCTCGGTTACGTCGTGCTGGGCCGCGTCATCGAGGTGCTGACCGGCAAGACCTGGGACCAGGCGCTGAAGGACATGCTCTTCACCCCGCTCGGGCTGGAGCACTCGATGACGCTGCCGGAGGAGGCGCTGCGCTTCCGCGTGGCGATGAGCCACCTGGGAGAACCGGGAGCCGACCCCGACCCGGCCCCGGCCTGGGACCTGATGCCGCGCTCGGCGGGACCGTACGGCAGGGTCATCATCTCCGCGGGGGACGTCGCCCGGTTCGTCCAGATGCACCTGGACGGCGGCACCGCCCCCGACGGCACCCGTGTCCTGTCCGCCGACGCCGTCGCGGCGATGCGGCACCGCGAGGTCGACAGCCCGGACAAGTGGACCGTCAGCGCCGACGGCTGGGGCCTGGGCTGGACCCTGTACGACTGGGAGGGCGTCCCCGGCTACGGCCACGACGGCAGCGCCGTCGCGCAGCACTCCTACCTGCGCGTCGTCCCGCACGCCGGCGTGGCCGTCGTCCTGCTCGCCAACGGCGGCGGCACCGACCGGCTGTACGCCGACCTGTTCCGGGAACTGCTGGCCGAACTGGCCGGGGTGCGCATGCCGGACGCCTTCGGGCCGCCGGCGAACCCGCCCGTGGTGGACATGGCACCGCTGGTGGGCGTCTACAAGCGCGAGGGCGTCGTCACCACCATCGCCCAGGACGACGACGGCCGCGCGCGCATCCGGTACGAGTTCGTCGACGGCATGAAGGACTTCTCCCCGCCGCTGGAGATGGACCTGGTGCCGGTGTCGGAGACGGTGTTCGCCGCCTCCGGCGGTCCTGCCTTCAGCGGGGACCACATCCCCGTCGTCCTCCGCCGGGGCGCCGCGATACTCCACCGCCACCGCCACGTCCACCACGCCGTCCAGGACCATGGTGAGGCTCTGGTCGCCCTCGGCGTCCAGGACCCGCACCTGGATGCCCGGCTCCTTGTCCCGGAGCG